>DATKMS010000066.1:0-5177 GCA_035541735.1 Candidatus Margulisiibacteriota bacterium
GTGAGCCTCGGGTTGGCGGCGCTGGCTACGTTGACGGCGGCATTGACCGCGCGTCTTACCGTGAAGCGCGCGTTTCGCTTCTATTGGCTCTGGGGTGGCTTGGTCGCTGGGGCGGCGATAGTGCTCGCGGTCGTCGGCTGAAAAGGAAGCAGCGGATGGGCATTCTGCGCATGGTCAGGCGGAACTTCGGTCGTCGCGCGCGGACGCGGCGACCCGACGACATGCCGCCCCGCCCGCCGCCCTTTCGCGGTCTGATCGAGCAGGATGCGAGCCTGTGCACCGGCTGCAGGACCTGCGCTTACGTCTGCTCACCGAAAGCCATCTCGTTCACGGAGCAACAGCAGACCGGGATCACCTGGAACTTCTTTGCCGGCCAGTGCTCGTTTTGCGGTTTGTGCGTGCAATACTGCCCGACGCACGCAATCACCAACCGCGGCAAGCTGCCGCCGGTAACCGGCGACCAGTCGCAGCTCAGAGTCGCGCATGAGATCCTGTATCACCCTTGTACGAGCTGCGGCACACCAATCATTCCGATACCCGAGCAAGCTCTGGAGGAGGTGTATGGCGCGGCCCTCACCGAGTTGGAAGCGGAGCAACGAACATTGTGCCAGGAGTGTCGCCGCAAGGCGGCCAGCCGGCGCCTTCACGACGTCTTTGCGAGGTCCTGATGGGAACGTCTCACACCGCTGAGGCCGATCTGTCCCGCGCTGCCCTCGCCGCCAGATTGGCGGCCATTCCCGGCTCGGCCGCGGCAGAAGAACACGGCGACAGCCTGTGGATATCGGCGCCTCAGCTCGACGTCGGAGCCATGGCACGAGAGATGAGGGCGCTGGGCTGCCGCCTGATCACCATGACCGGACTGGCGCGGGAAGATGCCGAGACGACGATCATCTACCACTACTGTCTGCGACGGCAGTACGTAAGCTTCAAGACGTGCACCCGCGGAGGCGCGATCGCATCGATCACCCCGACGCTGCGGATGGCATCGTGGATCGAACGCGAGATCCATGACTTCTTCGGCGTCCGGTTCATCGGCCACCCGAACCTCGTTCCGCTTCTGCGCCCGCCGGGATTGAAGGAGGGCTTCTTCCGCGAGGCGGGCCCGCCGGAACAGGATTAAGCGAGGCACCATGCCGTACACGATTCCGATCGGCCCTTATCATCCGGCGCTCGAGGAGCCCTACAAGCTGAGCGTCAGGTGCGTCGGCGAAACCGTCCAACAAGCCAAAATCGAAATCGGCGTCACATGCCGCGTGATCGAGCTGCTGGTACAGAAACGGGAATGGGTCCCTGCCGTCACCTTGATCGAGCGCGTCTGCGGCATCTGCTCCAACGTCCATGCCATGACGTTCTGCCGGGCGGCAGAGCAGATTGCCGGCATCGAAGTGCCCGCGCGCGCGCGATACATCAGAACCATCATCGCCGAACTCGAGCGCATGCACTCGCATCTTCTGTGGGCCGGCGTCGCCGCGGAGTGCATTGGTTTTCATACCCTCTTCATGGAGATCTACGCGCTGCGCGAGCAGGTGATGGATCTGCTCGAGACCATTTCCGGGAACCGCGTGAACTACGGGATGAACCGTATCGGCGGGGTGAATCGCGACATCCCGGACGATCCGGAAGCGCTGATCGCCGCAACGCAGGCCATGGCCGAGCCGATCGAGAGGGACATCGTACCTGCCTTCATGAACAATCCCACGGCCACGAGACGGATGAGCGGCATCGGTCCATTGAGCAAGGAGCACGCAATCGAGTGGGGCGTCGTCGGGCCGATGGCGCGCGCTTCGGGCTTGGAGATCGACATTCGCGCCGATCGTCCCTACAACGCCTATCAGGAGCTCGGGTTCAAGATCGTGACCCAGCAAGCAGGCGACGTCCAGGCTCGGGTGGTCGTCCGCGCCCTCGAGATGCTCGAGAGCGTTCGCCTCGTCACCGAAGCGTTGCGCACCATCCCGTCCGGTCCGCTGCGGGCCTTCGAGGGCATGCCGAGGATTCCGCCGGGAGAGGGTTTCGCCGTCACCGAGGGGCCGCGCGGCGAGGCCTTCTACTATGTCGCCTCCGATGGCGGCACGACGCCCACGCGCGTCAAGATCCGAACGCCCTCATTCGTCAACGTGCCCTCCCTCGAGGTGATGATTGTTGGGCAGCAGTTCAGCGACATGCCGCTGATCCAGGCGTCGACGGACCCGTGCGTCGCATGCATCGACCGATAGCCAGGTGACAGCAGTGAAAGCGAACTCCGTGGAGACACGCTACGCGCGCCAAACGGTCCTGAAGGAAATCGGTCAGGCTGGACAAGAGAGGCTGGCCGGCTCGATGGCCGTGATTGTCGGTTTGGGTGCGCTCGGCTCCAACAGCGCCAGCTTACTGGCCCGCGCCGGTGTCGGCACATTGCGTCTCGTGGACAGGGATTTCGTCGACTGGACCAATCTGCAGCGGCAGTGCCTGTTCGAGGAAGCCGACGCCGCCCAGTCGTTCCCCAAGGCGGAAGCGGCGGCGCGATACCTGAAACGGGTCAACTCGGCGATCCGGTACGAACCGATCACCGACGACATCAACCCCGGGAACATCGAGCGGATCTTGGCCGGGGCGGCCGTCGTGGTGGATGGGTTGGACAGTTTTTACACGCGCGCGCTCGTGAACGAGGCTTGCGTGAAGCTCGGGATTCCCTGGGTCTATGGCGCGTGCCTCGGAACCTGTGGGAGCGCCGCCACGATCATTCCGGGAGTTTCGGCCTGCCTGCATTGCCTGTTGCCCGAGGTCGGGCGGGCAACCACTCCGCCGCTGAGCTGCGAAACGGTCGGTGTGCTCGGCCCGATCGCGGCAGTGGTGGCGGCGTGGCAAAGCTCCGAAGCCCTCAAGATCATGGTCGGCAAGAAAGACGCGGTATCGAACCACCTCGTTCATGTCGAGATGTGGCACAATGATTTTTCCACCTTGCCGATGACGCGGGTCGCCGACTGCAGCGTGTGCGGCCAACACAGATTCGAGCTGCTCGAACACGGGAGCCGCCTGGCCACGGCCTCTCTGTGCGGACGCGACGCGGTACAGGTCGTGCCGCCGCCATCGTTCAGCATGGATTTCGATCTGCTTCAGCAAACCCTCAGTCGGCTGTTTCCGCTCGAGCAGAACCCCTATCTGCTCAGATTCCATGCGGACGATCACGACGTGGTGGTGTTCCGCGACGGACGCGCAATGGTCTTCGGCACCTCGGATCCGAAGACGGCGCTGAACCTCTACGGCAAGTACATCGGCGGCTGAGCGGCATGACCAGGAGCGTGATCTACCTGGACAACGCGGCCACGACCTGGCCAAAGCCGGAGGCCGTGTATCGTGCCGTCGATGCGGCAATGCGGGAGCACGGGGCTAACCCGGGCCGCGGCTCGTACCGCATGTCGGTCGAGGCACAACGCATCGTCGACGAGACCAGGCAAGGGATCTGTCGCCTCTTCAATGCGCCCGATCCGGCGCGCGTGATCTTCACGCTCAACTGCACCGACGCGCTGTGCATCGCATTGAAAGGGCTGATCAAAGCGGGTGACCGGGTTGTGACCGGGCCCTATGAGCACAACTCCGTCGTCCGCCCACTCTCCTCCCTGCGCCCCGGCGGAACGCAGGTGGCGGTGGCAAGATCGACGAAGACATTCGGCATCGACCTCGATCACTTCCGTGAGCTCTGCCGCGATCGCGTCGATTACGTGGTCCTGTCGCACGTCTCGAATGTCACCGGGAGCGTGTCGCCGGTCAAGGAAATCGCCGAGATGACCCATCAGCGGGGCGGGTTGCTCATTCTCGATGCGGCCCAGAGCGCCGGAGACCTCGATATCGACATGCAAGCGTTGGGGGTCGATGTCCTGGCGGCTCCGGGACACAAGGGGCTCTACGGCCCGATGGGCACCGGTGTGCTTGTGCTCTCCGCTCCGTTGCCGGTGAAACCGTTGCGCGAGGGTGGCACGGGCTTCAAGTCGGAAAATCCCGAACAACCCGAGGAGTACCCGTGGCGGCTGGAAGCGGGAACCCTCAACCTGCCAGGGATCGCCGGGTTGGCCGCCGGGGTGCGCTTCGTGGAGTCCGTCGGCGTCAGCACCATTGCGGAGCACGAGGCCAAGCTCGCGCGAGCGCTGGCGAAGGAGCTGCGGAAGATCGACGGCGTCACGGTGTTTTGCGAGCCGGTGCCTCGGACGGGTGTGGTCTCGTTTCGGCTCGAGACCGGGGACGTCGCGCTCGCCGGGACCATCCTCGATGAGGCGTTCGGGATCGCGGTCCGAACCGGCCTGCATTGTGCACCGGCGACGCACAATGCGATCGGAACCTTCCCGGAAGGAACCGTGCGTGTCAGCTTCGGGCAATTCAACACGCAGGACCACGTCGACGCGCTGGTCGCCGCCATCCCTCCGCTCAAGAATGCCTCACGCAGCTGAGCGGGCCGGTGAACAGGGCCGATGCACGAGCTGGCGCTGAGTCAAAGCATCGTCGACCTCGTCGTCGACCGCGCTGGCAAGGAGGGCCTGCATGCAGTCACGCGGGTGGTGGTCGAGGTCGGAATCGCCGCAGGCGTGGCGCCCGACGCGCTGCGCTTTTGCTTCGATGTCGTTGCTGCCGACACGCTGGCACGGGGCGCCGAACTGGCAATTGAAACGATCACCCTGCAAGCCCGTTGCCGAACCTGCGCCTGCGAATTCGAGCCGCCGCGATTGATTTCGTCATGTCCGCGCTGCGCATCCCCTCGGCCATCTCTGCTGAAGGGACGCGAGCTCCGCGTCAAGGCGTTCGAGGGCGAGTGACGCAGGAGTCGGAGCGTGCTTGCTCTGCGAATACCGTGCTAATCCGTGGTGCAATATGCCGTGCAGCGAACGAAGAGCATCTGCTGCACTTTAGTCGGTTGTTCAAGATGCTGAAGGACGGTGCGGTCGACGAGGGCTGGCTGCGGGCGGTGGAGCAGAAGGACAACATCCTTCCGGCGGTCGACTACCGGATTTACCGCGCCGACTATGCACCGTCGCGAACGGGAACCGCCGGCGGCGCGAGGAACGCGTGCCATGGAACAAATTCCTGAGGTCATCGACGAGCGTCCCAATCTCTGCGGCTGGGATGACCAGGTCGCTGCGGCCACCCGCGGCCGGGAGCCGGTCTATCTGCGAGGAACATCGCTGCGCCTCGAGCGCCTACAATCGGCG
>DATKMS010000067.1:0-13826 GCA_035541735.1 Candidatus Margulisiibacteriota bacterium
GTTCCTATACTGCGACGACGCGGCACTCATTGGCGCGCGTTTCTTCGTGATGGAGCGGCGCCGCGGGATCGTTGTGCGCCGCAACATCCCGCCGGAGTTCGGTGGCGGCCTGGATGCCGCCAACAATCGACGCATCAGCGAGGTGTTGATCGATACGCTCGCCGATCTCCATGACGTCGATCCACGCGCGGTCGGCTTGGAGACGTTGGGCAAGCCGGACGGCTTCATGCGCCGTCAGATCGATGGCTGGACGGCGCGCTACGAGCGGGCGAAGACGAAGGATCTGCCGATCGTCCGCGAGATGTCACAATGGCTGCGCGATCACCTGCCGGCATCGCCGACCCCGACGCTGCTGCACAACGACTGGCGCCTCGACAACATGATGCTCGACGCCAACGACCCCGGGCGCTGCGAAGCAGTGTTCGATTGGGACATGTGCACCATCGGCGACCCGTTCGCCGACCTCGGCACATTGCTTTCCGCGTGGATCGAAGAGAGTGAAGGCAACCCGGGACAGGGGCAGGTGGGGATGCCGTCGAACACCCCGGGCTTCCTGACGCGCCGCGAAGCGGTCGAGCGCTACGGCAAACGCCGCGGCGTCGACGTCGGCAATGTGCCGTACTACTACGTCTTCGGCATCTACAAGATCGCCGTTGTGTTGCAGCAGATCTATTACCGCTACCACGTCGGCCAGACCAAAGATCAGCGTTTCCAGTTCTTCGAGCAGGGCGCCGAAATGCTCTTCTGGAAGGCGAAGGAGGCGAGCGAGAAGTTGGCCGTGTGACCACGGCGCGAATTGTTGACATCTTGGAGTGGTTTGCGCACTGATGGCTCAAACCCATTACGGCCATGCAAGCCGACACGAGGTACGCGAAGAGCGGCGGCGTGAACATCGCCTACCAGGCGGCGGGCAAAGGGAACGTCGACCTCGTCTTCGTCCCCGGTTGGGTGTCGCACATCGTGGAGCACTTCGTCACCGGCGTGCGGCGCGGCGCTGAGCCCGATGATCCACTCCGTTGGGCGGTAGCAACCCCCTTTCAGTGAAAATGGCCACGAGAGAGATTGAGGTGGCCGATGCAGCCAGGAACAACGCGGCCTGGTGCGACGCCGTGTGCACCGCGCACGGAGCGTGCGGCGAGTTCTGTGACTCGCACTGGCTGACAAGATCGCCTGCGCCGCCATTACGTAGCAATCGATTCGTTGCCGGTTGGCACGAACTGTTGACAAGGCGACCCCCAGGAACGATCAAGGGTGCATGCCGTGGCTACAACGTGCCGCAGGTGCGCCGAGCGCCTTTGAAGGCGTGCTGGGCCTGCGGCCTGAACTGCTCCAGCTCTATCGCACCTTCTACAGCACGCTGTGCAAGCCCGACCTGGTTCCCGCTCGGCTCATCGAGTTGTGCCGGCTGCGTGTCGCAACGGTGCATGCGTGCGACGCTGAACTCGCGATTCGCCATGCGACCACCGGCGTGACCCAGGAGCAATTGGCGGCCGTCGCGGGCTGGCACGCGGCCACGTGCTTCTCGCCGGTCGAGCGTGCGGTGCTCACAAAGCGTCGCCGTTGCCGGCGCGGGAGATCGCCGCACTGCAGTTTACCGACGCGATCATCAGCGACCCGCAGCCAGTTGATCGTGCACTGCAGGCGACGCTGCGCCAGCACTTCAGCGATGCGCACATCGTCGAGCTCGGTCTCGGCGTCGGCTGGTTCATGGCACTGTCGAAGGTCATGATCACGCTCGGGCTTGAACCGGAGAGCATGCCGACGATGGTGTTGCCGACTCCAGGCGGACGAGGCGGCGATCGTTCGCAACACGTGAAACGTGAAACGCAAGGTGAGTGAGGAAGAATCCAACAGCACCCGCATCCGCAGCTTCGTGGCCGTCGATCTGGGTGCGCCGGTGCAGCACGCGGTGCGGGCACTGCAGGATGAGCTGGTGCGCATCAAGGCCGACGTGCGTTGGGTGCGGCCGGAAGGGCTTCACGTGACGCTGAAGTTCCTGGGTTCGGTCGAGGCCACACGGTTGGAGCGCGTGCGCGTCGCCCTGGCTACCGCCTTGGCTGATCAGCCGGCGCTCCACGTGCACGTCCACGGTCTCGGCGCGTTCCCCGGCTGGCGCCGCCCACGCGTCGTGTGGATCGGCTTGCAGGGCGACGGCATGGTGCAGCTTGCCGCGCGTGTCGAGGACGCGCTCGCGCCGCTCGGGTTCGAGCGCGAGCAACGCCCCTTCACGCCGCACCTGACCGTCGGCCGCGTCAACAGCCCGCGCGGCTGGGCGCGGCTCGAAGAGGTCTGCAAGGCACACCTTGACGACGACTTCGGGGAAAGCGACATTGACGCCGTCACCATCTATCGCAGCACGTTGCAGCGCGGCGGCGCCGTCTACACATTGCTATGGACAATTCCACTGGACCAGGTAAAAGGAGCATCACATGACACTGGACGCTAATCGGGTACGTGCCTTGGACTTGGCCGTCAGCCAGATCGAAAAGCAGTTCGGCAAGGGCGCGATCATGAAGCTCGGCGAGCAGGCACACATCCGCGACATCCAAGTGGTGTCGACCGGCTCGTTGGGGCTCGACCTGGCGTTGGGCGTCGGCGGCGTACCGCGCGGACGCGTCGTGGAAATCTACGGCCCGGAGTCGTCCGGCAAGACGACGCTGGCGCTGCAGATCGTCGCGCAAGCACAGAAGCTCGGTGGGATCGGCGCCTTCATCGATGCGGAGCATGCGCTGGACGTTGGATACGCCCGCAAGCTCGGCGTGAAGACGGAAGACCTGCTCATCTCGCAACCCGACAACGGCGAGCAGGCGCTGGAGATCGCCGAGACCCTGGTGCGTAGCGGTGCCGTCGACGTGCTCGTGGTCGACTCGGTCGCCGCGCTGGTGCCGCGCGCCGAGCTGGAAGGCGACATGGGCGACCCGCAGATGGGTCTGCAGGCGCGTCTGATGTCGCAAGCGCTACGCAAGCTCACGGCGACCATCTCCCGCTCCAACACCATCCTGATCTTCATCAACCAGATCCGCATGAAGATCGGCGTCATGTTCGGCAACCCGGAAACCACCACCGGTGGCAACGCCCTCAAGTTCTACTCGTCGGTGCGCCTCGACATCCGCCGCATCGGCGCCATCAAGCAGGGCGACGAGGTCATCGGCAGCCGTACCAAAGTGCGCGTGGTGAAGAACAAGGTGGCGCCACCGTTCAAGGATGCCGAGTTCGATATCCTCTACGGCACCGGCATCTCCAAGGAAGGCGAGCTGGTGGATCTCGGTAGCGAGCTGGGCATCATCGAAAAGAGCGGCGCCTGGTACGCCCTCGACGGCGAGCGCATCGGGCAGGGACGAGAGAACACCAAGGACTTTCTGCGCGAGCATCCTGACATGGCGCTGGCGATCGAAGCCAAACTGCGTGCCCGCTTCGGGCTGACAGCCGCCACGACCCCAGCGTCGGCGGCCACGCCGGCGACCGCGCCGAGCGAGCCGGCGAAGGCCGACGCCAAGCGCGGAAGTAGGGCGACGTGAATCGGCGAATCCTTCGGCGGCACCACGACCGGGCCGCCACACGGCGAGAATAATCCATGGACCTCAACGACATCCTTCGTGCGGCGCTCCGCTCCGACGCCTCCGACGTCATGCTCAAGGCGGGTAATCCGCCCGGCCTGCGCATCCACGGCGATCTGTTGCCGCTCCCCGACGTTGAACCGTTGAGTCATGAAGACATGCAAGCCGCCGTGGATGTGCTGCTGGACGACTACCACCGCCGGCGTTTCACCAGCGACCTGCAAGTGGACCTTGCTTACGAGACTCCCGAACTCGGCCGCTTTCGGGTCAACATCTTCCGCCAGCGGGGCGATCTCAGCGCAGTGATCCGCGTGATCCCCAGCCGCATCCGTACGGTGGCCGAGCTGAACTTGCCGCCCATCGTCGAGCGTATCGCCGCCGAACGGCGCGGGCTCGTGCTGGTCACCGGCACCACGGGCAGCGGGAAGAGCACCACCCTGGCGGCGATGATCGACTATATCAACGCTACCCGGCGCTGCCACATCATCACCATCGAGGATCCGATCGAGTACGCGCACACCGATCAGCAGAGCTACGTCAACCAGCGCGAAGTGGGCTTCGATGCGACGACCTTTCCCAACGCCCTGAAGGCGGCCTTACGCCAGAACCCCGACGTCATCCTGGTCGGCGAGATGCGCGACATCGAGACCATCGAGACGGCGATTCTCGCCGCCGAGACCGGTCACCTGGTGATGAGCACGCTGCACACCCTGGATGCGCCGGAAACCATCACCCGTATCATCAGCACGTTTCCCGAGCACCAACGCGACCAAACGCGGCTCATTCTGTCCAGCGTGCTGAAAGGCATCATCAGCCAGCGCTTGATCCCCCGCGCCAATACCTTCGGCATGGTGCCGGCCGTCGAGGTGCTGGTGTCGACGGCGCGCGTGCGCGAATATATCGCCGACAAGGAGAAGCTGCGCGATCTGCGAGAGGTCATCGCCCAAGGCCACACGACCTATGGGATGCAGACCTTCGACCAATCGCTCATGGCGCTTTTGAAGGGCAACCTGATCACACGCGACGAGGCCCTGGGCAACGCCACCAACCCGGCAGACTTCGAGCTCAAGCTGCGCGGCATTGCCTCCACCAGCGACAGCCGCTGGGACGATTTTGAAAGCCGTGGCGGCGTCGAAGGCGCGAGGTCCAAGGTCGAGATCGAGCGCTTCTGACCGCGTGTCGGACTCGGAAGTGCGCCGCGACCAACCGCGGGCCGCAAGCAGAGCTCTGGCCAAAAGCCCGCGCGCCGCCGCCTCCGACCCGTCGGCTTGGGTATGGGAACGGGCTGTCCGCCTCCTGACCCGGCACGACCGCAGCGAGTACGAAATGCGTGGCCGGCTGGCGCTGCTCGACGTCTTGCCGAGCACCATTGATGCAACCATCCGCCGCTTGCAGGAGTTGCGTTACCTGGATGATCGGCGCTTGGCAATTACCGCCGCCGCGCAGGCTGCGCTACGCGGACGCGGCAGTGAGTACGTCCGCGCGCAGCTGACGACAAAGGGCATCGCCGAGACCCTCATCGACGACAGCGTTGCGGCGGCCTTCCACGACGAAGCACAGCTCGCACGCCGGGTGTTGGCGCGCCGTTTTCCGCGCCCCCCGCAGCCGCCCGCGGCGCGCGCCAAGGCCGCGCGCTTCCTGCTCCAGCGCGGCTTTCCTGAAGCGGTGGTCCTCGCCATTCTGGAGGAAGGCTGCTAAGCATTGAAGCAATGACCGGAGCGGAAATTCGTTCGGCATTTCTGGATTTCTTCCGCCAGCGGGGCCATGAGATCGTGCGCAGCACTTCGCTGGTCCCCGAGAATGATCCGACGCTGCTCTTCACCAACGCTGGTATGGTGCAGTTCAAGGAAGTCTTCCTCGGCCACGAGACGCGCGCCAACCTGCGCGCCGCCAGCGCCCAACGCTGCTTACGCCTGAGCGGCAAACACAACGACCTCGAAGAAGTCGGCCGCGATACGTACCACCACACGTTGTTCGAGATGCTCGGCAATTGGTCGTTCGGCGACTACTACAAGAAGGAAGCAATTGCCTGGGCGTGGGAGCTGCTCACGAAGGAATGGCAGTTGCCGAAGGATCGGCTCTACGCCACCGTGTTCACCACCGACGACGAGGCCGAGCGGTACTGGCGCAGCGAGACCGACATCGGCCACGACCGCATCCTGCGCTTCGGCGAGAAGGACAACTTCTGGGAAATGGGCGAGACCGGGCCGTGCGGGCCGTGCTCGGAGATCCATATCGATCGTGGTGCCGGCACGTGCGACCGGCAGCACGTCGCCGGCCACGCCTGCGCCGTGAACGCCGGCTGCGCGCGCTACATCGAGCTGTGGAATCTGGTCTTCATCCAGTACAACCGCACCGCGGCCGGTGCCTTGGAGGAGTTGCGCGCCAAGCACGTCGACACCGGTGCCGGCCTCGAACGTCTCGCGGCGGTGTTGCAGGGGGTGCGCTCGAACTACGACACGGATCTCTTCCGCCACCTGATTCGCTTTACCGAGGAGCACGCCAAGCGGCGCTACGGCCACAACGCCGAGGACGACCTGGCGTTCCGAGTGATCGCCGATCACTCGCGCGCTTTGACCTTCATGATTGCCGACGGCGTCGTGCCCGCTAACGAGGGCCGTGGTTACGTGCTGCGCCGCATCCTGCGCCGCGCCGCGCGCCACGCGCGCCAGCTCGGCTTCACGGAGCCGTACCTGTGGCACGTCACCAAGGCCGTTGCGGAGACGATGGGCGCTGCCTATCCCGAGATCGTCGAACGCCACAGCTACATCGCCGAGGTCATCCGCACCGAGGAAGAGCGCTTCGCCGAGACGCTCGACAAAGGCTTGGCGTTGCTCGACCACGAACGCCGCGTGCTGCGCGAGCGCGGCGCCACGCAGCTGCCGGGAGACGTGGCGTTCCGCCTCTACGACACTTACGGGTTCCCGGTCGATATGACCGAGGACATCTTGCGCGAAGCGGGCATTGCGGTCGACACCGCCGGCTTCGAGCGCAGCATGGAGGAGCAGCGCCGCCGCGCCCGCGAGGCGCGCAAGGCTGCGGCGGAGACGGGTGTGACGCACGGAACCTTCGTCACGCACTTCGCAGGAGATCGTGTCGCAGATCTCGACTCGGAGATCCTGGCACTGTATCGCGACGGCGAGGACCACAGCGAGGTACGCGCAGGCGACGAGGTGCAGATTGTCACCGCAGAGACACCCTTCTACGGTGAGTCGGGTGGGCAGGTGGGTGATCGCGGCCAGATCGAGTCCGCCGACGGCGCGCTCATCGAGGTCGCCGACACGCAGAAGCCGCGGAGCGACCTCACGGTCCATATCGGCACGGTCCGCCGCGGGGCATTCCACCGTGGGCAACGGGTGCACCTGCGCATCGACCGTGCCTTCCGCGAGGCGGCGCGCTTGAATCACTCGGCAACCCACATCCTGCACGCTGTTTTGCGGCAGCGCTTGGGCACGCACGTGCGCCAGGCAGGATCCCTGGTCGCCCCCGACCGCCTGCGCTTCGACTTCACCCATCCGACTGCCCTCGATGACGCGACGCTCACGGCCATCGAGGAGCAGACCAACGCGTACATCCGCGACAACACCGGGGTACTCACCACCGAGATGGGTTACGACGAGGCCATCAAGAAGGGCGCCCTGGCCTTCTTCGGCGACAAGTACGGCGACCGCGTACGCGTCGTGACGATGGGTGATTTCTCGGTCGAGCTGTGCGGCGGCACGCACGTGTGCCGCACCGGTGACATCGGCGTCTTCAAGCTGCGCGGCGAGGCTGGGGTGGCCGCCGGCGTCCGCCGCGTCGAGGCGATGACCGGCGTCGGGGCGCTGCAGTCGATCCGCGAGCGCGAGAGCACCTTACGTCAGCTGGGCGAGCTGGTGAAGGGGAGCGAAACCGAGGTTGCCGAAAAGGTCGAACGCTTGCTGGCTCAGCAACGCGAGCTGGAGCGGCAGCTGCAGCAGCTGCGAACGCAGCTCGCGGGCTCGCAAAGCGAAGACCTGGCGAGTCAGGCCTTTACCAGCCGCGGCGGGTTCAAGGTCGTCGCCGCCCAGGTCGATAGCGTCGATCAGAAGCGGCTGCTGGAGATGGCCGACGCTCTGCGCGAACGCATCGGCAGCGGCGTCGTGGTGCTGGCCAGCGGCGAAGGTGAACGGGTCAACTTGCTCGCCGCGGTGACCAAGGATCTCGCCAAGCAGGTGCACGCCGGGCAGCTCATCGGCAAGCTGGCGCCAATTGTCGGCGGGCGCGGCGGCGGCCGGCCCGAGCTGGCACAGGCCGGCGGCAAGGATCCGTCCAAGATCGCGGACGCGCTCAAGGCGGCGCGCGAGCTGTTCGAAAGGGAGTGACCACCGCATTGCAAGCTGCGCCGACGCCCACGCTCGAACTGCACTTCACCGACGACCGGCTCATCCACGCCCTGTTCGGCAACAACGACGAGCATCTGAAGGCCATCGAGCACACCCTCGGCGTCCGCATCGGTACCGAAGGACATTCACTGCTGGTCAGCGGCGACGACGTCGAGCGCGAGCTGGCGGGGCGCGTGTTGACGCAGCTCTACACGCTGCTCGAAAACGGCTATCCCGTCTACACCAGCGATGTCGACTACGCCATCCGCATCCTCAGTCGCGACCGGAACGCCAACCTGCGGGAGATCTTCCTGGACACCATCTACATCTCCTCGCACAAGCGCGTGATTACGCCCAAGAGCATCGCGCAGAAGGCGTACATCGAGGCGATCCGCAACTACGACATCGTCTTCGGTATCGGACCGGCCGGCACCGGTAAGACCTACCTCGCCATGGCGATGGCGGTCGCCGAGCTGATGAAGAACAACTTTGCGCGCATGATTCTGACGCGGCCAGCGGTCGAAGCCGGTGAGAAGCTCGGCTTCCTGCCCGGTGACCTCGCCGAAAAGGTCAACCCCTATCTGCGACCGCTGTACGATGCGCTACACGATATGGTCGATTTCGACCGTGCTCAGAAGATGCTGGAGCGCGGGGTCATCGAAGTCGCGCCGCTGGCGTTCATGCGCGGCCGAACCTTGAACGACTCCTTCGTCATTCTCGACGAGGCGCAAAACACCACCGGCGAGCAGATGAAGATGTTCCTGACACGCCTCGGGTATGGCTCGAAGGCGGTGATCACCGGTGACGTCACGCAGATCGACTTGCCCGCCGGCCGCTCCTCCGGGTTGAAGGAAGCACAGCTCATCCTTGCCGGCATTGATGGCATCCGCTTTTGTGCGTTCACCGAACGCGACGTTGTGCGCCACCGGCTGGTCCAGGATATCATCACCGCGTACGACCGTTTTGAAAGCTGCCGTGACCGCAACGGTGGCTCGGCGTGACGCGTCCTGCGTCCGCTCCCCCGCAATGCCGGCCAGTGTCGTCCGTCGCTGCCCGCCACATGGCATCAGTGCTGCGCGCGTTCGGAACGACGCCCGGTGCCTGTTGGCAGCGTTGCGCGAGGTGGATGCCGAACTGACCGTCACTCTGTGCAACGACGCAGAGATCCACCGTCTCAATCGCGATTACCGTGGCAAGGATCGCCCCACCGACGTCCTCGCCTTTGCGATGCGCGAGGGACCGCGCATTCCCGGGGACGAGGCGGTGCTTGGCGACGTGGTCATCTCGCTGGAGACGGCGGCGCGGCAGGCGCGCGACCACCGCGTGTCCGCGGCTGAAGAGGTGCGGATGTTGCTGATTCACGGCGTGCTCCATCTGCTCGGGTACGATCACGAGCGCTCCCCCGCCGACGCGCGTCGGATGAAGGCGCAGGAGCGGATGCTCCTGCAGGCGCTGCAGGCCAGGGGGATGCGGGACAGACAGCTCGGTGCTAAGAAACGTCCACGCCAACGTGGCAGAGAGTCAAGGTAGGGACCCGATGGACGACGTATCTTTGAAGGACCGCATCGCGATGGCCGAGGACCGCCTCAATACCTTCGGGAGGCATCTTTGACGTTGCGGGACGCGAGGAGCGCATTGCTGCACTCGACACCCAAGCGGCGGCGCCCGATTTCTGGAACAATAGCGAACAGGCGCAGAGGGTTCTGAAGGAGCGCGCCGAGCTTTCCGAACCGCTGGCGGCCTGGCGCAAGCAACTCCAGGAACTCGACGACGTCAAGGTCTTTGCCGAGCTCGCCGCCGAAGGCACTGACGACGCGGAGGCCGAAGCCGCCGCCAAGCTCACGGACGTCGAGCAGGCGTTGGAGCGCATGGAGTTGCAGCGCAAGCTCGGTGGGGAGCACGACGCCGGCAACGCCATCGTCACGTTGCACCCCGGTGCGGGCGGCACCGAGGCGCAGGACTGGGCGGAAATGCTCCTGCGCATGTACCTGCGCTGGGCGGAGCGGAAGGGGTTCAAAGCCGAACTCGTCGATTCGCAGCCGGGCGAGGGCGCGGGCATCAAGAACGCCACCATCACCGTCGCGGGTCCGTACGCCTTCGGCTACCTCAAGGCGGAAGCCGGCATCCACCGTCTGGTGCGTATCTCACCGTTCGACTCGAACGCACGGCGCCACACCTCGTTTGCCTCTGTGTTCGTCTACCCCGAGATCGACGAGGAGGTCGAGGTCGAGATCAACGAAGCTGATCTCCGCGTCGACACCTATCGTTCCAGTGGCGCCGGCGGGCAGCATGTGAACAAGACCGACTCCGCGGTGCGCCTCACGCACCTGCCGACGGGTATCGTCGTCGCCTGCCAGAACGAGCGCTCGCAACACAAGAACAAGTCGATGGCCATGAAGATCCTGCGCGCCCGCCTGTATGAACTGGAGAAGGAAAAGCAACGCGAGAAGATGGCCGAGATGGACAAGGCGAAGAAGGACATCGCGTGGGGCAGCCAGATCCGCTCGTACGTCTTACATCCGTATCGCCTGGTGAAGGACCATCGCACCGGCATCGAAATCGGCAACGCGGACGGCGTGCTCGATGGGGACCTCGATCAGTTCATCGAAGCGTACTTGCAGGCACAAGCGGCGTAACGGGGGAGGCCGGGAGCGGGCGCTTTCGCCCTTTGCTCGCTTTTCGTCAAGCGCTGACGTACAAGTCACGCCGTGCGGGAAAAGCTCTATGCCTACTTGCTAGGTCGGCCGAGCGGGGCGACCCCCCGCGAGTTGCTCGACCTGGTGTTCACGCAGCCCGGCACCGACGCCGAGTTCGGGCCGCGCTTTCTGCGCGGACTGTTGGGATCCGATGCGCGCTTCGTGTGCCGCGAGCCGGAGGGCACCTGGCGCGCGCGCGTGCACGATGCGTTGGCACAACCTCTTGGCGACACGACCTTTGTTGTCTGCGACCTGGAGACCACGGGAATGGGCGTCAGCCCGGCAGGCATCATCGAGATCGGCGCAGCGCGCGTGCACGCCGGGCGGGTGGTCGACGAGTTTACACAGCTCGTCAATCCCGGGGTGTGGCTGCCGCCGTTCATTACGCGGCTCACCGGCATTGATGACACCATGCTCGCCGGTCAGCCGTCGATTGCGCAAGCGTGGCCGCGGTTCGTCGAGTTCCTCGGCACCGACGTGCTGGTTGCCCACAACGCCAAGTTTGACCTCGCCTTTCTCAATGCCGCGGCGTTGGCGCACAGCGGCAGGCCGTTGACCAACCCGGTCCTGTGCACGCTGAAGCTGGCACGTCGTCTTCTGCCCAGCCTGCGCCGTCGCGGCCTGGATGCGCTCGCCAGCCACTTCGTGCTGCCTCTGCACGAGCGTCACCGGGCGCTTGGTGATGTGCGCATCACCGTGGAGGTTCTCTTCCACCTCCTCGAAATGTTGGCCGCCCGCGGCGTCACGCGGCTCGACCAGGCCCTCGATCTGCAGCACCACGCACGCGACGGGCGGCGCTTTGAATGTCCGCTGCCGCGCGACACGGTGGCGGCATTGCCAACGGCACCCGGAATCTATCACCTCCTCGATGCGGACGGCCGGCTCCTCTACGTCGGCAAGGCGAAGAATCTGCGCGACCGCGTCAGCAGCTACCTCAGCAACGCCGCCGGCCACTCGAACAAGACCCTCGACCTGATCCGTCACAGCCACGACGTGCGCGTCCAGGTGACCGGGTCGGAACTGGAGGCGGCGCTCGAGGAGGCCGCGGCGATACGCCGCCAGCAGCCGCCGTACAACAAGCTTGGCAAGCATCTGCCGCGCATTGCCTTCCTCAAGCTGGGCGTCGCCGACGCCTACCCGCGGCTGTCCATCGCGCGCAAGGTTGGTGTGGGCAAGGCACGATACATCGGCCCCTTCCGCGGTCGCGACGAAGCCGAGCGCGTGCTTGGTCTGCTGACACGCCTCTTTCGCCTGCGCACGTGCAGCGGCCGACTGCAGCCGGCGTCGGAGGTCACGCCGTGCTTGCAAGGTCAGATCGGTGCCTGCTCCGCCCCGTGTGCGGCGCGGGTGTCGATCGACGACTATCGGCGGCAGGTCGCCGACTGCCTGGTGTTGCTGGACGGCGACACGGCCGCGGCCGATGCAGAGCTGACGCGGCGTCGCGATGCGTTTGCCGAGGCGTTGCGCTTCGAGGCGGCCGCCAAGACGCAGCGCGACCTACGCTTGCTCCACATGGTACAGCGGCGCCAGCGCATTCTCGGCTGGATGACAGCCGAGCAGCATTTCCTCGTACTGCAGCCGGCCGCGGATGGCCGGCTTGTCTTGGCGTATGTGATTCTCGGCGGGCGGCTGGCGCTGCGCGAGCGCGTCAGCGACGAAGCCCAGATGGACGCCGTGGCGGCGCGCTTGCGCGAGCTGTGGCCGCAGGCTGCGCGCACACGCCTGGCCCCGGACGACATCGACGGCACTACCATTTTGGCAGCGTGGCTCCGCGACCGCGGTGAAACCGACGGGTGTGTCTTTCGCTTGCAAGACGCGAGCGTGCCCACCACTCAAGTGGTTGAGTGGCGGGCCGCGTGCGCGTCGTTACTCGTGGCCCCGGTGCACGGCGGAGCGGACGCGGTGCAACTGCCGCCGCCGCAGCCACAGCGCGATCGGGACGATACTCAGCACCCAGACCTGCGCACCGTCAGGCCCTTGCCCGATTGAGCAGCCGCCACCCTGGCTCGTAACGACTTGGACGCCAGGCTCGGTCGGCCTCGGAGTGAACGGCGGGAACGTCGGTGTCGGCGCCGGCGGTGGGAGGCAGCGCGCTCCGGTGCTGGACGTTTGATCGAGCGTGCACAGCAGCGGATCCTCGCAGTCGGTGTTCTTCTGGCACTCATCGCCCTCGAGCAGCGGGGGTGCGCAGGAGCCTTCGAATCCGTAGACGTCGCACCGGGTTGTTGGATCCGGGCAGGTGTCCGAATTCGAATCGCAGCAGACGCTGTTGACGCAGAAGCCGGTCTCGCAGGCGTCAGGGTTATTCGGGTCGCAGGGGGATCCGATCGGGATCAACGGTGTTGGGGTGGGCGTTGCGGTCGGCTTGAGGGTGCAGTCGCCAAGCGATCCCTCAACTTTGCAGGACTCTCCCGTGGGACACGTGGTCGACCCGGCCGGCAGGTTGCAGCAGACACGCTCATCCGAGCTGCAGGTGTAGCCGTCGGGACATTGATTTGAACTGGTGCAGGAACTCCCCGGAGCCTTCGGTGTGGGAGTGACTGTGGGGGTTGGAGTTTTGACCGCGCCGCAGCTGTTCGTGCTCGGATCACAATTTCCGGTCGTGCAATCGGTGTCTTTTCGACACTCCCCGCCGGGGCCGATAGGCAGCGTACAGGAACCCTCGGAGCCGAGGATGTCGCAACGCTGGGGAGTCGGGCACGGCCCCGTGCTACAGCAGGTATTGTTGACGCAATTTCCTGACTGACACTGCCTGGGGTCTGCGCACATGGCGCCGGTGGGCTGCGGCGTCGGGGTCATCGTCGGCGTCGTGGTCAACGTCAGCGTTGGGGTTGCCGTCGCCGTGGGGGTTCGGGTTGGGGGCAGGGCGCATTGGCCGTTCGGGGCGGTGCACACCTGCCCAATGGGGCACGCCTCCGCAACACAGCACACGCCATCGGTGCAGAACCCCGACGTGCATTGCCCAGGGTCCGTGCAGGGCGTGCCGTTACCAGAGGTCGCCGTGCATACGCCCTCAGAGCCTGGAATATCGCAGCGCTTGCCCGCCGTACACGTGATGGTCGTGCAGCAGGTCAAGTCGACGCAGAAGCCGGTGTTGCACTGCTCAGCGGACGTGCAGGGCGTGCCTGGATCGCTCGGTGGTCCACACGTACCGCTATTACAGAACATCCCGTCGCCACAGCTTTGTGTACCGCAGCACGCCCCGTCGACGCAGAACGTCGAGGCGCACT
>DATKMS010000068.1:0-10467 GCA_035541735.1 Candidatus Margulisiibacteriota bacterium
GGCCTTCCCCTGCATGACACCGCCGGTTGCTTGCCTCATCTCGAATTCGTGGCCGGGGAACGGGTCCTTCTCGACGATGAACAGCGACAGACCGCGCGCACCCTTCTTGAAATCCGGATCGGTACGCGCCAGCAACGCCAGGACGTTGGCACGTCCGGCGAACGTACACCACGCCTTGGCCCCGTTGACGAGGTACCCCTGCTTGCCGCCGACCTCGCCGGCATCGGCGCGACACTTCACCGACGCGACATCCGAGCCGGTATCCGGCTCGGTCACCGAGATACCAACCATAATCGCACCGGCAGCGATCGGTGGCAGCCACTTCTTTTTCTGTGCCTCGGTGCCGCCCTTGAGCAGCGCTTTCGTGAGAATCTCCGGACGCGTAATCAAGCTGCCGGCCGCGGCGAGCGAGCAGCGCGACAGCTCCTCGGTGGTGATGATCATCGGCAGGTTGCCCATGCCCTGGCCGCCGAACTCCTCCGGAACCGACATCCCGAAGAAGCCGAGCGCGCTCATCTTGTTGATGATGGCGTCCGGAACCAGATCGTCGTGACGATGGATGTGCTCGGCGATGGGTACGACTTCGGCTTCGGCGAATTGGCGCACCGAGTCGCGCGTCATCAGCGCCAGCTCGTTGTCCATCCAGCAGTGATTCACACCGCGCTGCTGCATGACGTGACGCCCGATGGCCCGGACGCGCGTGTCGCTCATGGCGTCACGGATCAGCGCTTTCGTGGCTCCGGCGCCCAGCGTCCTGTTCAGTCGCTCCTCGCTCAGCCCGAACTCTGCGGCATGGGCGTCGATGTTGCCTGCCAGACGCCGTGCCACTTCCGCCGCAAACACGCCGGCCATTTCACCCACCGCCGGGTCCTTGTCACCTTGCTGCGCCACAGCCTGTGCATAGGCGACGAGAGCGCGGGCCGCCGCAACTTCAGTGGCGGCATACGCCAGCCGCTCGGCGTGCACCTGCTCGTCGTCGATGTTCTTGCCAGCGTCGGTCCGCTGGCTGGCGACCTCGAGCGCCTCGCGCACAACGCCATCGGTGGTGCCCAGCAGCTGCTGCACTGCGGCCAAGTCGATGGGTGTCACGTCGCCGTCTGCCATTATGATGCCTTCCTTTCCGGGTGAGCTGACAGCTGAACGCTGAGAGCTGACCGGTTCTTGTACCACCCTAGCCAGACCGAGACCAGGGTCGCCGCCATTAGAAGGGTTCCGCGCGAGGGCAGCGACACTTATGCGAGGGCTTTTCTTCTTCGTCGTTGTCTGGTCCAGTACAGGCGCTCCGTGAATCCGCCCTCGTTCTCGTATGCCGGGGCCTGTGCAGCGAGTTGGCGGTCCAGCAGGTGGCAGCAGAGGTTGAGGAGCGACAGCGCCGCGTTGGCCACCAGCAAGCTCCGCCGGTCGACGTAGCGGTCGCAGAACCGCACGGTAACGTCGTAGTCCCTGCACGTCCCGCATCGGGCAACTGCACACTCAGTCATTGTACAGTAATGCACGTTGCAATACCATGCACAAGATGGTTCCATTGGGTGGGAAGCGTGCGTGCATTAGGCGCTCTCCGCACACGGGCAGTGCGGCTTATTTGACCTTTTCCCCCCAAAAGGGTACGCGGCAGAGTCCAGTCTGACAAAAAAGGAGCCTTCCGCAATGCGCTTCTACGAGTTCGAGTCGAAGCGGCTCTTTGGCAAGCACGGCATTCCTCTGCCGGCCGGGTCGCGCGTCGCGCGCACCCCTGAGGAGGCGGCGCAGATTACCGACGAGATCAACGGCCCCGTCGTCCTCAAGTCGCAGGTGTTGACCGGGGGCCGTATGAAGGCCGGCGGCGTCCTGTTCGCGGAGACCCCGACCGAGGCTGCACATGCGGCACAGAAGATTCTCGATTTGACGATCAAGGGGCATACGCCGCGCGGCGTACTCGTCGAAGGCCGTGCCCCCGTGGCACAGGAATACTACGTGGGCGTCACGTGGGACGGCGTGGCACGCTTGCCGGTGATGATCTTCAGCGACATGGGCGGCATCGACATCGAGGAGGTCGCCGAGAAACACCCCGAGCACCTTGCGAAACGCCACTTCTCCACCCTGCTGCCGTTCTCCGACTTCATGGCGAAGGAACTGATCGCCGCGGTCGGCGTTTCCGGAACGCACCTGCCGCGGCTGACCCACGTCGCCGCCGGCCTGGCGCGCATTTTCCAAAGCTACGGGCTCACCCTCGCCGAGATCAATCCGCTGGCGCGCCTCGACAATGACCGCTTCGTCTGCCTCGACGGACATGTCGACATGGAAGACGATGCGCGCGAGAGCCAGCGCCCTATTCTCAAGGAAATCGGCATCGACCCCGAGGAGAAGCGCCAGGCGCGCCCGCCGACAGCGTTCGAAATCAAGGGCGCACAGGTGGACGCCGCGGATCCGCGCGGTGTGGCCGGCAACGTCGTCGAGTTCGACGGCGACCTCGGCCTCGTCATCGGCGCGGGCGGTGGCTCGCTCACGCTCTTCGACGCCATCCGCAAACACGGCGGCAAGCCCGCCAACTACTGCGAGATCGGCGGCAACCCGAGTGTGACGAAAACCTGCGAACTCACCAAGCTCATTCTGTCGAAGCCAGGTGTGAAAAAGATCGCCGTCATGATGAACGTCGTATCCAACACGCGGGTCGATATCGTCGCGCGCGGCGTGATCAAGGGCGTCATCGAATCCGGCTTCCAGCCGTCGGAAAAGATCGCCATCTTCCGCATCCCGGGGTCGTGGGAAACCGAAGGCTTTCAGATTTTGAAGCACTACGGCGTGGAGTACTGCGACCGGAGCGTGTCCATGTACGAAGCCGCCGGACGTGCCGTTGCGAAGATGAAGGGAGCCTGACGATGTCGATCCTGATCACCAAGGACACGACCTTCATCATCCAGGGCATCACCGGGCGCGAAGCGGTGAACATGAGTCGCGAGTGCCTCGACTACGGCTCGAAGATTGTCGGTGGCGTGACCCCGGGCCGCGGCGGCCGTGACGTCTACGGCATCCCGGTCTACGACACCGTCAGGGAAGTCACCAAGAAAACGCGCGTCGACGGCTCGGTGGTCGCGGTTCCCCCGGCCTTCACCCGCGACGCCGTGTTCGAAGCCCTCGAGGCGGGCATCAAAATCATCGTCGTGGTCACCGAGCGCATCCCGCGCTACGAGGTGGCGCAGATGGTCGAGCTGGCGAAACTGCGTGGTGCACGCATCATCGGCCCCAACTGCCTCGGCGTGCTGTCGCCCGACGAGGCCAAGATGGGGGGCCTCGGCGGCCGTGCAGTCGATGCCAGGAAGGCCTTCACGAAGGGACCGATCGGCGTCATGTCGCGTTCCGGCGGCATGACCACCGAGATGTGCAACACGCTCACCGCCGCTGGCCTCGGGCAATCCACGGCTGTCTCCATCGGCGGCGACGCCATCATCGGCTCGACGTATGCCGACCTCATGCCGCTCTACGAAGCAGATCCGGAAACCAAGGCGATCGTCATCTACTGCGAGCCGGGCGGCCGTATGGAGGCCGAGCTGGCGCACTACGTCGTCGAGAAGAAGTCGCGCCTGCCGATCGTCGCCTTCATGGCCGGCCGCTTCATGGACGAGATGCCCGGCATGCGCTTCGGCCACGCCGGTACGATCGTAGAAGGCAAAGCCGATACCACTGCCGAGAAGATCGCCCGCCTCGAAGCTGCCGGCATTTCCATCGCCGAGCGCATCGAGGACATTCCGGAACTGGTGAAGAGACGCTTGTCGACCTGAAGCCTCGTGCCGTGGTACGGCTCGCGGAATGCTCTGATCGGCAGCCGCTGCAGCAGGCTATGGCTAGCTCGTGGCCGTCGACGTATCCGCCGCGCGGCTGTCCCGGTCACCGCCGTGAAACACCAGAGCGGCGCCCACCCGGTTCTTGACGTCGAGTTTTGCGAAGATCCGTGTCAGGTGCGTCTTGACCGTCTTCTCACTGATCGCCAACTTGCTGGCAATCTCGCGATTCCCGATTCCCTGAGCGACGCAGGCCAGGACCTCGCGTTCCCGCCGCGACAGCTCTTGCAGACCAGTCTGCGTCTGGTCCGCGGGAGCCGAACACCGCTGAAAGATATCGAAGACCGCGCGCGGCAGATTCGGATCGATCCAGATTCCACCGTTTACGACGGTCCGGATCGCGTCTGCGACCGCGTGCAGCCGTGTTGATTTCAGAATGTACCCTCGTGCGCCCGCCTCGGCTGCCCGTGCTGCAATTTCCGAACTCGCAAATGCGGAAAGCACGACCACCCGCGTGGCTCGATGCCGCGTGCAGATCTCAGTGACCAAGGCTGCGAAGTTGGCAACGTGCGGCATCTTGTAGTCGAGCAGCAGGACGCTCGGCCGGCAACGATAAACCGCTTCGATGAGATCACGGCCGTTGTCGGCTTCCCCAACCACCTCGATGTCACCGTTCCGCGGCAATGCCAGGCTCAGCATCTCCCGGAACATCGCATGGTCATCCGCAATCAGCACGCGAATCATCATGGCGAGGCCACAGCAAGGTCCATTCCGCCTCCGGCGCCTGTCGCACCGACGCGAAGCGGCAGCGCACCGGGTGCCATTAGCGTCATAACCGTGCGCGGAGCGACAGCCTCCGTCACTCGCGATCGCTGTGTATGGGCAGCGACACCTTCGCAGCCGCGCCACGTCGGTGCACGATGGGTTCGCGACCGCCGGCTTGTGCGCCTTCGCAACGCCACGGACAAGAAACGTCACTCGCGTCGTCATTCGCACCGCGTGTCACATTCGGCGACGCCGGCGGTCATGGGCAACCTCCTTCCTCTTCACGGCCGCGAACACGGCATGAGTCCTGCTGTGTGGGCTGACCGGCGATGATTCAGGTCTGGTGTGCGGATGACCATGCGATGTTCCTGGAGATGGTAACCCCGGCCTTGCCTCGGGGCAGACGACCCCAGCTCATTTGACCGACGACGCAATGATCAGCGATCCACTAGCGGAGACTTACGACGCGTACCGCGTGCGCTCGGTTGCGGAGAGCGTGCCCCTGGCTGCAGCTCTGGTGCTCTCCGTCGGTGTGCTCTACGCGATCGCCGACGGCGTCATCAACCCCGGTGGGTTTACCCAGGCGTTGCCTGAATACCTGGTCATGTCACTAGTACCGATCAACGCCGTGTGGCTGGTGCGGAGACGGCTGAAACCGGTTGCGGAGAAGGTCGCCCTGGTCTGTGACGTCGCGTACACCGCCGCGCTGGTGTTCATGCTGTGGCAGCCGACAACGGCGACCTCTGGAGCGGCGCTCGCTATTGCACTGAAGCTGCTTGCGACTGCACTCTTCTTCCCATGGAGTGCGCGTATGCAGTATGCGTCGGTAGTTGCAACCGTGGCGCTGTACTGCACCGCACTTGTCCTCACCGGGCGCTTGTACAACACCACGGCCGCCTTGCATCAGTTGCTTGGGCCGCTGATCGCCGCGCTGTTCTCGGCCGTGGGCGCGGCCGGGCGCAATCGTGCCTGCCAGCGCCTGTTCGAGCGCGCGGCCGATCTCGCGGCAGCCAAGGCGCGGGCGCTCGCCTCGTTGGAGACGGTGCGTCACAACGAGCGGCGGCTGCTGGCGTCGCTTGAGGCGCTGCATGAAAGCGAGGCCCGGCTCCGCACCTCAATGGAGGCGGTGCGTGCAAGCGAGGCGGGCACACGGCGGCTCCAGGTGCAGCAGCAGGTCATTTTCGACTCGTTGCCCGCGCTGATCTGGTGCCAGGACACCGAGCACCGGATCGTCCGTATCAATCGCGCCGCGGCGGCGTTGGCCGGCCTGCCCGTCGAAGCGCTGGAAGGGCGGTCGATCGTCAAACTCTACCCCGGAGCTGCGCGACACCACAAAGACGACCTCGAGGTGGTGAGCTCCGGCACGCCCAGACGCGGTGTCGTTGAGGAGCTGGAGACTGCATCCGGAGAGAAGCGGTTGGTGCAGATGGACAGAATCCCCTACCGCGATGCAGACGGCGCCATCACTGGCGTCATCGTTTTCGCCGTCGACGTTGCGGCGCACCACGGCGCCGCGGCAGCAATGTCGCAGCCCATCGGCGGCGTGGAAGAAGACCTCGAAGTCGCGGCTGCCTTGGCACACGTCGGCAGCCAGCTGATCTCGGCGCTCGACACGCCCGTCGTCCTCGATCGTTTGTGCAGGCTGACCACCGAGGTGTTGCGCTGTGATTTAAGCCACGTGCTCTGCCGGCAGTCGGATAACCCCGCCTACGTGCCGGTGTCGGCGGATGGTTTGACACCAGAGGAACGGGAGGTGTTGCGGGCCGTCGGCGCCGCCGGCGCTCTGATTGGCGGGCTCTTGCCGCGCTTGGAACATGATGAAGTCGTGGCGGTGGACATGAACACGGTTCGCGAGCAACTGCCTGGAGCGGTGGCACTGCAGCAAGGCATCACGCATACGCTGCATGTGGCGCTGCGCCGCGGCTCGGAGATCTTCGGCGTTCTGACCGCCGGCTACCGCAAGCGCCAAGAGCCCTTCTCCACACGTCAGGCACGCATTGCCGGTGGCATCGCGCAGCTTGCGTCGCTGGCCCTGGAGAATGCCCGGTTGGTCGAGGAAACAGAGCGTGCCCATCAGGTCAAATCCGAGTTCGTCGCGACGGTGTCGCACGAACTGCGGACACCACTCAACGTGATCATGGGCTACAATGATCTGCTTCTGGGCGAGCAGTTTGGCCCAGTAAGCGCAGCGCAGCGCGAGACGCTCGAGCGCGTCGCTCGCAATGCGCGCCTCCTCGTCGACCTCATCAACGACACACTCGATCTCAGCCGCCTGGAAACGGGACGGATGTCGATCGAGCCGGAAGACGTACGCCTGCCCGATCTGTTTGCCGCCCTGGACAGCGAGACGCAGGAACTGCAGCACAAGCCCGGCGTGCACGTGTTCTGGAGCGCAGCGCCGGACGTGCCGACCCTCCACACCGATCCCCTCAAGCTCAAGGTGGTGCTGAAGAACTTGCTTGTGAATGCGATGAAGTTCACCGAGAGCGGCAGCGTGACCGTCGCCGCGTGCGCGCACGACGGCGGCGTTGAGCTGTCGGTTGCCGACACCGGCATTGGCATCTCACAGGAGGAGTTGCCCCTGATCTTTGAAGCGTTTCGCCATATCGACACGTCGACGGCAAACCACCACCGGGGCGCCGGGCTGGGACTCTACCTGGTCAGCCGCTTGCTCGATCTGCTGGGTGGAACCATCAGGGTCGACAGTGCAGTTGGGCGCGGCTCGACATTCCGTGTGTGGCTGCCGGGTGAGGAACAGGTTGGCCAGTCGCTGGCCGCTTGCTGACTCCCACGCTGGGTTCCACAGAACCTGCGAGCCTCAGAGCGTCCCCATTGCTGTGATGCACAGAGAACGGTGCGTCAAATGCGCATCATTCAGCGGACCATTGGCATCAGGTCAACAACGACGCACCCTTCCGCACCTGATGGCATCCCTCCTGCTCTGCAACGGGGTACCGGAGGACCCATGCCAACGGGAACGGCAGAATCGCCCGCATCGACGCGCGTATCGGTCACTACTGCCGATGACGGCTGTCTGTGTATCCATATCCACCAGGGGTAGCGGTGTCAGCGCGGAGCCAGCAGCTCTGCCGCACCCCACGGCCTGGCCCACGCCATGAGCGACCGCGACGACTCATATTCGCATCCCAGCAGCGTGTCGGACTTGGAAGTCCGCAGTGACGAAGGGGAGCGGGCCACAGCACTGACGCTGGGCGCAGGTCCTACAACGGCTGCACCCGCCGTACCCCTACCGGACGACAGCGGTAACAGGCCCGAGGATCTCGCTTGCTTGCAGTCCGCCTTTGAGGAGTGGGAGCATGAACGTGAGCGTCTGCTCGCCCACTCGCGTGCGCTGGAGGCCAGCGCCCAGGAAAAGCTGCAACATGCCAAGCTGCGCTTGAGCGAAGCCCTCAACCAGCTCGAAGCGACCCAACGCGGCGCACATGCGGTGCGTGTCCAGTTGGAAGCAAAGGTGCAGGCAGCACGCGCACGGGCGCGCGAAGTCCAGGAGGCGTTCACCGCCAGCCAGGCAGCCGCCGAGCAGCTGCGGATCGCAAACGCTGAACTGAGCACAGCGCTGGAAGCAACCCAGTGGCGCCTCGGAGAACTCGAAGCAGAGCGCGCGGCGCTCCAGGAGCGCGAAGCCACGTTACAAGGGCGCGTCGAAGCCATGCGCGAGGCCCAGCTGCACGCCGCAGAGGACGCCGCTGCCCTCACCGCGCGCATCGAGGGCAGCGAGGCCGACCTCCTCTCGGCTCATGAGCAACGCCAGCAGCTCGAGCAGCAGCTCGCCGCCGCCCACACTGAACGCAGCGCTCTCGAAGACGAAATCCAGCGCCTGCGCGCCGCGCATGCCGGGGAGCTGGCCGCCACGCAACAGGCCGCGACGCAGCGCGAGAGCGAGCTCCTGGCGGCCCGCGACGCCCTCGCCCACGAGCTGGCCACGGAGCAGCAGCACGCGCAGAATGCCCGCGACGGCGCCACTGCACTGGCCGCACGCATCGACAGCATCGAAGCTGCTCTGCACGCCGCTCATGAGCAACGCCAGCAGCTCGAGCAGCAGCTTGCCGCCGCCCACACTGAACGCAGCGCTCTCGAAGACGAAATCCCGCGCCTGCGCGCCGCGCATGCCGGGGAGCTGGCCGCCGCGCAACAGGCCGCGACGCAGCGCGAGAGCGAGCTCCTGGCGGCCCGCGACGCCCTCGCCCACGGGCTCGCCACGGAGCAGCAGCACGCGCAGAATGCCCGCGACGGCGCCACCGCGCTGGCCGCGCGCATCGACAGCACCGAAGCTGCTCTGCACGCCGCTCATGAGCAACGCCAGCAGCTCGAGCAGCAGCTCGCCGCCGCCCACACTGAACGCAGCACCCTCGCAGACGAAATCCCGCGACTGCGCGCCGCGCATGCCGAGGAGCTGGGCGCCGCGCAAGAGGCCGCAGCGCAGCGCGAGAGCGAGCTGCTGGCAGCCCGCGACGCCCTGACCCACCACTTGGCCGAGGAACAGCTGCAGGCGCGCAGCGCCCGTGACGCTGCCGCCGCTCTCACCGCGCGCCTCGAGGGCATCGAAAAGGATTTCCATGCGGCACACGAGCAGCGCCGAGAAGTCGAACAGCAGCTCACGGCCACGCAAACCGAGCGTAACGCCTTGGAAGACGAGCTTCACCGGCTGCGTGCGGCGCATGCCGACGAGCTGGCCACCTCGCAACAGGGTGCGGCCCAGCGCGAGACCGAGCTCTTGGGCGCCCGCGACGCTCTGGCCCACCAGCTAGCCGAGGAGCAGCAGCAGGTGCGCAGTGCGCGCGACGGCGCCACCGCGCTGGCCGCCCGCATCGACAACATCGAAGCTGCTCTGCGCACCGCGCACGAGCAGCGCCAGCAACTCGAGCAGCAGCTCGCCGCCGCCCAAAACGAACGGAGCGCCAGTGAAACGGCCCTCGCGCAGCTGCGGGCTACGCAGGTGGACGAGCTGAACGCCTGGCAACAACGTGTCGCAGAGCAGCAGTTCGACCGCGATGCACTCGCGAACCGCGTCCAGGTCCTGGAAGACGAACTCCGGCAACGCGATGCCTCGATTGAGCACCTGCGGGCCGACCTGGCGCACCTCGAAGAACGGCAGGCCCAGGCGCTGCAAACCGCAACCGAGGCGACGCGGCGCCGCGAAGAGGAGTGGCGGGCGTCTCACCGAACCCTGCGCGAAGAGCTCGACAGCATGCGCCGCAACCTGGCGGATGTCGACGCGGCACGGCAAGCCGCGCAGCAGCGCGGCCAGGTCCTCGAAGCACAATTGCAGCAGCAGGCGCTCGAACTCGGTGAAGCCCGGGAACAGGCACGCGCCGCCGCGACGCTCGCACAGCAGACTGCTGAGGGTGGCGCATCTACAACGCAGCTGGAAGAGCGCTGCGCTACGCTGCTGCAAGAGCTGGACGACCTGCGAAACCAATCCGCACTGACGCAGCAGCATCATCAGGCAATGACGGCGCGTGTCGCCGAGTTGGAGAACGAGCGCAGCACGGTTGCGCTTCGGGTGGATGAACTCACGGCGCTGACCGGCCAGCTCGAACGGGAGTGTGACCGGCTGCGACGGGATCGCGGCTCCAGCGAAGACACGCGCCGCCTGAAGGCTGAGAACGCGCGGCTGGAAGCCAAGATCATCGAACTCGATCGGCAGCGCGCCGAAGCCGTGCGGCGGCATTCCGCGGCGGTGGCCGGCTACATGGTCGAACTCACGCAACGCTCCGAAGCGCTGCACGCCCGCGAGACGGAGCTCCAGAAGCTCACGGAAGAGGTCGAGTTGCTGAGACGAAGTTGCGAGGATGCCGTGAGCGAACTTTCCGGACAGCGGCGTCAACAGGAAGCGTTGGAGCGTGAGATCTCGGCGTTGCGCGCGGGGCCGGGGCAATCTCCCGCGCCGACATCCGCCCCAGCCGTCTCCCCAGCGCCACCA
>DATKMS010000069.1:0-17569 GCA_035541735.1 Candidatus Margulisiibacteriota bacterium
ACCCACAGCGCCGACTGTGTGAATCCGCGGTCGACGAACGTCCGGAAACCCGGCGAGTACGCGAGCGCCAGATAGCGCGCGATCATGGCGGGATCGTTGGGGATGACGCGGAACTCGTCGCGGTTGTCGTTGAAGGCGCGATTGACGATCTTCACGATGTCGGCGAGCGACAACGCGCGCACCACGGCGGGATCGTTGCGCACGGCGCTCGTCACCCCATCGAACGCCGCGAGCACCGCGGGCGACGCCACAAAGCCCGGCGCGCCGCGAAAGCGGACGGCGAGCGCCGTCGGCGGCGGGAAGTCGCGTGCCAGCACGTGGAGGTCGGCTGCCGCCGACGCAGGAAGGTACCGCATCCCGTAGCCGAACAGGCCGAACGACGTTCGCAGCCGGGCCGCGCCGGCGAGCGCCAAGACAATCATGACGAGCACGCCGAGCCTGGCGGCCCGGGGATACTGCAGCGTGCGCGCTGCGCCGCCGACGAACGCGCGGGCGGCGCTGCCGATCACCATCGCTGCTGCCACACCCGCCGCCCCGGCAATGCCCAACGCCGCGGCCGGCGCCCCAGCCACCACACCAAGCGCAACGAACGCCATGGCCAGGGCCACGCCCAAATCCACTCGCGCTTGCCAGGAACCCGCTGGCGCTGTGGCCACCGCGGCCGCGACCAGTGCGGTGGCCAGCATGGCGTACGCACTCCACGGCAAGACCAGCGCATCGAGCGCGGCGACGAGCAGGCCGGACACCATCACCGCCAGCACGCAGGCCACGGCTGCCGCGAGCGCCACGCGCGGGCCGCCAATCAGAGCGAGGATCGCCACACCAACGGCGAGGACACACACCACACCAAGGGCAAGCGGGCGAGCCGCATGCGGTGCGATGGCACCGAGCACCGGGGCACCCGTCACGGCGACACGCGCCAGGCCGTCGCTGTAGCGCTCGCGTAACGCCAGCGCCCGCGCGGCCACGGCCTGCGCGTCCGCGTCTTCGATGAAATTGCCCACCACCATCGCGGCGCGTCCGTCGCGCGATACGAGCGTGCCGCCATAGTTCGGGTCGTTGTCGACGCGCCGGCGCAGCTGGTCGATGGCGTCGGCGGTCTGCGGCACCTCACTCATCAAATACACCGGCTCCAGTGCATCCTCGGTGACCCGCAGGTCCCGCATGTTGGGCGAGGCCAGGCTCACGACATCGAGTGCAATCACGCCGGGGATTGTCATCACGTCGCGCGTCAGCGCTTGGATGCGCGCCAGCAGAGCCGGCGTCCACACCGTCCCATCGGCGGCTTCGATGACCCAGACGACCGGGTTCTGCATGCCGAAGGCGGCGGTGATTTCACGATCGAGCGCCACGTACGGATCGTCGGCGGCAACCATGCTGACGCGCACGCCCGCCCGTTCCGCACGTGGCACCGACACGGCGACGGCCGCGGCCAGGGTGGCGATGAGGAGGGCCGCAATCACCACGGGCCGCGGCACGCGGCTATTTGCCCAGGCGAACGAGCGCATCGATGTTGAACATCTCGGCAGTCAGCGGCACCCGGTAGTCGGACGGGTTCTCGCGCTTGCGCGGCGGGAACAGCACCACCGTCGCTCGCTTGTACAGGAAGTTTTCCCCGGTGCGCACGCTCGTGCCGCCGGATTGGATGTAGCCGTGGTCACCGTCGATCGTGTAGTAGGCGCCGGTCGATGCCTGGTACGAGGTCAACAGCATTCCAGCCCGGTCGTACTTGGAGGCGAAGCTCCCCTGGTAGGTTTCTCTGTCGAAGCGCAGGAGAATGCGTCCGTACAGATAGTTCGGGTCACGCGGCTTGGCCTCGACGACCCAGATCGGACGCCGCACCAGCACGGCGCTCACCGGCGCCCACGGCAAGCCCTTCCACTGCGGATCGTCGGCGCCGATGCGCGGCACGTCCTTCCACAGGGTGCGGAAGCCGCCGCCCTCGACGGGAATGATCTCCGCATCGTTCTTGATGCTGAACGGGTCCATGATGACGAGCTGATCGCGCTGCTCGATCAGCCGAAAGGTGAAGTCCTCCGGCTTGCCGTCGAAGAAGGGCCCGTCGTCGATGCTGATGTCGGAACCCAGGAACCCGTCGGAGCGGTTCAGCGGACTCACCTGCCGCGGCTTGCGCAGGCCCGGTACGAAGGTCCACAGCGAGTCGTGCTTGTCGGGATCGCGATAGCGCCAGGTCAGCGAGACCGTCCCATTCAGATCCGCCGGCGCCACGACACGCGCCACCAGCTGACTCAGGAGATTGTTCGGGTTGGGAAGACCGCGCGCCTCCCACGCACCGTCGTACAACAGCGCATGCACATCGGTGACCAGGCGGCGGTCGACGCCGTGCGGCGACAGCATCACCAGTTCGGTCAGGAAGTGATAATTGCCGCCGTACCAAGTGCTGTACAGGAAGTTCCACACAATCTTCGTCCCGGCCTGCGGATCATTTGCATCGATCTCCGGAAACGGCAGGCCGAAGATGAAGGGCGGTTGCTTGCCACTCTTCTGGTCGATGATCGAGCCCACGTTGGAGAGAGTGTAAAGGCCGCGGTTGTCGCGTGTAGCGTCCTGGAAGTCCTGTGGCAGCGCGATGCCGCGGTACCCGGCCAGCCGGATGTCCGCAACCGGGTTGACGTATTCCCCCTTGCGGTAGTGATCTAGGATCTCGTCCGGGAGCAGGCCCTGCGCCTCCTCCCACGTATCGGGTCCGAGGATTTCTCCGTCTTGGAGGGCAAGCGCCGCTGATGTTACGAAGCAGGTAACGTTAAGTGCGAGGAGCGCTGCTAGGTACAACCGGAGCGCCTTGTCCATGACGCACCTCCTCTGCACTCGCAATGCAGCACCCGCCATGCCAGGGGTGGGTCACAGCCATGATGTGCGCCGCGCGCAGGCGCTCCCTAGTTTTGGGAAGTAGTGAGGATCAACACCCCAAAATCTGGAGAAATCCAATCACAGAGAGGAATTGACACCGGCTCGGTGGTCCAAGTGGCTACGCCAGCAGGTCGCCCATCTTCTGCAACATCTCGACGACGTCCTTGGGCAACGTCGACGGCGGCTTACCCACAGCGTAGCAGCCGAGGATGACCTCGGCGGAGCGGTCGATGATCTCCACCATGTCTGCGGCGCGGCGCAGGCTGCGGCCGCCGACGATCAGGCCGTGGTTCTGCATCAACACCGCCCAGCTGTGCTCCGCCGCCCTGGCCACGGCATCGGCGAGGTCCTGTGTACCGGGCATGATGAACGACACGCGCGGAATGTCACCGAAGAACGCTGCCTCCGTCGACACGGGCAGGAATGGCAGGCCGCTGTTGGCCAGGATCGTCGCGTGCGGCGCGTGCGCGTGCACGACGGCCTGGGCGTCGCTGCGCGCGCGGTAGATTGCGCAGTGCATCAGCCGCTCGCTCGACGGCGACAGCGTGCCCTCGTCGAGACAGTTGCCGTCGAGATCGAGCCGCACCAGCATCTCCGGACGCAGATGGCCTTTGAAGAACTGACTCGGCGTGATCCAGATCTCGTTCGTTCCGGGGATGCGCACGCTGACGTTGCCGCCGGTCGCGGTGATGAGCTGCGCCGCATACAGCTCGTTGACGATCTCGACCAGTTCCTCGCGGACATCCCCTGGTCCAACCGGTTGGACGCGCGGTGCCGCTGCCGCGGCCTTTCCCGGTTCGGGAATCGACGCCAGGTCTCCCGGGTCACCAACCGCCGCGCGCGCCGCCGTGTAGAGCCGCGTCAGGTCGTTCTGCACCTGCTGCAAGGTCATCGCCTTCACCGTGTCGCCACTGAAGGACAGGCGGCCGCTGGTCGCTGCCTGCATGCCGTTGATCCGGCCGGTGAACATGCCGTCGAGGACGTCAGCGCGCATCTTCAGCTTGACGTCGGCAACCTCAGGATCACCGAGGTCGCCCGACACCGCGCCATCACGCAGACGGAAATAGAACGACAGGGCGAGGTCGGTGATGGTGAAGTGCAGCGTGACGTGCTTGCCGGCGGCGAAAGCGCGCAGCGCGGGGTCTTGCGTCAGGCGACCGACGAACTCGCGCAAGATGCGTTGCATGCGATCCTTGATCTCCGCAGGTACCGCCGCAGGCGCAGCCGGTGGCGCTTCGACAGGTGCGGGTGCTGCGACCGCCCCTTCGGCGTAGCTCCTGGCGGGCGTCTCAGCGGTGCGCGCCTTCTGGTCACGCTGCAAGTCGGACACCGCAGGCGCAGGCCGTCCACCCAGCGCCGCCAGCGTTTCGGCAGCCGGCGTTGGGCGCGGCTTGCTCCAATCGAAACCGCCGAGCGCGTCCGGATTGAGTACGTGCAGCGGCCGTTCGCCGCTGAGCAGCCGCCGCAGATCCTCAGCGATGATGCGTCCTTGGTGCGCAGCCACGTCCGTGGTGTTGCCGCCGACGTGCGGCGTGCCGATGACGTTGTCCAGCTGCAGCAGGGGGTGGTCCGGTGCGGGCGGTTCGACGCTGAAGACGTCGAGCGCGGCCCCGGCTAGGTGTCCGCTGCGCAGCGCCTGCACCAACGCATCTTCGTCGACGAGCGCCGCACGCGCGGTGTTGACCAGACAGGAGCCGGGCGTCATCCGCGCGAGCGCCGCCGCCCCGATCAAGCCCCGGGTTTCATCGGTCACCGGGGCGTGCAGGCTGACGAAGTCGCTGCGCCGCAGCAGCTCGTCCAGCCCCACCGGCTCGGCGTCCGCCATGATCACCTGCTCTGGCCGCACATATGGGTCGTACACGAGGACATGTGCACCAAAGGCGGCGAGCCGTTTGGCGACGCCGCGCCCGACCGCGCCGAGACCGACCAACCCGATGGTCTTCTCCCACAGCTCGCGTCCCTGCAACGTGGTGAACGCCAGCCCCATGCGCGCCATATCGCCGGGCTCACCGCCCGGCTCATGCAAGAAGGCAGTGGCTTTGGGCAGCTTGCGCGCCAGCATCAACAGGAACGCCACGGTGAGATCGGCAACCGCATCGGCGTTGCGTCCCGGCGCGTAAAGCACGGGAACGCCGAAGGCACTGCAGGCGGCGCGATCCACGTTGACCGCGTCGCCACGACAGGCGGCGACGACGCGCAGGTCGGGCAGCTGCTGCAACGCGTCGGCGTCGACGATGTCGATCTCGGTGATGAACACCTGCACTTTCTGCAGTGCCTCCACCAGCGTCGGGCCGGTGAGTAGGCGCATCACCTGCCGGAAGCTCGCGTACTCGACCTCACCTAAGGCCCGCAGCGCCGCCAGCGCGGCGTCATCCATATCCGCGGTGACCAGGATGCGCGGCCGTACGACGGCGTGGCCGGCAACGGCTGCCTGACTCATGTCGCGCAACACCGATGGCAACATGATTTGCGCGGCCACCGCTTCGGCATTGGCGTGCGCCACGCGCAGACGCTGCCAGCTGTCGTATAGGTCGTGGTACGTTTGCGCCCGCTGCGTCTCCGGCTGCAGCGTACGCGCCTGGCGTCCCAGGGCGCGGGCGCCCGACGCGAGGTCGCTGAAGACGCCGGCACCGACGCCGGCGCAGATCGCCGCACCCAACGCGGTGGCTTCGCGCGTCGCGCCGACGGTGACCGGCACATTGACGACGTCGGCGACCACCTGAGCGAAGACCTCGCTGCGTGACATACCGCCGGCAAGGTTGAGCGCCTCGATCTTCACAGCCGCCACGTCACGGAGTTGATCGAGATTGGCGCACAGCGTGTACGCCATGCCCTCGACGACCGCGCGCTCCAGATGCCGCCGGCGCTGCGGGTCGTGCGCCGTGGTCAGGTGGGACAGCGTGAGCGAGCCCGTCGGCAACTTCAGCTCGCGGGCGTTCATGACGTCGCCGCCGATGGTGGAGAGAATTCCAGCGGCGCCGGCTTCAGAAGCGCCGGCCTCCGCGAGGAAGCGCGCCACGGGATGAATCGAATCGGGATGCAGCAGACGTGCGAACCAGTCGAGTGCTTCACCGATCGCGCCGGCATTGCTTTCCAGGACCCAGAGGCCGGGAACGACGTGGCAGCCCGTCCACAGCCGTTGCTGGGCATCGATGCATGCCCGATCGAGCGCCAGCTGGATGGGCATCGTGGTGCCGGCGATCGCTGCCACTTGCCCCGCAGCAACCGCCCCGGCTCCCAGCAAGCCACATTGCGTGTCGCCGCCGCCGACCGCCACCGGGATGCCGGCGCGCAAGCCGAGCCCTGCGGCCGCCGCAGCGGTGAGCCCACCAAGCAGGGTACCGGGCTGGCGCAATCTCGGCAGAAGCTGCCGCGGAATCTGCAGTCGCTCGACCAGGTCCCACGCCCAATCGCGTTGCTCCACATCGAGCATGAGTGTCTCGCCTGCCTGTGACGGGTCGGTGGCGATTTCGCCGCACAGGCGATACGTCACCCAGTCACTCAGGCTGATCACGGCGGCCGCACGCTTCCAGGCCTCCGGGTCGAAGGTGGCCAACCAGCGCAGGCGCGGTGCGGTCGACAGCGGGCTCGGCCAGTGCCCGGTGCGTGCGTAGAAGGCGTCGCCATGTTCGGCGGCCAACTGGAACGCGTCGGTCACGGCGCGACTGTCGCGGTTGGGCGTCGCAAACACCGGCACTCCCGTCGCGTCAAGCACGACGGTGGTGTGCCGCATGCTCGTCGCGGCGACCCCCGCGATTTCCTCCGGGGCGGCTCCGGCAAGCTGCATGGCTTGACGCGCCGCTTCCATCAAGCGCACCCAGATCGTGTCGAGGTCGAGGTCGGCACCGAGCCCGCCGGTGCCTGGCGCTGCTGGATGGGTCCAGGCGCGAAAGGCGCGCGTGCACGTACCGCTCTGCGTCTCCACCAACAGACAGTGACCACCGCCGCCGCCGGCGTCCAGTGCCATCAAGTAACTGCGAGTCACGACCTCACCTCCGCGTTGAGTGCGCTACCGTTTGCATTCATTGTGTTTCCGGTCAATGGGAAGCGCGCCGCGCGTTCCGGCAAAATCCACGCAAGCAATGGGCGTCTGATGCGTCATGTGCTAGACACTGACGAGACGGCGCACAGGAGGCTGCGGTGATCTACCAAGACAATTCCTTCAGCATCGGACGTACACCTCTGGTGAAGCTCAACCGTGTCAGCGACGGCGCGCCCGTCAACCTGCTGGCCAAGATCGAAGGCCGCAACCCGGCCTATTCAGTGAAGTGCCGTATCGGCGCAGCTATGGTGTGGGACGCGGAGAAGCGCGGCATTCTGCAGCATGGTAAGGAACTCATCGAACCGACGAGCGGCAACACCGGCATCGCGCTCGCCTTCGTCGCCGCCGCGCGTGGCTATCCGATCACCCTCACCATGCCCGAGACCATGTCGATCGAACGGCGCAAAGTGCTCAAGGCCTTCGGCGCCAACCTGGTCCTCACCGAAGGCGCCCTCGGCATGCGCGGCGCCATCGCCAAAGCCGAGCAGATCGTCGAATCGGCGCCCGACCGCTACGTGCTCCTCCAGCAGTTCAAGAACCCTGCAAACCCCGACATCCACTTCAGAACCACCGGTCCGGAAATCTGGGATGACACCGACGGCACCATCGACGTGCTGGTGTCGGGCATCGGCACCGGTGGCACCATCAGCGGTGTCTCGCGTTACATCAAGGAGGTGCGTGGCAAGAGCATCCTGTCGGTCGGCGTCGAGCCGGCGGGCAGCCCGGTGATCACGCAGACGCTCAGCCACCAACCGCTGCAACCGGGGCCGCACAAGATCCAAGGTATCGGCGCCGGGTTTATTCCCGACACCTTGGACCTGTCGATGGTCGACCGTGTCGAGCGGGTGGCCGACGACGAGTCGCTCGAGATGGCGCGCCGCCTGGCCAAAGAGGAAGGCATCCTCTCCGGCATCTCGTGTGGCGCGGCGGCCGTCGCCGCCGTGCGGCTCGCCAAGGATCCGGAGTTTGCCGGCAAGACCATCGTCGCGATCCTGCCCGATTCGGGCGAACGGTACTTGAGCACCGTACTCTACGAGGGAATGCAGTAGGAAAGGGCCGAGCCGCAAGTCGGATCCCTGCCTTGACCTGGCGCTAAACCATCCCGTCGTCCAGGAAGCCGCGCAGCGCTGCGCCGACCGCCGGCGGGTGTGCGAGCAAAAAGTGATGGGCGCCAGGGAACGACCGCACGCGGCAGTCACGGATCGCGGCGCGCAACGCGGCTGCCTCGGCCGCATCCATCACCCAGCTCGCCTGGCCGTGCATCACCAGCGTTGGGCAGCGGATACGTTCGAGCATGCCGTACAGCTCGCCACCGCCGTCGCCGTCGAGCGAGAGGACGGCCCGGTCGAAGCGAAAGGTCCAGTCGCCCGGGCCGCGCTCACACACCGCATGGCGCGCGAGATGGGCGAGCACGTCGGCAGCCACTCCCGGCTCGTCGGGCACCAGACGGAACGCCGCCAGCGCCGCATCGCGCGTCGGATAGCTGCGCCCGTGCCGCGTTCCGGCGATGCGTCCGCGCCACTTCTGCGCGATCTTCGCGTGCACCGCGCTCATCCGCGTGTCGAGCAACACCAGTTTGCGTATGCGGTCCGGGTGCCGCGCCGCACACCACGCCGCGACACGGCCGCCCATGGAGTGCCCGCCGAGCACCACCGGACCTGCCGTCAGTTCATCCATTACAGCCATCAAGTCGGCAGCGAAGTCCTCGAGGCGATAGCGCGGCGGCTCCGGCCATTCGCTCTCCCCGTGGCCGCGCAGGTCGGGCGCAATCAGGCGCCACCCCGGCACCAGCGCCGGCACCAGTGGATCCCACCAGCGAGCGTGCCCGCCATTGCCGTGGACAAGCACCGCGGTCGGGTCGCCCAGGCGGCCCCAGAGCACGCAGTGCAGTTCCACTTCGCCCACACGCACGCGGCGGCTTTCAGAGGTCACGTCGTCGTCACGCACACGCAGCCGATAGCTTGGTGCGCTCAGTGCCGTCAATGCTGTCACGAGGAGCGAGAGACGGAAGACCTCACCCGAGCAGCATGTGCGCCAGCGCCAGCAGCACGCCGATCAGGCCGCCGACGAGGGCCCCGTTGAGCCGGATGAACTGCAGGTCCGCACCGACGCGATCCTCGATGCGTGCGACCAGCGTGTCGGTGTCGAGCGCTTCGAGGTTCTCGCGTACGGTGAGACCGATCTGGTGATGGTGGCGGCGCAACAAATCGTCGGCGGTGCTGCGCACCCACTGGTCGAAGGTCGCGCGGCGCTCGGGATTGTCGAGCAGCTCGAGGACGGCATCCCGCAGCTTGCGATCGATCAGCTCCGACAGCCCACTGTCGGGCGCATCGAGATCGCGCTCGATCTGCTGGCGGAGCTGCGCGAGCAGGTCGCGCACGAGCGGGCCGGCTTCGAGGCTTTCGATCAGCGCGGTGCGCAGCTGTTCGACTTGTGCGAGTGCTTGTGCATCTCCGGCGGCGAGCCGTTCGGCGAAGCGGCGGACCGCACCGAACAGGTACTGCCGCAGCGGATGCTCCGGCTCCGCCGCCGCCTGCAGCAACTCGGCAGAGGCGTAGTCGCAGGTGGCCTCGACGACCTTGCGTTGCACGATCTTGCGCCGCAGGAGGAGGGGCACCAGACGTTTGCCATCCTTGTAGAGTTGACGCGCCGTGCGATCGAGCCAAGCCTGGAGCGTATCGGTCGTCCCCGGCTTGCGCGCGAGATTGCCCAGCGACAGCACGGCACTCTCGAATGCCGCCGTGGCGCTCGGGCTGTCGACCAGTCGCGTCAGCCACTGCCCGGCCGACGCGTCGAGCGGCAAGGCGCGCAACTGGCCCTGGATCGTCCGGTCGACGAAGCTGACAACTTCCGATTCGGACAACGTGCGCGCCAGGCCACGCAGCAGATCACGGGCCGGGCCGCCGAGACGTTCGACGTGTACCGGATCGCGCAGCCAGTCAACGATCAGCGCGCTGGGTGCGATGCGCTGCAGGCGCACGCCGATCACCTCGGGCGACAGCCACTCGTCTTCGACCATGCTGACGATGCTCTCGATGATCTTTGCGCGCCGGGTTGGGATGATGGCGGTGTGCGGAATCGGCAGGCCCAGCGGGTGGCGGAACAACGCGGTGACAGCGAACCAATCGGCGAGACCACCGACCATACCAGCCTCGAAGCCGGCAGCGACGACGTGCAGCCAGTGAGCGCCAGCGAACGGTCCGGTCAGCAGGGCCGCCCGGCTCGCAACCGCGCCGGTGACAGTGATGACCAACGAAACGGTCCCGACGTGGTTTCGGCGTGCGGGCGGCAGGCCGCGCGACTGGCGACCTTCCTCCTCCTTACGAAACAGGGGACTACCCGGGGGGTGGTCGCCGATCGGTTGCTTACCTCGTCTCGCGACCAACCGAATCTACCTCCCCTGACCCCTCCTTGGTAAGGAGAGGAACCCACAATGCTCAGCGGTACTTTGCGCGGGCTTGCGACAGAACCACGTTGCCCTTCTGTGTCTCCGCCTGCACGATCGCTTCCCCGGCGCCCGTCTTCCAGATCTTGGTGATGATGCTGTCGCCGAAGTAGACCTGGTCGGCGAAGCGCGCTTCGAAGTGGAGGAAGCGTGCCGGGTCGCCGCCGCACAGCGCCTTGAGGATGGCGCGCCCGACGAATCCGTAGGTGCACAGGCCGTGCACGAACGGCTTTTCGAAGCCCGCCATCTTGGCGAAGTCGGGATCGATGTGAATCGGGTTGCGGTCGCCGGAGAGGCGATAGATCGCGCCTTGCTCCGGACGCGTCACGTCTTCGATTACGTGGTCGGGCTTGCGGTCGGGCGGCACGTTCAGCCCCTGGGTCGACGGACCGCGCTCGCCGCCGAAGCCGCCGGCGCCGCGGATGAACAGCGTGGCCTTGGCTGTCAGCAGCAAGCCCTTCTCGTCTTCGACGATCCCTTCGGAGCCGATCACCGCCGCCTTGCCCTTATCCCATACTTCAGCGACGCGGCCGGTGACCTTGACCTTCGCTTCCGGAGGGATTTCCCGATGCAGCGTGATCGACTGCTCGCCGTGCAGCAGCATGGCGAGGTTGATCTCGACGTTCGACACCAGCCCGCCCATGGAGAACATGCCGGGGATGACCGCATAGGTCGGCAGAACTTTGGGTCCCTTGCCTTCGTACACGAACTCCAGTTCGCCCTCCGGCTTGGCACCGACGCCGACCGCATACAGCATGACGTCCTTCGAGTCCCAGGAGAACTCCACGGGCTCGAAGGTCATGCCGACCAGATCACTCGAAATTGGTTTGCTCATGGCCGCCCTTTTTCGGAGAAGTGCGCGCGAGAGTCAAGGGCGCACCCTTTTCCCTCCTCCGTGAACAATTCCGCCACGACGTAGCATCACACGCTGTGTTGCAAATTCGGAACGCAGCCCGCTCGCGCGCCTCCTCCCCATCGGCGGACTTTTTCAACAGGCTAACCCTCCTCCGTTCGCGGAAGTGCTCACAGGAGGAGGGAACGAGACTCCCCATCGCCGCGCCACCATCAGATCTTCGCGATCACCTCGTCGGCGAAGCGCTGCATGTGCGGATAGAGATCGGTGTCGAACTTCGACCGCGGTACGAACCCCGGGGCGAAGACCATCAGCCGGTGCACGCCGACATCAATGAAGCGCCGCACGGTATCGAGCGTGAACGGCAGGTCGCCGCCGATGCCGCAGGTGATCTCGAAGCGGGAGAAATCGCGACCGGCGGCTGCGGCAAACGCCTTGAGCTGCGCGATCATGGGCTGGATGCTCTCGGGCGTGAAGCGCGTGCCGTACCAGCCATCGCCCAACTCCGCAGCGCGCTTGAGCGCCACGCGCGTTTCGCCGCCGAAGATCAGCGGCGGATGCGGTTTCTGGACGGGCTTCGGATTGAAGCCGATGGGCCGAAAGCTGTGGAAGCGGCCGGAGAATTGCGGCGTCTCCTCGCTCCACACCGCCTTCATCATCTTGATCGCCTCGCGCGTACGCGCCGCACGGTCCTTGAACGGCACGCCGACGGCGTCGAACTCCTCTTCGAGCCAGCCGATGCCGATGCCAAAGAGGAAGCGGCCGTTCGACAGCATGTCGAGGCTGGCCACCGCCTTCGCCACCGCAAGCGGATTGCGCAACGGCAAGACGAAGACGCCGGTGCCCAGCTTGATGCGTTCCGTGCAACCCGCCGCGAAGGCCAGCGCCAGCAATGGGTCATGCACCGCGACCGTCGGCCCACCCGGAAATTTCCCGTCCGGCGAGTACGGGTACGGCGTCTTCATGTCGATCGGAATCACCAGATGCTCGGGGATCCAGATCGACTCGAACCCCAGCGCCTCGGCGCGTTGCGCAACCTGCTTCAACAACTCCGGACGCGCCGTCGACCCGCTGCCCACGGCGTTCAACGCAAACTTCATGGTGCTGTCCTCCTCATCCGAGCGCCTGTGGTTGGTTCGCTTGGTCGTTCTGCGTCTGTGGTGCAGGCCTCATGTCACATCGAAATTGACCGAGCAATCTCTCATGACTTTGCAACCAACCAATGGCGTCACTTGACGCAAGAGCTACTTTCGTTGTATCTTCGCTTTCATTCTTGGGAGGGACATGGCCAACTCCACGGCGATCCAGGCTGTTGTGGACACTCCACCGACGTCGGCGCGCCATGCTCCGCTGCGCGCCGGCGAGCGCGTGCCGGCAGGCGGTGGCGCAAGGGTCCCCGCCTGCGCACCCCCGAAACCCAAGCTGCTCGACCGGGTGCGCGACGCGATCCGCACCCGGCACTACAGCTATCGGACCGAGGAGGCGTACGTGGGCTGGATTCGGCGCTTCATCCTCTTTCACAACAAGCGGCACCCGGCAGAGATGGGGAAGGCGGAGATCGAGCAGTTTCTGACGGCCCTGGCGGTGGAGCGAAACGTCGCGGCCTCCACGCAGAACCAGGCGCTGGCCGCGATTCTGTTCCTCCACAAGGAGGTCTTGGAGTGTGATCCGGGATGGCTCGACGATGTGGTGCGCGCGAAGCGGCCGCGGCGGCTGCCGGTTGTGCTTACACGGCCGGAGGTTGAGGCATTGTTGACCGTGCTGGACGGCGTCGCATGGATCATGGCAACGCTGCTATACGGTTCAGGGCTCCGCTTGAGAGAGTGTTTGCGACTGCGGGTCAAAGACATCGACTTTACACAGAATGAGATTCTCGTTCGCGAGGGCAAGGGGAACAAGGATCGGGTGACAATGCTGCCGGCCGCCGTGAAAGAGCCACTGCTGCGACATCTGGGCCGTGTCCGTCGCCTGCACGAACGCGATGTGCAGGCGGGTCTCGGCCGCGTGCAGCTGCCGAGCGCGCTGGCACGCAAGTACCCGCACGCCGACCGCGAGTGGGGGTGGCAATGGGTGTTTCCAGCCACCAAGATCTGCACTGATCCGCGCTTCGGTGCACCGCAGCGGTATCATCAGCACGACTCCGTCCTCCAGCGGGCCATTCATGAGGCAGCGCGTGAGGCTGGGATCGGCAAGCCCGTGGGCCCGCACACCCTGCGGCATAGTTTCGCGACGGACCTGCTGGCAAGCGGCTACGAGATTCGCACTGTGCAGGAGCTGCTCGGCCATCGTGATGTAAAGACGACGATGATTTACACGCACGTCCTCAACCGCGGCGGTCGCGGTGTGCAGAGCCCCGCCGACCGGTTGCTGGCCGGTCCGGGACGTTCGCCCGCAGGCCCTGCGGCCTAGCACACCGAGGGCAGAGGTAGGAACCGGCACCGTAACCATTTGACGCGTCAGCGCATTGTGACCTATAGAGGCAGGGATGGTAGCGGGGTGCTATGCCGCAACGCCTGCAGGAGTTGCGGATTTCCCTCGGGAGCCGAAATGTAGTTGGGCTATCAGGACCTCACAGGTTGCACATACGCTGCGGCGGCGGATAGGGACATGAACGACACTGTCGGCAGCGGTCGATGCCGGAAGGAACTGGAGCAATTCATACGTGAACTGGCAGATCAATTTCTCCCTTGGTACGAAAGCGCATCGAACAGAAATTACATTGCGTGGCAGATTTGTTCCCTGTTGACGATTATCGCTGGCTTTGCGTCCTCGCTGATCGCCGGCTTGCTTGGCGAAGGTGCATTCAGAGATTATGGGAAAATCCTTTTGATCATTGTGCCGGCCCTAGGCGCCCTCGCGGCCACCTTGAACGCTCAGTTTCGCTTTGAGGACGTCGAAGACATTCGGGAACGGGGAAGGATCGAAATGCAGGACTTGATCGAGTGGGCACGGGGTCAACTTGCCATGGCTGACAGCGAGGAGACCTGTTCATCGGTCTATGAAGCCCTCAGAGAGAGGGTCAAGAATCTGGAGTTGTCCCAGCATGTCGATTCGAAGAAAGTGTTCAAAAAGCGGGCTCGTCGCAGCACGAAGTGAAAGCCTCGAGTGTTGGGGACGATTCCGCTTGAGATGCGAGAACACCTAATGAGGGCGAGCCATGCAAACCAGGAAACGAAAAGGCGGCCGAGAGAGAGGCGCTCTTCTATGCCTCACGAGGACGTGTACGTCCGTCTAGCGCCGTCGGTGATTCACGGCGTGGGAGTCTTCGCCGTACGGGACATACCAAAAGGCGCAGCGGTATTCGGGGAGGACGACGAGCCCGTGATCCGGGTTCCGGCAAAGGCGGTTAGACGGTTGCGGCCGGAACTCCGAAGGCTGTACGAGGACTTTGGCGTTCTGTGCGGAGGGGAGTACATCTGTCCACGGAGCTTCAATCTTCTAACTGTGTCGTGGTACCTGAATCATTCGGATACACCGAACACCCGATGTGATAGCGACCTAAGATTTGTGACGACGCGGCGAATTCACAAAGGGGAAGAAGTGACCGCGGACTACCGTGCCTACTCCGCCGATCCGTTACCGTGGCTACGCCGCAATACCCGTGCTCCAACGGAGCCGGTTCCGTGGACTCGGCAGCAGCCCGCGCGAAATGGGACAACGCCCGGCAATCGATCGGGCTCACCGGTGCGGCCCAGATGACGAGTACAACGGCTGAGATCCTGCCCAACTCTTAGCGGTTTGGAGAGGCCGAGCCAGAGGCGGCGCCAGCGTCGAGTAGGGAAGCCCAAGGCGAGCGCCTCTCCAAAGCGCGGTTGAACTAAGCCGCGGTGGCAGCGGCGTTGGTACTTGGCACGGTTTGCTTTTGGAGAAATTGGCCGGGCGCGGCGTTGGTGAGCGGGGCGGAGCGGCGGCAGGGGCCGGCGCTGAGGCGGCAATCGGTATCGAGGAAGACCGATGTCGGCGATTGCAGTTGCGAGCCGAAGCGACGGTAGCCACACAAGGGCACGCCTGGCGTTGCAAGGACAGCGAGCGGGTACACGCGCGCGCGGCCGCGCGTGGCGAGCATTGTGAAGGATCGATGTGAGGCCACGGACATCGGTGTCCTCAGGTGTCCGGTGGTGGTCCGCCGGGTCGGGCGCGACGCGGTCGACGAGCGGTGGCGGCGAGGCGAATCAAGGCGCGGGCGCCGCAGTATGGGCAGCGCGGGCGGGAATCGTCGGTTGACGGCTGCGGGTCGGCTGTGGGGTGGTGCGATGGCGAAGCGTCGGTGGTGTCGGTCGCGGGCAGTTGGGCGGCGAGCAGGTGCTGGGCGCGTTTGAGCTGGGTGTTGACGTTGGCCGGGGCGAGCAGTCCGTAGTGTCGGATCTTCACGAAACGATCCGGCAGGACGTGCAGGAGGAAGCGGCGGATGAATTCGTGGGGTGCAATGGAGCAGGTGCCCGCGCCGCGGGTGCGGAAGGTGATGAGATCATCACGCACGTCGAGCAGGCGCGCATTGGAGATCGCGACACGGTGGGTGTAGAGGCCGAGATAGCGCACGATCTGCTCGGGGCCGCCGAAGGGTTGCTTGGCGTACACCAGCCAGTCGAGCGTGCGCAGCGTGGTGATCAGTTGGCGAAACGCGGGCTGATCGAGGCCGGCATCCGCAAGCGTGCCGGTTTGATAGAGATCGATCAGGCCAGAGAGAAACTTGCCCCGAAACAGCGCCGAGAGGACTTTGCCTGGGAACAGATAGTGCGGAGCCGCCGCCACCCAACGATTGGCGTGCGCATCGAATCCGCCGCCGCTGACGATGCCGTGCACATGCGGATGGAAGTTCAGATCACGTTTCCAGGTGTGCAAGACCAGACTAAAACCGAGGGTGGCCCCCAGACGGTTGGGGTCCCGGGCCAGATCGAGCAGCGTGTGGGCGGCGGCGGCGAACAACAGATTAAAGAGCTGGCGCGGACAGCGTTGGGCAAGGGGGCGGAGCTGAGCCGGGAGAGTGAAGACAAGATGGAAGTAGTGGGTGGCGAGCAGGCGCTGTTTGCGTTGCTCTACCCAGCGGATCTGTGCCGGGCCCTGGCAGCTGGGGCAGTGGCGATTGAGGCAGGAGTCGTGCAGCACGACCTCGGCCGCACACTGCTGGCAGCGGTAGAGGTGGCTCCCGAGGGCCGGGGTGCGGCAGCGGTCGAGATCGTCGAGGACGCGCAGCTGCTCGGCCGAGAGCGTGTTGTGGCTTCGAAAGGCTCGGCCGTGTTGGCGCAGGATCGCGTTGATCTCGAAGGGCGGCGGCGCACCAGGTTGTGGGTGCGCGTGCACGGCGAGCGTGGTTTAGCTGGGCTCGGCCGGGATTTTGGTGTCGCCGATCTGCGCGGCGATGGCGTCGAGCGGGGAGCGGGTTGCCGCAATCAAGCGGGTGCTGACATGCACGTAGCGCGTGGTGGTGCGGATGGTGGCGTGGCCGAGCAGGACTTGGATGACACGCAGATCGGTCCCGGCTTCCAAGCTGTGGGTCGCGAAGGCGTGGCGCAGCGTGTGCGGCGTGATGCGTTTGGAGACGCCGCTGTGGGTGAGCGCGATGCGCAACGCGGTCTGCACCCCTTCAGGCCGCACCGGCTGGCCGGCAATAGCGCCGGGGAACAGATAGGGTTTGGCGGGCTGCTCGGCCCGGTAGTACTGGCGCAGGGAGGCGAGCAGGACAGGGCTGAGCATGGCGTAGCGGTCACGGCCGCCCTTGCCGGCGCGGACATGGATGACCATGCGTTGGGAGTCGAGGTCACCGATGCACAGGTTGCAGGCTTCCGAGACACGCAGCCCGGAGCCGTAGGCACAGCACAGCAGCATGCGATACTTCGGCGAGCGCAAGGCCCCGAGGACCTTCGCGACCTCGCCGGGACTCGGGATGTCGAGGAGGACACGCGGCACCTTCGGGTAGGGGATGCGCTCGACCACGTCGGGTCGATTGAGCGTGATGGTGTAGAGGAACTTCAGGGCCGCCACATGCATCTTGAGGTTCGCGGGGCTGTAGTGAAGGGTGTCGACGAGGTGCACCAGATAGGCACGCACATCGTCGGCCCCGAGTTCGGCGGGCGAACGGCGGTAGTGAGCAGCCAATTGAGTGGCGCAGCGCAAATACTCGGCACGCGTCACCTCGGCCACGCCTTTGATGAGCAGATCTCCTTCCATGCGATCACGCAGTTGTCCCATGCGACACCTCCTGTGTGGTGACCGGCCTGCGCCCATCGCAGGCGGGTGGGAGGTGGCAGCGTGGTGCAACTGCGGCCGCGCGTCACGCCTTGACGAAACGGACCGCGAAGAAGCACACTGCGCCGGTGACTCAACAGATCCCAGCTGCCGCGCAGCGGCTTAGTTCAAC
>DATKMS010000070.1:0-16505 GCA_035541735.1 Candidatus Margulisiibacteriota bacterium
CGCCAAAGAGAACGTAGTCAACCTGCTCTTCATTCAAAGCCTGGATGATCTCCCTCAGCCGTTCGAAGGCATTCATGCGTGCTTTCGTCTACTCCCGAATCGCCACGATGCCAAGCCAGGGCCCTTGGGCTCGCCTACTGAGCCCGGTAGTTTCGCAGAATATGGGACAGAAGGCGGTGTTGGGAACGATGAATCCTCGGCTGAAAAAGCGCCGTCGATGACGGGCGTGTCGCTGTTCTCGATTGAGGCGCTGTTTCAGAGAGCCGTCCTACCCAGAGACTGCTCAGAAAATCCGAAGCGACGGCGACGCCGCGCAAGCCGGGGGATTCATTCCCCGGCGTCGGGCGGGCTCCGGCGTTCGCGAGAAAAATCGACACTCCCTCTCAGGAGAGGAAGCGGTATGGTTGACACACCCGCTTGAAGGAGCCACGGAAATGAAGCCCTACGAACCATTCTCGGAGGCGGTGCGGGAGGATCCGTACCCGTACTATGCGGCGCTACGCGATGAAGCCCCGGTCTGCTGGGCGGAGAGTGCCCAGGCCTGGTGTGGGTCGCGGTACGATGACGGGACGCGGCGCTGCGCAAGGCCGGACTCGAGTGAGGGTGCGATGACGTGCGCGGGGTGCGGTTTTGCGAGCGGCGGAGACGACCTGTGCAGCGTGCGGACTGGAGGAACCCTCCCGGGTTCAAGTTCTGCGGTGGCTGCGGCGCGTCGTTGGTAGCTGACAGTCGCACGGCGTCTCGCACGAGAAGAGCGCCCCGCTTTTGCCCGTCCTGGAGCTGTTCCGCAGTTACTTCGGGATCACCAGCGAGGACGACGATCGCACGGCGTGCGAGAAGATCGCCGGGCGACCGATTCTCGGCTCAAAGTGGCGAGCCGCACGGATGTTGTTCAAAGCCGCCCGAAGAAGTCGTTGCCCTTGTCGTCGACGACAATGAACGCCGGAAAGTCCTCGACCTCGATCTTCCAGATCGCTTCCATCCCGAGCTCGGGATACTCGAGGACTTCCACCTTCTTGATGTTGTCCTGCGCGAGCACGGCGGCCGGGCCGCCGATCGAGCCGAGATAGAAGCCGCCATGCTTCTTGCACGCCTCAGCGACTACCGGTGAGCGATTACCTTTGGCAAGCGTGACGTAGCTGCCGCCGTGCTGCATGAACAGATCGACGTACGCGTCCATGCGCCCCGCCGTCGTCGGGCCGAACGAGCCGGAGGCGTAGCCCTTCGGCGTCTTCGCCGGCCCGGCATAGTAGATCGGATGATCCTTCACGTACTGCGGTAGGCCGTCGCCACGCTCGATCCGCTCTTTGAGCTTGGCGTGCGCGATGTCGCGCGCGACGATCATCGGCCCTGTGAGCGCCAGGCGTGTTTTGATCGGATACCGCGACAACGTCGCGCGGATCTCGGTCATCGGTTGCCGCAAATCGATCTTCACCACCTCGCCGCCGAGCTTCCGCTCGTCGATGTCCGGCAAATATTGCGCCGGGTTGGTTTCCAGTCGCTCCAGGAACACGCCGTCGCGCGTGATCTTGGCCTTCGCCTGGCGGTCGGCGGAGCAGGAGACGCCGATGCCGATCGGACAGCTGGCACCGTGACGCGGCAAGCGGATTACGCGCACATCGTGGCAGAAGTACTTGCCGCCGAACTGCGCGCCGATGCCGGTGCGCTGTGTGAGGACGAGGACCTCGGCTTCGAGCTCCGGGTCGCGGAGCGCATGGCCGAGCTCGTTGCCGCGGGTCGGCAGGTCGTCGAGGTAGCGGCAGCTCGCCAGCTTGACCGTCTTCAACGTCATCTCCGCCGAAGTGCCGCCGATGACGATGGCGAGATGATACGGCGGGCACGCCGCCGTGCCGAGCGTGCGGATCTTCTGGTCGAGAAACGCCAGCAACGACTGCGGATTGAGCAGCGCCTTGGTCTCCTGGAACAGGAACGACTTGTTGGCGGAGCCGCCGCCTTTGGTGATGAACAGGAAGTGATATTCGTTGCCGGGAACGGCATGGATTTCAATCTGCGCGGGCAAGTTGGTCCCGGTGTTGACCTCGTCGTACATGGTCAGCGGTGCCAGCTGCGAATAGCGCAAGTTCGTCTGCGTGTAGGTATCGAAGATGCCGCGCGCCAAGGCCGCTTCATCGGTGCCGTCGGTCCATACCTGCTGGCCCTTCTTGCCGAGCACAATGGCCGTACCCGTGTCTTGGCACGACGGCAGGATCATATTGGCAGCGATGTTGGCGTTGCGCAGCATGTTCAGGGCGACGAAACGGTCGTTGGCGGACGCCTCGGGATCGTCGAGAATCGTCCGGAGTTGTGCGAGGTGGCTGGGACGAAAGAGGTGCGACACATCGCGCACCGCTTCGGCGGCAAGGCGCGTGAGGGCGGTGGACTCCACGGTGAGAATCGCCTGCCCGCGAAACGTGTCGGTGCCGACGTCGCTGCCGTCCAGACGGCGATATGGGGTTGTGTCCTCCCCGTGCGGGAAGATTTCTTGGAACTGAAACTCAGCCATCGGATCAACCTCCCACTGTGAGAATCGTTTTAGCGATGGGGCGCCATGATGACGAGGCCCGCAAACGTCCTCGGCCGTCTTCACCGCTTAGGCCTGCCGGTGTCACTCGCAGGTGACCGATCTCCGCGTTCTTCGAGCGTGGTACGCGGAGGTGGAAAGGCTTTGATGAGGAAGGGAACGCCCCGCAAGTGGTGTCACTTGCGGGGCGTTCGATGGTTGCGGGGGGAGGATTTGAACCTCCGACCTTCGGGTTATGAGCCCGACGAGCTACCGGACTGCTCCACCCCGCTGCAAGATAGACGCGAGTTGATAGCGGCGGTGCTGCAAGAAGTCAACGGTGGAGAATTGCGGATCTCGAATTGCGAATTTCGAGTTTGGGGGAGATCGGCCGCCTTCATTTCACGATTCGAAATTCGCGGTCTGCGATCAGACGAGTCCCACAGTACGCCGCAGTTCCCGCACCTCGCGTTCGGTGAGCAGTCGGTGATGGCCCGGCGGCAGCTTGCCGAGCGTCAGCGGGCCCAGGCGCACGCGGCTCAGCTTCTCGACCGGATACCCGACGCGCTCGCACATGCGCCGCACTTCGCGCTTGCGACCCTCGCTGAGCGCAATCTCCAGCCAGGTCTTGCCCTCTTGGCTGCGGTGGATACGCACGTCGGCGGGTCCCGTCGTCCCATCCTCCAAGCGGACGCCGCGGCCCAGCTGCGCCAACGCCTCGGCTGTCGGCGTGCCCTTGACCTTCACGCGATAGGTCTTGCGGATGCCGTAGCGCGGGTGCGTCAGCCGCAGTGCCAGCTCGCCGTCGTTGGTGAACAGCAACAGCCCCGAGGAGTGGAAATCGAGCCGGCCAACGGGAAAGACGCGTTCGCGGATCTCTGGCAAGAGCTGGCGCACCGTGGGCCGCCCTTCGGGATCCGCAAGCGTGGTGACCACATTGATCGGTTTGTGCAAGAGGATGTAGAGCAGTTCCGCAGGCGGCCGCAGCGGCCGGCCGTCAATCGTGATCCGGTCGGTCCGGGGATTCGCCTTCGTCCCCAGCTCCGTCACCACCTTCCCATTCACCTGGACGCGGCCCGTCTGGATCAGCTCCTCCGCCTTGCGGCGCGAGGCGATCCCCGCTCGGCTCAGAATCTTCTGCAGGCGTTGCGCTGCCGCTATCGGCACCGGCGGCGACGTCACGCTCGGCCGGTTGCGCTGCGGCCTCGGCCGGCTCGACTCCTGGCGCTGCGTCCATTGCGGCGTTCTCGTGCGGCTCGTTGGCCGCCGCGGTTTCGGTGATTTCTCCATCGTCGGGGGCGGGTCCCAGTTCCTTCAGTGACGGCAGCTCCTTCAAGTCCTTGAGCCCGAAGGTTTCCAGGAACTCCGGGGTCGTGGTGTAGAGCAGCGGCCGGCCGACCGCTTCCTTGCGGCCGGCAATCTTGACCAGCCGGCGCGCCAGCAACGTGCTGAGCACACCGTCGACGTCGACGCCGCGGATCGCTTCGATTTCGGCGCGCGTGACCGGTTGTTTATAGGCGATGATCGCCAGTGTTTCCAGGGCGGCACGGCCGAGCCGCATCGGCTTGTCACGGAACACCGCACGCACCCACGACGCATTTTCACGTGCCGTCCGGAACTGATAGCCCCCCGCAACCTCGAGCAACAGGATGCCGCGCTGCCCCGGCGCGTAGACCTGCTTCAGCCGGGCCATTGCTGCCTGCACCTCTTTGGGCGTCGGCCCTTCGAGGATGTCGACGAGCTTGCGCAGGCTCACCGGCGCGGCTGCGGCGAACAGCACGCTTTCGACGATGTGGGCGAGGCGGCCGACGTCGTCGTTCTCCGCGGCCGCGGTTGCGTCCTCGATGTCGCCGTCGTCCCCGGCCGCAGTCACGAGCTCCTCACTCACTTCTTCCATCCTCCACCTCCTTCACCACCGCGGTGTGTTCGTACTCGTCGACGCCTTCGAGCGACACGGCGGAGACATCCGCCACCGCCATTTCAACCAGGATTCGCCCGTAGCGCTCCTCCTGCACGGCGCGCACGGCGCCCATCTTCATCAGCTCCAGGACCGCCAGGAAGGTGATGATGATCTCGAAACGGCTGGCGTCCGCGTCGAAGAGGCTGTCGAAATCGAGGCTGCGGGCCACGCTCAACGCATGCAGCAGCGTGCGCACGCGGTCGCGCAGCGAGATGGCATCGGTGACGACCTCGTGGACCGACTCGGGCCGGGCGCGCTTCAAGACCGCACGGAACGCCTCCAGCAACTCCCACACGCTCACCTGCAGGCGTGGCAGCTCGCTGACGGCGCCGTCTTCCGGTGCATCCATGACCGGCTCGCGTACGAAGACGTCGCGGTGCAGCAGCGGTCGCTCCGCCAACTCGAGCGCCGCTTCCCGGTAGCGCTGATACTCCAGGAGTTGTTGCACCAGCGCCGCACGCGGGTCGGCCTCTTCGTCCTCCTCGTCTTCCTCCGACGGCGGCAGCAGCATACGCGACTTGATGAGCAGGAGGGTCGCTGCCATCACCAGGAACTCGCCAGCGACATCGAGACTCAGCTCGCGCATCAGTTCGAGGTAGCCGAGATACTGTTCGGTGATCGTCGCGATCGGAATGTCGACGATCTCCACCTCGTTCTTCTTGATCAGGTGCAAGAGCAGGTCGAGCGGCCCCTCGAATACCGGCAGACTTACGCGGTACAGATCCCCCATCTCCTCCTCCAACCCCACCGCGAGTGGTCAATGTTCAATGCTGAATGGTGAATTGCGGAAGCCCGATTCTGCTCCCCTCCCTTCAATTCAGCATTCACCATTGTCTTCTAGAGCGCCATGGCGTCGCGGACGTCTCGCATGGTGGCGGCCGCGACGCTGCGTGCCTGCTCATTACCGCGTTCGAGGACGGCTGTCACCTCCTGCGGGCGGCGTTCGAGTGCGGCGCGGCGCTCGCGAATCGGTGCCAGGTCGCTGATGACGTGCTTGATCATCACCTTCTTGCAGTCCAGGCAGCCGATGCCCGCAGTCCGGCACCCCTTGGTCACGTAGTCGATCTCGTCCGGCGTGCAGTAGATGCGATGCAGGTTGAACGCCGGGCAGTCGTTGGGCTCGCCCGGATCGCTGCGGCGCACCCGCCGCGGATCGGTCATCATGCGTGACAGCTTCGCATCGATCTCCTCCGGTGGGTCGCTCAGGAAGACGGCATTGTTGTAGCTTTTGCTCATCTTGCGGCCGTCGGTGCCGGGGACCTTGGCGACTTCCGTCAACAACGCTTCGGGCTCCGGAAAGACGTCGCCGTAGTAGTTATTGAAGCGCCGCGCGATCTCGCGGGTCAGCTCGATATGCGGCGCCTGATCGACACCGACGGGCACGCCCGCCGCCTTGTAGATCAGCACGTCGGCGGCCTGCAGCACCGGATAACCGAGCAAGCCGTAGTTGAGCTTGGCGACCTCCGCTTCGTCGTCGGTGGCCAGGAGGCCGAGGTCGCGCGCTTGCTCCTTCACGGTCGGGTTACGCAGCAGCCACGGCGTCGGCGTGATCATCGACAGCAGCAAGTGCAGCTCGGCGTGCTCCTTGATGGCGGACTGGCGGAAGATCACGGCGCGTTTGGGATCGAGGCCGGCCGCGAGCCAGTCGGCGACCATCTCGATGCCGTTCGTCTGGATCTTGCTCGTGTGCTCCGGATCCGTCGTCAACGCGTGCCAGTCAGCGACGAAGAAGAAGCAGCGCCGCTCGTTCTGCAGCCGCACCCAGTTGCGCAGCGCGCCGTGCAGATGCCCGAGATGCAGCCGGCCCGTCGGCCGCATGCCGCTGACGATGATGCTCACAGCAGCACCCGCAGAAAGACGCTGATAACCGGGCCGATCACGCGCCCGAGGACATTGGTCATCATCAGCAGGAGGACGATCATCATGCCGTAGCGTTCCAGCCGCGAGAAGGCGATGGCCTGACGCAGCGGCAGCAACCCGGTGAGCACACGGCCCCCGTCCAACGGCAGGATCGGCAGCAGGTTGAAGACTGCCAGCACCACGTTGAAGAGGACGCTGTTCTGCGCCATCAGTGCGAGCGGCGTCAAGACGGCGATCAGTGGCCCGTGCCAAGTGGCGTTCGCCGGTACGTGCACGTGCAAGATGAGTTTGAGGACGGCGGCGCTGATCACTGCCAGGGCGATGTTGGTCAGCGGGCCGGCGGCTGCGACCAGGATCATGTCGCGCTTCGGCTGCCGCAAGTTGCGGAAGTTCACCGGCACCGGGCGGGCGTAGCCGAACAAAAACGGGGCGTGCGACACGATCAGCAGCAGCGGCAAGAGCACCGTGCCGAACGGATCGATATGCGGTAGCGGGTTGAGCGTCAGACGGCCCGCGTCCTTGGCGGTCGAATCACCGAGGCGGTCGGCAACGACGCCATGCGCAATTTCGTGGAGAATGATGGCTGCCAGAACCGGCAGCGCCCATACTGACAACTGTTGAACGAATGAACCCACGCGGGAGCAGAGCTAGCAGAAAAGGGCGGCAGCCGCCACTTGTAGTCAGCTATGGAGAGGCTTTGGTGGCGCGGCCGTCCCTGGCCGCGAGTGCGGATGGAAAAAGCGGACTTGCGGGCACGCAGGCCCGCTCCACCAACGCTCTGCTGCCGCTGCGGTTCAGCCGCGCGGGTGGAACTTGCGATGCACGGCACGCAGGCGGTCGCGGGCCACGTGCGTATAGATTTGGGTCGTGGAGATATCGGCGTGCCCGAGCATCATCTGGACAGCGCGCAGATCGGCGCCGCGCTCGACGAGGTGGGTGGCAAAGGCATGGCGCAGGGTATGGGGGCTGACCTTGCCCCCGATGCTGGCGCGGCGCACCGCCAGGCGCACGCGCAGCGCGAAGCCTTGACGCGACAGATGCCGCCCGGCACGATTGACGAACAAGTAGGGGCTCAAGCGGCCGCGCAGCAGCGCCGGCCGCGCCGTTTGCAAATAGTCGAGCAAGCGCTGCCGTGCCATGCTGCCGATCGGTACCGCGCGTTCCTTGCTGCCCTTGCCGACGACCGTGAGGTAGCCGGCTTCGAGGTTCACCTGGCTCACCTTCAGGGAGATGATCTCCGAGACGCGCAGGCCGGTGGCGTACAGTAACTCGATCATCGCACCGTCACGCTGCCCGAGCACCGTGGTGTCGTGGGCCGTGAGCAGATGCACCACCTCATCCGGTCCGAGCGATCGCGGCAGCCGCTGCCCCAGGCGTGGCAGGTGAATATCGCCGGTCGGATCGGCGACCAGCCGCGCCTCGCGCAGCAGGAACGCGAAGAACCCGCGCAGTGCCGCGAACATGCGGGCCCGCGTACGCGCCGATAGCCCGCGTTGCTGCAAGCCCTCGAGGAAACTGATGACATCACGCGCCTGCACGGCGGTGGTGCTGGGGATGCGCCGGCGCTCGAGGTGGTTGACAAAGGCGGCGAGGTCGCGGCTGTAAGCGGCCAAGCTGTTTGCCGCCAGGCCCTTCTCCGCGGCGAGATAGTTCAGGTAGCTGTCGACCTCGAGATCCGCTGTGCCGGCGGCGCGCTGGCCTACCGGCGAGGCGCCGGCGCCGCTCATCTTGGTCCGCACAACGGACCCTACTCCTGCGGCGGCCCCGGCGGCGCCGTCAGTTCCTGCGCGCGTGCGTTCTCGGCGAGGCGTGCGAAGATCTCGTTGCGAATGTGGCCGAGCCGTTCGGCGTCGACGATCTTCTTGCCGTCGGCGTCGGTCACGTAGAAGACGTCCAGCACCTGGTCGACGTTGGTGCTGATCTTGGCGAGATGGATCGACAGGCCGAGGTGGAAGAGGCTGTTGGTGATCGCAAACAGCACGCCGGCGCGATCCTGCGTATAGACGTCGAGCACGGTGAAGTGCTCGGATACCTCGTTGTCGACCTCAATCTCGGTGGGGACGCGCGGTACGAACCGCTTGCCGAGGATCGACGGACGCTTCGACTCGGCGACCAGCCGTTCGACGTCCAGTTCGCCCTTCAGCACCTTGTCCAGGTTGCCTTGCAGCCGCTCCCAGCGTTGCGGCCGCTGCACCGCTTCGGCCTGGTCGCCGTGGGAGATGCGGAAGATGTCGAGGGCCACGCCAGTGTGGCTGGTGTTGATGCTGGCGCCGAGGATGTCCATTCCGTGGGCCAGCAGCACACCGGTGATCATGGAGAACAGGCCCGGACGGTCACGGGTGACGACCGTGAACTCGCTGAATTCGCGCTCCGGGTAGTGCTTCACTTCGGTGATCGATGGATCGCCATCCAGACTAGCAACCAGCTGCAGGTGGTGCAGGATGCTCTCCTCTGCCATTCCCAGGAAGTAGCGGTCCGGCATGTCGTTCAGGAAAACCTGCACCTCGTGCTCGGGGCGTGCGCCGTTGACGGCGGCGGCGATGCGCTGCTTGACGCGGGCGACGCGTTCGAGGTGATCTTCCTCCACGAAGGCCTCGCGCTCGAAGACGTCCAGGGTGTTGAGGTAGAGTTCGCTGAGCAGCATATCGTGCCAGTTGTTCCAGATCTTCGGTCCGACAGCGCGCATGTCGGCGAAGGTCAGCAGGTAGAGCTTCTTCAAGTTGTCGAGCGTTTCGACGCGTTTGGCGAACTCGATGATCAGGCGCTGGTCGTGGATGTCGCGGCGCTGTGCCAGGTGCGACATGTTGAGATGCGCGGCGACGAGGAAGCGCAGCTGGTTGGCGTCGTCGGTGTTGAGGTGCAAACGCTCGGCGATGTCTTCAATCATCTGGGCGCCGCGCTCTGAGTGTCCGCCGCCATGCCCCTTGCCGATGTCGTGGAGGATCATGCCGAGGAAGAGAATGTCGACGCGATCGACCTCGCGCATGACCCCCGTGAGCATGGGCGCAATACCCTTGTAGGCGCCGGCGCGCAGGCGTTCGAGCTCGTGCACGCCCCGCAGGGAGTGCTCGTCGACGGTGTAGGTGTGGTAGAGGTCGTGCAGCACCATACACAGGAGCGCGCCAAACTCCGGCAGGAAGGCGCCGAGCACACCGGTGCGGTGCATCTCGAGGAGCGTCTCGTAGACGTGCTGCTTACCGTGCAGCACCTCGAAGAAGGCGGCGACCATGGCGGGGTGGCGGCGTTGCACGTCGTCGATGAGGTGCAGATGGGCGCGCACCAGCCGTTTGGTGCTGTTCGACATGGTCACGCCGTGGCGCTGGGTGTCGCCGAAGATGCGGATCATGTTGCTCGGGTCCTCGCGCAGCACCTCCGCCCGGGAGACCGACAGTACGCCGTAGGAGATGGTCACGCCCGGACGGATGTCGCGCGTGCGTGCGCGGCCGAAGCCGAAGTACGGGCGCCGGCGTTCCAGGCAGCGTTCGATGATCTCGTCGGCGAAGCGGTTGATGGTGGCGGCGTTGAGGTAGTAGGTGCGCATGAACAGCTCCACGCCCTTGCGGGTCGGCGTGTCGCGGAAGCCCAGGTCTGCCGCGATGCGCTCCTGATACTCGAAGGTCAGCCGATCCTGATGCTCCCCGGACAGGAAGTGCAAGGCGTTGCGCACGCGAAACAGGAAATCGCGGGCCGACTCCAGCTCCTCCTGCTCGCGCTCGGTGATGACGCCCTTTTGGACCAGCTCGGCGATGGAGTTGGTCTTGAACTTTACCTTCGCCATCCACAGGGCGGTGTGCAGGTCGCGCAGCCCGCCTTCGCCATCCTTGAGCTGCGGTTCAAGGATGTACACCGAGTCGCCGTAGCGTTCGTGGCGTTCGCGGTTCTCGTCGAGCTTCTCCTTGAAGAAGCGCTCCGCGTTGCGCTTGAGCACGTCGCGCTCCATCGCCGCGGCGAAGTCGCCGAACAACAGCTGGTCGCCGCACAAGTAGCGCGCGTCGAGCAACGCGGTCTTGACCTTGAAGTCCTGCGCTGCCAGCTTGACGCACTCGCGCACGTTGCGCATGGCGTTGCCGACCGTGAGTCGCGTGTCCCACAGGGTGTAGAGAATGCGCTCGCTGACGTACTCGATGTACGGCTCGCGCTTGTGGGGATAGAGGAAGAGCAGGTCGATGTCCGAGCACGGGTTGAGCTCGGCGCGCCCGTAGCCGCCCTGGGCGACGATCGTGCAGCGTTGATCGAGCCGCGAGAAACGTTCTGCGTACACAGCGTTGGCGGCGTCGAAGAGGCTGCAGATGAGGTGGTCCATGGCACCGGTGTAGCTGTCGACGATTTCATGCCCCGGGGCACCCTGCTGATGACGCTCGAACAGCACCGCCTTGACCCCCTGCAGATAGTCGCGTGCCAGGCGCCCCCAGTCGGTGCTCGGGAGCAGAGCTTCCAGTGTGACGTCGCTGGGGTTCATAAATTCTCTACGACCCGAGTATTCTCTACGAAACGCTGAATGCCACGCAAGAGGCCGGCGGCAATTGCTTGCTGATAGCCGGGCTGCGCCAGGCGCGCCGCCTCTTCGGGATGCGTGAGGAACGACACCTCGACCAACACGCACGGCATCCCGGCGCCGACGAGGACGTAGAACGGGCCGCGCTTGACGCCAAGGTCGTTGGCCTTCCAGCCCTGCGCGCCCAGATCGGCCACCACCGCTTTCTGCAGTTGCTCGGCGAGCGACACCGACTCCTCGATCTTGTAGCTTTGAATGAGATCACTGAGGATGAGCGACACGTCGTGTCCGCGCCCGCCGCCGGTCACGGCGCGCAACCCGTTCTCCATTTCGGCGAGACGAATGGTGGCGCGGTCGTTGGTGTTGTTGAGATAGTACGTTTCGACGCCGGAGAGGCGCGGGTTCGGACTGGCGTTGCCGTGGATGGACACGAACAGGTCTGCCTGCTCGGCGTTGGCGCGCGCGGTCCGTTCCTCAAGCGGAATGAAGACGTCGGAATCGCGCGTCAGCACGACGTTGAAGCCCGCCACCTGCAGACGGTCGCGGAGCTGCAAAGCAATCGCCAGGACGATGTCCTTCTCGGCGATGGCACCCACCCCGATGGCGCCCGGGTCCTTGCCGCCGTGGCCGGGATCGAGGACGATCTTCAAACGGCCTGGCGGCACTGCAGGGGGTGGCGGCCGTTGCCGATCGGCGGACGAGCGCGGCACGCTGGCGACAACGGTGTCCGATTGCTGTTTCGCCTGTGTGGGGACCGGGCGCTGTGGTTGAGCCACTGCTGGCGTTGGAGGTTGGGCGCCGCCGTGCGGTGCGTCGGCGCGCAAGGTGTGATCGGCCGGCACGCTGGCGGGCGTACCGAGGCGAGGCGTGCCACGGACGTCGATGATCAACCGGAAGGGGTCGAGCATTGGAAACGCACCGAACTCGCTGAGCCCGGGCACATCGAGAATCAGGCGCGTCGTGCTGCCGTCGTGCTCGGCAGCACGCACGCGTAGCGCCGGCCCCTGCGGCAGCGCCACTGCTGCAACCCCCGGGTTGTTGAGCCGGGTGTCGAGCAAGTCGACGTACAGACGGGGAGGGATGCCCAGTTCGGGGCGGGCGGTGCTGCGCTCCAGACGAAAGTGTGCGGGCTCCGACAGCTCAACGATGAGGCGCGTGGTTGCCGGTGAGGTGATCTGCCGTACCGCACGCACGACCGGGGTAGCGTGCGCGCGTGCCGCGGCGAGCAGCATGAGTGCGACGAGCCAGGTGATGAGGAGAGCTAGACGGTGTGGGGGCACGGTATGCGGTGCCCGTACGCTGAGTGTCGGAGGAGGCGTAGCGAGCGCGCCGCCGCGGTCGCCGGGGAATGGAGAGGGTGTCTCAAAACCCGGCGGCGGTTCGTGCCACCGCGTCGCCGTGGAATCAAATTCCACGGCTGAGTCGTTCCAAGCCCACTGAAGGGGCTGACCGCCCTCTCTGATCTGCGTTTGGAGCCCCCTTGGTGGGCTTTGCTGCGACTCAGCCGGGCGATTTGATCGCCCGGACGCCCGGCGCGGGAGTTTTGAGACAGCCTCTCGATTCCCCGGCTCAGTCGATCCAAGCATGCCCTGAGATTGGTGGAAGGGTCGGCTGAAGCCGACTGCAAGCCCACTCCTGTGAGTCCCCTTCAGGGGACTTTTCGGCGACTCAGCCGGGGAATTCATTCCCCGGCGTCGGCGCTGCGCGTAAGTGGCAACCTGGTTCCGAAGAACATCGACCGGACCAATACACGAATCCGATCCAGCTAGCCGCGCATTCATCTCGAACTCGACTCGCTGTCCTTGCGCGCTGCCTCGACCAACGCGTGCAGGCGCGTCAGGGCGTCCAACGGGGTCAACTGATCGACATTGATGCACGCCAGCTCCTCGCGCAGGCTGCGTTCGCGTGCGGCGAACAGCGCCAGCTGACCCGACGGGGTGCCGTTCCCTTGCGCCAGCCGCGGTTGTCCCGCTTCGTTGAACTCGCCCTGCTCGAGGTTGTGCAGGATCTGCTTGGCGCGCTCGATCACCAAACCCGGAACGCCTGCGAGGCGGGCGACTTGGATGCCGTAACTCTGACTCGCCGGACCGGGCACGATGCGCCGCAGGAAGACAACATCGCCTTTCCATTCGCGCACCGCTACCGAAAAGTTTTCGATGCGCGCGTGCGTGCGCGCCAGGTCGGTCAGCTCGTGGTAGTGCGTGGCAAACAAGACGAGCGGCCGCGACGGCGCACCGTGCAGGTGTTCGGCAACCGCCCAGGCGATCGAGATGCCGTCGAAGGTGCTGGTGCCGCGGCCGATCTCGTCGAGGATCACCAGGCTGCGCGGCGTGAGGTGTGCGAGGATGTCGGCGGTCTCTTTCATTTCCACCATGAACGTCGACTCACCGCCCGCGAGGTTGTCGGAGGCGCCCACGCGCGTGAACAGCCGATCGACGACGCCGATTTCGGCGGCCGCTGCCGGTACGAAGCTACCCGTCTGCGCGAGCAGCACGATCAACGCCACCTGGCGCAGGTAGGTGGACTTGCCGGCCATGTTCGGCCCCGTGATCGTCAGGATCTGCGGTCCATCGGGGTCGAGGACGCAGTCGTTGGGTACGAAGCCGGCGCGGCCGGCCATCACCTCGACGACAGGATGCCGGCCGTCGCGAATCGTCACGCGCCGCGCGCGGCTGAGCTGCGGCCGCACGTACTGGTGGCGCTCCGCGGTCGTGGCCAGCGCGGAGAGGACGTCGAGCCGGGCCAATGCCGTGGCGCTACGGCTGAGCCGCGCCTGTTGCGTACTGATCTCCTGCACGAGCTGCACGAACAGCTCGTACTCCAGGCCGCGCAGGCGTTCCTCGGCACCGACGACTTTGGCTTCGTACTCTTCGAGCTGGGGCGTGACGAAGCGCTCGGCGTTGGCCATGGTCTGCTTGCGTCGATAGTCGGCGGGGACGAGGTGGAGGTTGGGTTTGGTGATTTCGATGTAGTAGCCGAATACCTGGTTGTAACGGATCTTCAGCGAGGCGATGCCGGTGCGGTTGCGTTCGGCGGCTTCGAGCTGTGTGATCCACAGCTTGCCGTTCTGCGAGAGGCCGCGCAGCTCATCGACGGTGGCGTGATGTGCGCTGCGGATCACGCCGCCGGCATGCGGGTTCAGCGGCGGATCATCGACGAGCGTCGCCGCGATGCGCGCCTTCAGATCCGGCATCGGGTCGAGGTCGTCACCGCAGCGGCGCAGCAGGCGCACCGGAACTGCGGCGAGCGCGTCCTTGAGCCGTCCGATCCGTTCGAGCGTGGCCGCCAGGCCGACGATGTCCCGCGGCGTCACGCGTGCCGCAGCGAGACGCCCGTTGAGGCGTTCGAGATCGCCGATGCCGCGCAATTCGGCTTCCAGCCCCTGCCGCCAGGTGTGTTGCTCGCGCAGCTGCTCGACGGCATCGAGACGCTCGCCGATGGCGGCGATGTCCGTCAGCGGCGTCAGCAGCCATTGCCGCAGCAGGCGGCCGCCCATCGGCGTCAGCGTCTGATCCAGCACCCACAGCAAGGAGCCGCGGCGCTCGCCGCGCATGGTCGCCAGCAACTCGAGGTTGCGTCGGGTCGCCTGATCGAGCTGCAGCCGTTCGCCACTGCCATGCACCTCCGGAAGTCGGAGATGTTCCAGCCCGGCGCGATGCGTTTGCGTCAGATAGCCCAACAGGGCCCCGACGGCGCCGAGGCCTAGCGAAGGGAGGTCGGCACCGTGGCGGCGCAGCCACTCCTGCGCGGGCCCCGGCGCGAAGCACTCGACCGGCAAGGCGTTCGCCAGCGCTGCAGGAACGGCCGCGGCCACGCACACGGCGAGGTCCTCGTCGTGCGCCGGCAGCAGCAGCTCGCGAGGTGCGAGCCGGGTCAACTCGTCGGCCAGTGCGACGCCATCGGCGAGCGGCACGATGCGCAGCTCACCGGTCGACAGGTCCACGGCAGCGAGCGTCGGCCCGCTGTCCTCACGCATCACGGCGACGAGGTAGTTCGGTGCCTTGGGATCGAGGCATTCCTCTTCGGTGACTGTCCCGGGCGTGATGACTCGGACGACGGCGCGCTCGACGAGGCCGCGCGCAGTTGCGGGATCTTCCATCTGATCGCAAATGGCGACCTTCAAGCCGGCGGCCAGCAGCTTCGCGATGTATGGCTGCACCGAATGGTACGGGACGCCGCACATCGGAATCGGCACGTCGTCCTTCTTGCTGCGCGTGGTCAGCGCGACATCCAGGATCGGCGCCGCCCGCTCGGCGTCTTCGAAGAACATCTCGTAGAAATCGCCGAGGCGGAAGAACAGCAACGCATCGGGGTGCGCGCTCTTCACCCGCAGATACTGCTCGAGCATCGGCGTCAGCTTCAGGGGTTGGTCCGTCGCCATGGGCGGGAGGATTCTGGCATTGCGTTGCGAGCGCGGCAACTGCGCGGCGACGCCGCGTTTGACACACCACTCACCCGCATCGCACAAGGGCAGGATGACTGGTGGCAGGCGGGGGCGCGCGTCAGCAGCGGAGCGGGCGAATCAACGCAACGCGCTGCTCGCCGGGTTCCTCGGCTGGACCCTCGACGCCTTCGACTTCTTCATCCTGGTGATGGTGCTCGACGCCGTCGCCACGGAGTTCGGGCGGACGCGGCCGGACATCGCCCTGACGCTGACCGCGAGCCTGGCCATGCGTCCGGTGGGTGCGCTGCTCTTCGGGGTCATGGCCGACCGCTACGGGCGGCGATTGCCGCTGATGCTCGATCTCGTCTTCTACTCGGTGATCGAAGTGCTCTCCGGCCTGGCGCCGGATTACAGAACGTTTCTCATTCTGCGTTTGCTGTTCGGTATCGGCATGGGGGGCGAGTGGGGGGTGGGTGCGTCGTTGGCGATGGAATCGGTACCCGCGAAATGGCGCGGCGTGCTTTCGGGGTTGCTGCAGGAGGGTTATGCGTTCGGCTACCTGCTGGCGGCGCTGGCGTACTTCGTTGTCTTTCCGCGCTGGGGGTGGCGCACCATGTTCTTCATCGGCGGGTTGCCGGCGCTGCTGTCGCTGTTTGTGCGCGCCCGCGTGCAGGAGCCGGCCGCGTGGCACGAGCATCGCCTGGCCGACCGGAGGAGCTACGTGCGTGCCATCGTCATGCACTGGCGGCGCTTTGTGTACCTCGCCGTTTTGATGGCGATGATGAACCTGATGTCGCACGGCACGCAGGACATGTACCCGACCTTTCTGCAGCACCAGCGGCAGCTGTCCCCGCAGCAGACAGCGCTGGTGACGATGGTGGCAATGGTCGGGGCGGTGCTTGGCGGGGTGCTGTTCGGCTTGCTGTCGGACCGGTTCGGCCGGCGGCGCGCGATGGTGACCGCGGTGCTCGGTGGCTTGCTGGTCGTGCCGCTGTGGGTGTTTGCGCCGAGCACGCTACTCATCGTCGCCGGCGCGTTCATGATGCAGTTCATGGTACAGGGCGCGTGGGGGGTGATTCCGGCCCACCTCATCGAGCTGTCGCCGGGCGCGCTGCGCGGCTTCTTCCCCGGCTTCGCCTATCAGCTCGGCGTGCTCGCCGCGTCGGGTATCACCTACATTGAAGCCGTGCTGGGCGAGCACTTCACCTACGCACAATCGATGGGCCTGCTTGCTGCGGCCGTATTGGCGAGCGGCGCGGCGGTGATCGCGCTCGGCCCCGAGGCGAGGGGCGTGTCGTTCCGCAAA
>DATKMS010000071.1:0-21243 GCA_035541735.1 Candidatus Margulisiibacteriota bacterium
AGGCATACCTCGCGCTTGTCGCCTATCGCGGATCGCAAATCGTCCTCGCGCGCTCCCGACCGAAGCTGCCTCGGCAATCCGAGCATCGGAATGAGCATGCAGACTGCGTCGTCAACCGAGTTCTTGAACGTCAGCCCGTGGCTGGTGCCGCCGCGGGACCTACAGCCTGCGCTGTCATCTGATCTCTCCGCCGACATCGTGATCATCGGCGCCGGCTTTACCGGCCTGTCGACGGCGCTGGCGCTCAAACGGGCGGGAGTCGATGCGGTCGTGCTCGAACGCGACTTCGCGGGCTTTGGGGCGAGTGGTCGCAACGCCGGCCATCTGACGCCGACGATCGGCAAGGATCTTCCCACATTGTTGATGTTGTTCGGCAAGCAGCGCACCGCGCAACTGGTGCGCTTCGCCGACGACGCCGTGCGCTGCGTCGAGGACCTGATCCGCAAGCACCGCATCGACTGCGACTACGTGCCCTCTGGCAACATCATGGCCGCGGTGCACCCGCGGCAGGAAGGCCGCTTGCGCAAGGCCGCAGCGGCGGCCGCCGAACTGGGGGCGCGCGTGCGCTTTCTCGATGGCGACGCGATGCGCGCCCGCGGCTTGCCGCCAGCGTTTCTCTCCGGCGCGCTGGAGGAATCGGGCGGAACGCTCGACCCGGGAAAGTACGTCACGGGCTTGCGCCGTGCCGTGCTCGATGCCGGCATCAAGCTCTACGAGCACACGCCAGTTGAGGAGATTCTCGACGGGCCGCGGCCCGCAGTCCGCACCGCCGCGGGTCTCATCAAGGCCGCGCGTGTCGTGCTGGCAACCAATGCCTACACGCCAACGCTCGGTCGCCTACGCCAGACCGTTTGTCCGCTGTATGACACGCTCTTCGAAACTGCGCCGTTAACGAGCGCGCAGCTCGCGGCGCTCGGCTGGCACGGCAAGGAGGGGATCTACACGGCGCACGAGAGCCTGGAGAGCTACCGCCTGACGGCACGCGGCACCATCCTCGGCGGCTCGAAAGGCGTGCGCTATGCCTACGGCAGCGCGCTCAACGGCGGCGCGCACCCGTGGACGTTGGGGCTCATTGCAGGCGCCTTTCGCGACCGCTTTCCCGAGCTGGGAGATGTACCCATCGCACACTTCTGGGGCGGCTGGATCGGCATGACGCTACACTTCCTGCCAGCGCTCGGGCGCACCGGGCCGGGCCGCGACATCTACTACGCGATTGGCTACAACGGCCACGGCGTGGCCGCCGCCACTGCCATGGGTCCGATCCTGGCCGACTTCATCCTGGGCAGGAAGAACGAGCACGCCGACAGGCTGGCCCGGTTCGTGCCCCCGTTGCCGCCGGAGCCGCTGCGCTGGCTCATCGTCCGCGGCATGCTGAGCATCATCAACGCCGTCGATGCCCGCATCGATCGGCAGGTGCGCGCCAGCCAGTTGATGAGCGTCCCCAACCCGGGATCACGGTAGCTTCACCCGCAGCGCCCCAGACGCGCTGGCGCTGCGATCGTCGGGATACGAGGCCAACGCGTCAAACACGATCACCGACCCGGGGCGGGTGCTGTTGGCGACCACCGGCGGCACGCTCACCGCGCGCTCCTCGCCCACGGCGAGCGTCCCGAGTGCCCAGGTCACCCGTTCGGACGGCGCGCAGCCCAACGCGCTGTCAATGATGTTCGGACACGTCCCCCCACCGGTCGCGCCGACACCGATGGAGTTGATGCCCGCGGGCAGCAACAGCTCGATCTGCACCAGGGGTAGCGCGACACTGCCGGCGTTCTTCGCGGTCAGGGAAACCTGCACCGCGCCGCCGACCAACGCCGAGGTGGGGTTCACACTCATCGTTAGCTGCAGCGGCGCCCCGCTATGCACGCGCGTAGATCTGCTGACGCCGGTGCGGTCGAACGCCGCGTCATCCTCGATCACGGCTTGTGCCTCGATGATGGTCCCCGCAACCGCGGCGTCTGCGACTTTGACCATGAGCTGCTGCGCGCCGCCGGCTCCGGGGCTGAGTGTGCCCAGGTCCCACTCCACTGCTCCATCGTCCATCAACACGCCGCCACTGCTGGCGCTCACCAGTTGCGTGCCAACGGGGATCGGCATCCGCAAGACAGTGCTCTGGGCAACCGTTCCGGTCGTCGCGTTGCCGAACGTGGCAGTATAGGTGAGTGTTTGGCCGGGCAGCACCGGATCGACGTCTCCGCGCACGGCCAGATCGAACGTGCGGCCGCTGCGGATGCGGAGCGCGCGTGCCGCGTTGGTGCGTTGGCTGGCGCCGTCGCGCGCCAGGGCGGTGAAGTTGAGGATGCTGCCTTGGACCGTCGCCGCCACCGTGGGGGGCAACGCCAGTGTCGTGCCGTTTCCCACCGCCAGCGTGTCCAGTGCCCACGTGATGCGTTCCGGCGGCGCGCAGCCCAATGCGCTGTCAATGATGTTCGGACAGGTTGCCCCGCCCGTCTGGCCGACGGAAGTCGACCTGAGCCCCACGGGCAAGAGCAACTCGACCTGCACGTTCAACAGATCGACGCTGCCGGTGTTGGTCGCCACGAGCGCCGCCTGGATGATCTCATTGCTGCGCGCCGGGTTCGGGTTCACCTCCAACGCGAGCTGCAGCGGTCCGCCGTTTTGCACGCGTGTCTGCGCTGCGGCTTCGGTCCGATCGAATGCGTTCGCGTCCTCGATCTCTGCGTACGCCTGGAGAATGCTGCCCTGCATCACCTCAGGCCGAACCGACACGACCAGTGTGCGTTCCCCGCTATCTCCCGGGCTGAGCGTACCCAGGTTCCACTCCACCACGTTGCTCACAATCGTTCCGCCATCGCTCACGCGGACGAAGTCGGCACCAACTGGCACCGGCATGCGCAGGACCGTATTCTGCGCGATGGTTCCGGTCGTCGTGTTGCCGAACGTCAGCGTGTAGGTGAGGTTCTCGTCGGTCTGCACTGGGTCGAGGTCCTCGTGCACGGCGAGGTCGAACACGCGGTCGCTGCGCACACGGACGGCGCGGGCGGCTTCGCGGCGATTGCCGGAGTCGTCGTGCGCCAGCGCGGTGAAGTTGAGGATGCTGCCTTGGACCGTTGCCTGCACCGTTGGAGGTAGCGCCAGGGTCGTGCCGGCACCTGCTTTGAGCGTTCCCAGCGCCCAGGTGACGCGTTCCGTTGGTGCGCAGCCCAGCCCGCTGTCGACAATGTTCGGGCAGGTGGCGCCACCGGTGAGGCCGACCGACACGGAAGAAATGCCCACGGGCAGCAGCAGCTCGACCTGTACGCCGAGCAGGTCGACCGCGCTGGTATTGGTGACGTCCAAGCTCACGAGCAGCGTTTCGTTGGTCCGCGCCGGATTCGGATTCACCATCATTGTCAGCTGCAGCGGAACGCTGCTCTGCACGCGCGTCTGCGTGGCCGCCGTGGTGCGATCAAATGGGTTGGCATCGTCGATTTGCGCGTGCGCGCGGACGACCGTGGCGTCCACGGCTGCGTCGGCGACCTGAACGACGAGCTGGCGCTCGCCGCTATCGCCAGGGCTGAGAGTCCCCAAACTCCACTCCACCACGTCGCCCGCCAGCACCCCGCCGTCGCCGGCACTCACGAACACCGTGCCGGCCGGTACCGGCATGCGCAGCACCGTGTTCTGCGCAACGGTGCCGGTCGCTGTGTTCCCGAATTTGAGGCTGTACGTCAGTGGCTGCCCGGGCGCCACGGGGTTGGTGTCTTCATGCAGCGCCAGATCGAACACGCGTCCACTGCGCACACGCACGGCGCGCTCGGCTTGCCGCTGGTGGCCGCCGTCATCGCTTGCCAGGGCGGTGAAGTTGATGACGCTGCCTTGGACCGTCGCTACCACCGTCGGCGGCAACGCGAGGGGCATGCCGGTCCCCGCCTTGAGGGTTCCCAATGCCCAGGTGACGCGTTCCAGAGGTGCGCAGCTCAGGGCACTGTCGACAATGTTCGGACAGGTGGCGCCACCGGTGACGCCGACCGAGGTGGAGGAGATGCCGACGGGCATGAGCAGCTCGACCTGCACGCCGAGCAGGTCGACCGGGCCGGTATTCGTAACTTCCATCGTCACAAGCAACGTCTCGTTGCTCCGCACCGGGTTCGGGTTCACGGCCAGGGTCAGTTGGAGGGGGACGGCGCTCTGCACCTGGGTTTGCGTTGAGGCGCGGACGCGATCGAATGGTGCATCATCCTCGATCTGGGCTTGCGCCGGGATGAGGGTGCCGTCCAGCACCTCGTTTTCCACCTGCACCACCAGCGCGCGTTCGCCGCTCTGCCCGGGGCTGAGCGTCCCCAAGCTCCACTCCACCACACTGCCGTTCAGGACACCGCCGTCGCTGGCGCTCACGAGCTGCGTGCCGGCAGGCACCGGCATGCGCAGGACTGCGTTCTGCGCCACCACACTGGTCGTCGAGCTGCCGAACGTGAGGGCGTAGGTGAGTGTTCCCCCCGGTTGGACCGGGTCGGTGTCACCATGCACCGCCAAGTCGAAGACGCGGTCGTTACGCACGCGTACCGCGCGTGTGGCGTCGCGGCGGTCGCCGGCATCGTCGTGCACCGCGGCGGTAAAGGTGATGACCTTGCCTTGGATCGTGGCTCCGACGATTGGGGGGACGGCGATGCTCCTGCCCTCGCCCGGCTTCAGCGTTCCGAGTGCCCACGTTACCCGTTCGGGCGGCGAGCAGCCCAACGCGCTGTCGACGAGATTCGGACACGTCGCGCCGCCGGTGAGGCCCACCGAGAATCCGTTCACTTCCACCGGCAACGGCAACTCGAGCTGCACCCCGGGAAGATCGGTCAGGCCGCTATTCGCCACCCTGAGCGTTACGGACAACGCTTCATTGCTGCGTACCGGGTTGGGGTTCACTTCCATCGCCAGCTCCAGCGGGCCACGACCCTGGACGCGTGTCTGTGTCGTGGCGCGGGCGTCGTTCAATCCGGCGCCGTCTTGGATTTGCGCCTGCGCGTGGATGATCGTCCCGGCGGCGGCGGTATCGACCTGCACGACCAGGGTGCGTTCGCCGCCCTGGCCGGGATTGAACGTTCCCAAGGTCCACTCCACCATACCGTCCGTCAGGACGCCGCCATCGCTGGCTGACACGAACTGCGTGCCGGCGGGCACGGCCATGCGCAGCGCTGCGTTCTGCAGCACCGACGCGGTTGCCGTGTCGCCGAACGTGAGTGAGTAGGTCAGGGTTCCCCCGGGCGGCACGGGATCCGCGTCCTCACGCACCGCCAGGTCGAACGACCGGCTCGCGCGCACCACGACACTGCCGGTGGCCGACGTGGACTGCATGGTGCCGATACGTGCGACGGCGCTCAGATCGATCATCGTTCCCGCTGCAGGTGCAGATGCACCAGAGCGGACCGCTGGCGCCAGGTTGACGCTGACGCCCGCGCCGGCGGCCAGGTCGCCGACGTTCCAAATGATGTGGTCGCCGGCACGGCACGTGTTGCCGCTGGTGCAGCTCGTAGCGGTGGTCAGGAGGCGGGAGAAGTCGTTCACCTCGCTGGGGACGATCGCATCGATCTGCACGTTGAGCGCAGGCAGCGAGCTCGGGTTGGTCACGGTGAGCGACATGGCCAGGGGCTCGCCGGGGAGCACCGGGTCCGGGTTCATCTCGACGTCGAGCGACAGCGGCACCGGGCAGCCGGTGAGCGCGCGGTGCACACCCGCAACGAGCTCATCGACGGTTACCTTCACATCGTTGTTGGCATCGAAGGCCGAACAGCTTGCGTACGGAACGACTTCTAGAGCAACATCGATTCCAGTGACCACCTCGGTCACGGTCACCACGTTGTTGCCGTTGCAGTCTCCGATGCATTGCGCCCGCGCCGACGTCGTGACCGCAAAGCATACGACGATCGTCATGGCTCCAACTAGAGTACGCAAAGGCATCGGCGAACCTCCATCGTCTGCCGGCGAACGAACTGCGTCGCCCCGTCGTTTGGTGAGCAACCACTCTGCCGGCAGAGCCGATGGAAAAGCAACCGCAAAAGCGGTACAAGCAGCGCACCGAGGTGTGCCCCTCGTGCGTGCAAGCTCTCAGCAGGAGGTCGCCGGAATGTCAGAAAGCCCCGAGAAGGAATCGTTCTTCCCGAGCGGCGCTATTGCATCGTTCGCGGCGATGATTGTGTTCTATCTTGGCCTCTGGTTCAGCCTGTACCTCCTGATGGCGCATCGCGGCTGAGATCCGAACGCATGGACCGAGTCGAACGCTTCGCCATCGTTGGCGCCGGGCTGTTGATGACCGTCTTTTTCGCGGCGCTCGTCTACTCCGCCGCCGGACTGAACATCTCATTGCCGACCTGTGTCACCGACGTCGCGCCGTTCAAATCCGGGAAGATCATCGACAAGGGCAACAACCACTACGAGGTGCACATGGTGGCACGCATGTGGGCCTTCGATCCGCCGGAGGTGCGCCTGCCGCCGGGAGCGGACGTCGATCTGTATCTCAGCGCGCTCGACGTCACCCACGGCTTGTACATCGAACACACCAACGTGAACCTGATGGCTGTCCCCGGCTCGGTGAACGCGGCGCGCGTGCACTTCGACACGGAGGGTGAGTACGACGTCATCTGCCACGAGTACTGCGGCGTCGCGCACCAGAACATGATGGGGAAATTCGTCATCGCGAAGGGCGCGGCCGTGCCACCGGCTGCAGCGGTGCCAGCCGCGGCAGCCGGGCAGACAGCCCCTGCGCAGCTCGGCAAGGTGCTCTTCGAGAGCAAGGGCTGCGTGGCCTGCCACACGGTCGATGGTTCGCCCAGCGTCGGTCCCACCATGAAGGGTCTGTACAAGCACGAGACGGAAATGGACGACGGCTCCCGGATCACGTTGGACGACGAGCACATCGCCGAGGAGATCCGCCAACCGAACAAGCATGTGGTCAAGGGCTTCCCGCCGGTCATGCCCGAGGTGCCGCTCACCGACGCTGAGGTCAACGAGCTGGTCGAATATATCAAGACCCTGTCCTGACGATTCGCAACCGGTTCCACGGAGGACGTGATGCAGCCAGTGACTCGCCAAGAAGGCCTTCGGCTCGACGCGTCGCACCGCACGGTGGTGCTGTTGCTCATCATCATCCCGACCGTCCTCCTGGTGCTTGGCATCTACCACGGGTTGCTCCAGGTGCTGTACCGCGCGGGCATCGTCCGCTCGAATGCGTTCCTGGGTTTGGAGTACTACCAGGGACTGACGCTGCACGGCGTCATCAACGCCCTGGTCTTCACCACATTCTTCGAAGTGGCGTTCGGCTACGCCGTTGTCGCCTACTACTTGCAGTGCAGCTTCGACGCGCGGGTGACCTGGCTGGCCTTTGGTCTCATGCTCGGCGGTACACTGATGGCGGCGTGGGCGATGCTGAGCGGCTCCGCGTCGGTGCTCTACACCTTCTACCCGCCGCTGCGCGCCAACCCGCTCTTCTACATCGGCGCGGCGCTTCTGGTCGTCGGATCGTGGGTTCCCTTCTTTCAGTGGATTCCACCCTACATCCGCTGGCGCCGCGAACACCCTGGACAGAAGACACCGATCGGTGTGGTGGGCATGCTCGCAACGTTCACGGTCTGGCTGATGGCGACGCTGCCACTGGCCTACGAGGTACTCGTGTTGCTGATCCCGTGGTCGTTGGGGTTGACCGCTACCGTCGACGTTGTGTTGGCCCGGACACTCTTCTGGTTCTTCGGCCATCCGCTCGTCTATTTCTGGCTCATGCCCGCATACGTGATGTTCTATGTGATGCTCCCCAAGCTCGCGGGCGGAAAGCTGTACTCCGACGATGCCGGCCGCTGGGTGTTCATGCTGTTTATTGTCCTCTCGTGTCCGGTAGGCTTGCATCACCAGTTTGCCGATCCGGGCATTTCGAGTAGCTACAAGTGGCTGCACGCTGCGCTGACATTCCTGGTCGCGCTGCCGAGCTTCACCACCGCCTTCACACTGGCTGCGTCGCTCGAGTACGCCGCACGTGAGCGCGGTGGCCGCGGCCTGTTCTCCTGGTGGGGCCGTCTGCCGTACTTCGATCGCGACCGCTATCTCTTCGCCTACTTCTTTGCAGGGCTCGTGCTGTTCGTCTTCGGCGGCGTCACGGGGATCGTCAACGCCTCGGCGACGATGAACAACGTAGTCCACAACACGGCCTGGATCCCGGGCCACTTCCACACCACCATCGGCGGCCCGGTCTTCCTGAGCTTCCTTGGAATGTCGCTGTTCCTCACCGCGCAACTCACAGGGAAGCGCGTGCGCATGCCAACGCTCAACCTGTGGGTGCCCTATCTGTGGACCGCGGGGATCTTCGTGTTCTCCATCGGGCTCTCGGTCGCCGGCTTGCTCGGCGAGCCACGACGATCAAACCTGGGGACGACCTACGCCAATCCCGCTTCGCCGCTATATCACCCGGAATGGCAGCTGTGGTCGCACATCGGAGCGCTCGGCGGGATCATCATGACGGTAGCGATGCTGTTCTTCTTCATCGTGTTCTTCGCGACGTTGCTGGGCAGCAAGCAGCAGGAGCCGGCATTGGAACTGCCGACTGCCGAGGCCTACCACGACGGTAACGGCCGCTTGGTCTCGAACTTCCGGCCGTGGGTCATGGCTGCCATCGTGCTGTTGGCCATCGCCTACATACCGCCGCTGTACGAGATCATCACCGGCCCGACGCAGCGTGTGCCGGCCTATGAACCGTCCAGCCCGGTTGCTACGCAGCGCTAAGCCCTGGCTCGCGGGCGCTGGGCTGGCGCTCCTCGCGGCGTTCAACGCCACCGCGTCGGCCACCGCGCGCACCCTGCTGCCTCCCGATGCGGCGGCCACAATCGGACAGCGTATTCCGTTCGACGGCTTCGTCGACGATGACGGTCATGCTTTCTCGACAGAGCCGCCGGAGGAGCAACTGGAACGGGATCGACAGCCATGGATCATCAGCCCGATGTACACGCGATGTGCGGGAACCTGTCCTGCCATCACCGCCAGCCTCCGTCGCGCGCTCGACAAGTCGGGTCTGGCCGCTTCCGAATACCGCGTCCTCAGCGTCTCCTTCGACCCCAATGAAACGAGCGATGGGCTGCGCCAGTTCCGCGCCCGCATGCAGTTGCCGGCCGATTGGCTGGTGCTGCGGGCGAGCGATCCGCAGGCGCTGGAACGGACATTGAAGAGCCTCGACTTCCGAACGATCACCATGGGAGACGGAAACTTCGAGCATCCAAACCTGGTGGCCGTGCTGGCACCGGATAGGCGGCTCGCGGGCTACCTCTTCGGTGTCAACCTGAATGCTGCCGATCTGGCGACCATGGTGCGACGCGCAAACGCTGGGGTTTCTGCCGTTGATGCGTGGCGCCCGTACCTACTCGCGATCGCCGCCCTGGGGTTCTTCGCCAGTGGGTCGCTCTTCGTCTGGTTGCTCGGGAAGAGAAGGAGGCGTTCTCGAGATCCCCTCTCTTGCCAAAAGAGGGGCCAGGGGTGAGTTCGACCGCCAGGGAAAGCCACGCCACTGCAAGCGGATCGGCGCCACGATGGTCGGAGCCGTGGACGTTGGCGACCTCAGCCCATCGGCCCTTGATAGACCTCCGTGAAGCGCACCAACATTTCGGTTGGGATCGCCAGGTTCGCGTCGCGGTCGGTGCGCACGCAGACGACCGCCGGTCCTTTGGCTCCTTGCGCACGTCGCAGCGCCGGCTCGACGTCTTCGCTACGCTCGGCGTATTCGCCGTGGCAGCCGAGGCCCTCGGCAACGCGATCCCAGCGCACGGTTCCTTGATTCGTGCCGAAGGTGCGGCCATACAGCATCCGCTCGTTCGGCTCTTCCATCGTCCACGAGCCTTCGGCGCAAACGATCGTGGTGATCTTCACACCGTCGCGCGCTGCGGACTGCATCTCCATGAAATTGAAGCCCGCCGCGCCGTCGCCGGTCACGCATACGACCTCGCGCTCCGGAGCACCGAGCTTCGCGCCGATGGCGGACGGGATGCCGGTGCCCAGCATGCCCAGCTCGAGAATGCTGTGGTACGAGCGCGGCCGCGTCGACGGCAAGCAGGAGTGTGCCCACAGCGAGGTGTTGCCGCCGTCGGTGACATAGACCGCGTCGCTGCCGAACGTCGCACCGACGGCCTGCATGACATGCGCCGGGTGGATGCCGGGTCCCGGCCAACTCTTCACCGGCACCAACTGCTCGTCCCACCACTTCTGGGCTGCCGCACGATAGCGCCCCAGGTCAGCGCCGTCGCGGGCGCGAACCTGCTGCGCGCGCAGCACCTGCACGAGACCTTCGAGCGCATTGTTCACGTCGGCGACGATGCCGAGTGCCAATGGCCGCGTCACTCCTATGTGGCGTGGGTCGACGTCGATCTGGATGAGTTGCTGGTGCGTCGGATCGCCCCAGTATTTGTCGTACGGAATGTCGAGATTACCAAGCCGGGAGCCCGCAACCACAATGACGTCGGCCTCCTGCTTGACGATGTCACCGCAGCCGCCAAAGCCGAAGACATAGTTCGGATGATCGAGTGGCACTGACGCGCGCCCCGCCATCGTGGTCATCACCGGACAGTTCAGCAGCTCGACCAGTTCCAAAAGTGCGGCGTTGGCCTCGCCGCGGTCGACGCCGGAACCGGCGACAACCAGTGGCCGCTTTGCCCTGCGGAGCAAGTCGGCGGCTTGTCGTAGCTGGGCGTCGGAGGCTTGCGGCCGCGGCGGCCGGTAGGCCGCCGGCGGCAGGAGGCGAACGCTCGCCTCATCGCCCGTTGCATACAACACGGGGGCAGGCAACTCGATGTGCACCGGGCCGGGCCGGCCGGCCCACATTTCGCGGAACGCCAGGCGCACGACCTCCGGGATGCGCTCCCACGACAGGATGGGCCCATTCCACTTCACCGCCGGCTTGAACACGTCGAGCTGATCCTGTCCTTGAAACGTCGAGGGCGGCGATGGGTAGACGATACCCAGACGGTGCTGTGACGTGAGCGCCAACACGGGAACCCCCTCATGGCGCGCCGTGATCACCCCCGGCAACAGGTTGGCAGAGCCGGGCCCGGGATTGCCCAGGACCACGGCCACCTGTCCGGTGGTTTTGTACAGGCCTTCCGCCATGTGTACACCCGCCGCCTCGTGCCGCACCGGCACCAAGCGGATCTCATGCGCGCCCAGCTGTGCAAGCAACGGATCGATCTCGGGAGATGGGAGCCCGAACAAGAACCTCACGCCTTCATTGGCCAGGCAGCGCGCCAGCAGTTCGCCACCGGTAATTTCGCTCATGTGATGTCCTCCTGCCGGGCCGCTTGGTTTTGCGTCTTTGCGCGCCCATACCCCGAGAGCGCGAGCGCGTGAGGGTAGGGCCCAGCTGTTTCTTTGACCACGGTCTCCGCATCGGTGCAAGGCATTTCACGCCGTGTCTGTGAAAGCCTATCAATTGCCGCCCCGCTCAGCTACGAGATAGATGACCGGCAGGACGGGCACACACCAGCAACCGAAGGAGCTACCGTGAGGCACATCTTTGCGTCGTTCATTCTCGGCACGGCAACCATCGCACTGGTCATCTGCAGTCCTGAGACACGGCAGGCGGTGGCCCAAGAGCATCCACCGGCCGCCGGTGCGCCAAGCGGCGCGGCGGCCGTCGACACCGTGGCCGGCATCACCGGCAAGGTCGTCGAGACGATGAACGCCGGAAGCTACACGTACGTCCAGGTCGACGACGGTGCGAAAAAAATCTGGGCCGCGGCCCCGCAGTTTGCCGTCGCGGTCGGAGACAAGGTCATCGTCCCCGATGGCATGGCGATGCGTGACTTCTACAGTAAGACTTTGGATCGAACCTTCGACCTCGTCTCTTTCGTGCCCAGCGTTCAGCTTGTCGGCAGCAAACCAGCAGAGAGTCAGGCAGGCAGTGCAAGTAGCCACGGCGGTTCGTTTGACCACCCCATGTCTGGTCACGGCGCCACCGGTCCAGCAACTGTTGACCTCTCCAACATCAAGAAGGCGGAGGGCGGGCAAACGGTGGGCGAGCTGTTTTCCAAGAAGGCGGCGCTGGCGGGGAAGGACGTTTCGGTTCGCGGCCGGGTCGTCAAGTTCACCCCGGCCGTGATGGGAAAGAACTGGCTGCACGTGCAGGACGGCAGCGGCAGCGCCGGCACCAACGACTTGACCGTCTCGACGAGCGCCACCGCCGCCGTGGGCAACACCGTGCTGGTGCGCGGCAAGCTCAGCACCGATAGGGACCTCGGCTTCGGCTACAAGTACGGCATCCTCATCGAAGACGCCACGGTCGCCGTGGAATAGACCAGAGAACTCGTGGTTCGCCGGCAGTGAAGGAGCCGAGTGTCACACCCCTGTGTTGCATTCACTCGTGCGGACATGCAAAGCACCTGCGGAGCAATCCATTGATGTCCCTTCGCGTTACGTATCCTCGCGACGTCATTGAACGGGTCTCGACACACCCTATTCGGCTCATGCTGAGCTGACTCCGCGAGAGTGGACGCGCTGCGGCAGGACTTGAGCGCATAAGCCGCAACGTGACCCGGGTGCGGCAAGTTGCCACGCCTGGCAGGTCGTTCTCTACTTCTTCATCATTATCATTGGGAAAAGTTCCGGCGCGTTGCGGCGACCTCGCTGGCGATGAGCGCCAACCGTTGGTGATGCAGTAGCCGCTCGCACAGGGTATGCCTTTGCCCCGGCCATGAGCAAACAGACGTCCACCTCCCGGTCTACATACTGCCGTCCTTCCCTCAATTCTTCTGTCCAAGTAGGTTGGCCATCGCTCCATCCACGGGGTCAATACCGGCGGTGAACATTCCGGATTCGACCCCGATTCCCTTCGATGCCACTACGCCAACGCCGTCTGGTGATGCGGCGCCACGCCTGCGCGTCAGTTCACCGGCGGGTCGCCGCCGGCGTACGTCACGGCCATGCTAGCGGCCGCGATTGGCAAATCCTTCGGAGCTGCAGCGGGTTGCCACGTTTCTCCGGCATCCGGCGACGCGTAGATGACGTAGTGCCCAGAGGATGGGTAATAGTAGTCGTACATCCATGCGGTCATGAGCGCGCTGCCATCGGGACCCATGGCGATCGATTCCGGCTGCTCGATATACGAGGGCCCCAAGGTTTGCGCAAAGGATTGAAGCAGCCGCCAGTGAACCCCATCGTTGGACTTCAACAACGCGAGCGTGGAATCATCCGAATCGTCCGGCCACGCCAGGGCCAGGAGCACGCGATCGTTTCCCCCTTTTCGATTCCACGCCAGGCCGTAGATGTAGAGGTTGGGCATGGGTTGATCATCAATCGTGACGTCGATGGTCGTCCAGGTGAAACCATCATCCACCGAGCGTGCCGGCAGCCCCGCGATCACTGTATGATCCCCGATGAAGTAGCCGGCGAGTCCCGCGCCGGGTTGCAGTTGCCAGGTCGCGCCGAGATCGTCCGAGTACATTGTTCCTGATGGCAAGCTGTAATCGTACCGGCATTCCTCTCCATACCGAAAGTTTGGATCGAAATAGGAGCATGACACGCATTCCGACACGTTCGGGTATCCGGGCCAAGGGCAGTAGAACCAGTCGGACCAGCAGGTCTGGCTGTAGTACTGCGCTAGCAATCGTTTTTCCCCAAGGTAAATCATGGCAAAGGGTCGAACGGCATATTGCGAGTAGATTGGTGCGGACCGATCGGTGAAGGTGCGGCCGCCGTCAGTCGACAGGAGCGTCGTGTTGAGTCCGTCCCAATAGAACGGGCTATTCGTGCACGCGGACGCGTCTCCAAACATATCCGCATCTCCAAGCCAATCGAAGATCACCGTACTGCTGTTGATGGCCACGCCTTGGCACCCGTTGAGGCAGATGCGCGAGCTGCCATCGTAATCGACCGGAACCGGCAGACCGCTCCCAATCCGGTGCCAGCCGCGATCCAGAATCGTGGACCGGTAGGAAGCCTGCGCCGTCAACAGCAAGAAGGAGTCCCCCTGCATCACCTTGCCAGCCACGGCGCCCAGCGAGCCGTTACTCGGCGCTTCATTGCCCATGGTGCCTTGGAAGACGAGTGCGTACATGCCGCTTGGCGGGGGGTCAAACGATGCATCGAACGCCGGCACCGAGGCTTGGTTGCAGGGGCCGCCGTTCGCACAATGCTGCGCCGCGGGGATCGCACGCCGCCAACTGTTCGAGCCCGGCACGAGTCGGCGATTGCCCTCGGCGTCGTCGTAGTAGAGCTCGAAGGTGCCGTTCAAATCCTCCTCGCCAAGGTTCTTGATGAGGAACCCGTTCAGGTCGTCCGGATCGGGCGCGAAGTCGAGCTTGCCGCGGAAGAAGTAGTCGAGCGCGGCTTGCGCGTACGCTGTCGCCTTTGGGAGCAGCGTCTGGGCCTCAGCCCGCCAGACTTCACCGTCCTGTCCCGCCAGGCTCACCGCGTAGAATGTAGCAAGCCCCGGCACACCGCGTAGTGCTCGCCCGAAGACACTTTCCACCAGCGCGGGATCGAGCGGTAGCCCATCGCGATAGCCCTTCTTTAGGTAGTGGCGCAGCAGGTTGTTGGACACAACCGCGGTAGACTCGACCAACAGGTTGATGTCAGGGTGGGGATACAGCCCTGCGGTGTCCTCGCTGAAGAAGTTTGCGTTCGTGAACTCGGCAATCCCGACGGGCGCGGTCTCGACCTCATGGCCATCACCGGGGTCGAGCCCGCCGACAGTTACGTTCGGGTCGGCGCCGCGGTAGATGGTGTTGTCGATCAAATTCGCGACCGGTGCGGGTGCGGCAGGCCAACCGGAGGGTTCGCCCAGCAGAATGCTTTGCACCGCGGGAGATCCAGTCAGCGGGACCTGGCCAGAATTGTCAGATACCCAATATTCGAAATTCGGGAAGCAGGACAGGCCAAACAAATATTTGTGGCACACATAGTCCATGGGGTGTGCATCATCGCGCACATGCGCGGGCTGCCCGGCGTCCTCCACCAGGTGCATGATCTGGCCGGTGGCGCGCAAGGTATCGGCCCAGGCCTGGTCCCGCGCACCCTGCGTCTGAGCGGTCAGCGCCGCGTAGTAGAACCGGCGCGCCTCCGGCCACGACCACCCCTGCCCGTCCTGCTGCATCCATACAATCGACGACGGTTCGGCTCCGTAGAGCCCTGCACCGGTCAGTGGGTTATGAAAGTGATTGAGGAACCGACCGTCATCATCCTCGAAGCTTCCTCCATTGATGACCCATTGCTCGGCGGCCTTTCCTGCGAAAGGGTGATTGATGCCATCGGCGATGCCGACTTCACCGACCAGAAGGACAGGGAGCGAGGATCTTTCCGTACAAGTTGCATTGATCTGCTCGTGGGTCTCAGCATTGAACCCCTCCGCTGTTCCGACACTCAGAATCAGCAAAAGTAGTGCAAAATGGATGGTCCGGCAATTGCGTTTCATTTGATTTGTCCAGAGCTAAGGAGGACTGGCTGGAGACCCATCATTGCCCGCCGTTCATTGATTTCACGGTTCAAAGCCGTTTCCTGGTCGTGCAGCCACGACAAATTCCTCGTCTCAAACTCGCCCAGCCTGCGAAGCGCTTCTCGCGGCGTGAGTCCGCTGTTGCGCAGCCGTATAATCAGCGAACCGGTTTGTAGGCGGGCATTCGGGATACGTGCGTCGTACTTCGGGGTAAACTCGTACGGGAAGTAACCCGGCGCTACGCAGCTCAGAAAGGCCCCGCGGGACACATGGAAGCGGCGGAGCAAACCAGGGTCCCGGCGCGGAATGCTGAAGCGCCCCTCCGTGTCCGTAACCGCCCACCGCACGTCGTCAAACTCCTCGTGCGGCTCTACCGGGTTTGGAATATCCTTGAGCCACAGGACGATGACGGCTGCACCGGCGATGCCGCGTTGCGTCTCGGCATCGACGACTCGCCCCTCGAAGGGCCCCCACACGTTCTCGTGCTTGCCTGTCGGGAGCACCGCGTCGGATTTCGGAAACGGCGACGGGACCGCTGCGGGGGTGCTCCGCGGTTGAGCCCCGCCACCCGTAGCGGCTGGGTTGGCTTGCGCCACGAGACGGCGATGCTGCGGCCTGTCACCCGAGGGTACCCTTACGAATCGGCTGCCGCCAGACTGGGCCGTGATCCTCTCCCCCATTCCCGCCGAATCGGGGAACGCTGCCGGCGCTCCCGCAGCCGCGGGCGCGCTCCAGCAGCAGATGAGCGCGACAGCAGTGATCGACATGCCCACAAACCGCTTCGGACCGAAGCCGCGCCCTTTCATCAGAACCTCCGCACCCGCCACAAACCGTCCGTATCCAGCCCAAACGATACCGGATAGGAGAACGTCTGCCCGTCGTCATCGCGGTGCATGTCACATTGCGCGCCCGCCGGACCAACCGCGTCGAGTTGAATGCTCGTCATGATCTGGTCGACCGTTGCTAGCACCGCACCGGGCAGCTGATTCCAGGCATTCTGGTACACCGCGCGTGTCTCTGAATGGACGAACTGGGCCGCGCCGGACACGTCCCCAACGCGCAGCGCATCCTTCACGCCCTGCCACACGGGCTGTAAACGCGCGTCCATAACGCCTGGGTCGGCCACGTGCACGATGCCAATGGTTGTGTAGCTGTTCCCGTCCGCATCGGTCACGGTCAAGCGCGGTAGATAGAGCCCAGGCTGTGCGTAGGTGCAGGTGAACGTGCCGATCGTGGTTTCATCGGCGTCCGGCGTCCCATCACGGTCGGCGTCCAGGCTGAGATGCGTGATCGAGATTGGGCTCGAGTAGGTGAAGCCGGTGGTCAGCGGCACCAAGCCGGCCGCATGGGTCGCCCGCAGCACGACCGCTGGCCCCGGTGCGCCCGTCGGTGCCGTGACGGGAACCCTCACGGCGCTCAGTATGCCGCTGAAGTCTCGCACGCTCAGGGTAAAGCCCGTCATGGAAGCATCCACCGGCAGACGAACGACAAATTGATTACCCTCAACCAGCCCCGGCGTTCCGTTCGCCGTCACTCCCACCGTCCCATTGGGCAACGAAGCGAGCGTCCCACGCACGGTCATCTCGTTGCCGTCGGTCGTGACCGCCGAAACGGTGTCAGTAACCGCCACTACGATATTCCCGATCTGTTTGCTCGCCGGCGGCCCGACGTTTCCTGCTGGATCCGTGACGAAAGTAGAGAGCGTGTCACCCGCCATCGCGGCCAGTGTGGTCGTAAACGCCCCGGTACCGTCGGCGGTTGTGGTCACCGTCTCCGCGGTGCGGGTGTTGGTCACCGTCACCAGGCCATTGGCCTCGACGCTGCCGGCGAAGCCGATCACGCTCACTCCTCCACCGCCGAGCAGAGCGACCGCGATCAACTGCCCGTTCGGTGCGGCTGGCGCAACCGTGTCGAGCGTAACGTGGATCGTGTCGCTCGCGGACCCGCTGGCGCCCGTGGCCGTCGCCGTGATCGTGTTCGCGCCTTCGACCAGCTCAACGGACGCGGTGAAGGTGGTGTCAAGCAGCGATGCGGTGACACCGTTGACGAGCACCGTGTCCGCCGCGGCCACGTAGCCGCTGACCTGCACCGGTGCCGTATTCACGTAGCTGCCATCTGTCGGTGATTGGATGACGATGGACCGCGGGGTCGGTGTCAGCGTCTCCGTCGGGCTGGGGCTCGGTGTCGGCGTGGGTGTCAGTGTCGCGAAGGTGCTGACGTTGCACACACAGTCGGGCATGCACTGGCCGCCGGTCTCGGTGACGCAGAGATCATCCCAGCGCACGTTGCAGCAGTACGAATCGGATGCGCAGACGCAGGCGGCACACGCTGCGTTGCCGCAATTCGGCCTCGTGTTGACGACACAGCAGTCGCCGGGCGTCGGCGTCGCGGTCGGTGTCGATGTTGGCAAAGCCGGCCCTTGGACCGATAAGGTGAACGTGCCGCTCTGGCCGGATGATCCGTCGACGACAGCGACGACCGCTTGACCGGCGAGCAGGTCGACGGAAACCTCCGGCACCTCGAACCAGGCCCCGGCGCACCCCAGTTCCGCTTGCGGTGAGCAGTCAGGGCTGCGCACCGCAAGAATAGCGGAATAGGAGGCCGTGATGCCGACCACATAGGTGCCGTCGGCCGCTGCCGTGAACTGGTAGGTCACGTCCGGCGCGTTGTCACCTGACGCGCAGGTTTCTCCGCCCATGAGGTTGCCGGCGCCAATCGTCGTGCCGCTCACCGAGGTGCTGTAGATCGTGCCGAGATCGGCTTGCGCGCACGTGCTGAGCTGGGCCACCGCGGCGCTGGGTGTAGGGGTCTGCGTGAACGACGGCGTAGCCGTTGGGGTGTCAGTGACGGTCGGGGTCTCAGTCGGGGTGTGAGTTGGAGTTGGGGTCTGGGTAGGTGTCACGGAGGGTGTGCCTGTCGGCGATAGCGTGGGCGTGTCCGTCGCGGTGGCCGTGGGGGTTGGCGTGTCGGTCCCTGTGGGGGTCGGGGTGTCGGTCGGGGTGTCGCTGGGTGTCGCAGTCGGCGTCTGAGTTGGGGTGGGCGTGACGGTATTCGTCGCGGTTGGCGTCGGGGTTTTCGTGGCAGTCGGCGTGACCGTTGACGTGTTGCTGGGGGTGCTGGTTGCCGTTGGTGAAGCCGTGGGAGTGTTCGTCGGCGTTGCTGTCGGGGTCTTTGTTGGTGTGGGGGTGGGCGTGGCGGTATTTGTCCCGGGTGCCGTGGGGCTATTCGTCGCGGTTGGCGTCGGGGTGGCCGTTGGCATGGTGCTGGGTGTGTTGGTTGGCGTTGCCGTGGGTGTCGGACTGCCCGGTGGCGTAGCGGGTGGGTCGACCAACTCCACGCCAAATGTGCAATAGCTCGAAGTCGTTGTCGTGCCCATTGAGCTGTGCTTGAAAGCAATGACATTGCCGGCACTGATGGGAGCAACATGCGTAGTGTCGGCGCACGTCGCGCTTCCAGAGGTTGGCACCTGACAGGTCACCGCGGTGTCGGAGACGCTTGAAGTCGCATTCGATGTCCCGGTATCGACGCTTACGGTCATTGCTGTGACGGGAGATGCCGAACACCAGACCCGGAGATTTTGGATCTGCGCATCGGCGCTAACGGGAAAAGTCCCTTGCGTGGTGGCCGATCCGATCACCTCCGCCCAGGAATACTCGGACCCTGTCGTAAAGGTCACATCTGCGTACGCGTTCCCGGAGCCCATCCCGCCGTACTCGATCGTAACCCTTCGGCTCCGATACCAGATTGAACCCGCGGCCGTCAGCTTGACGACCAACCGGTCTCCGGCCGCAAAGGTCGCACTGTGACTCGTATCGGTGCAACTGGTCCCCGACGATGCAATCGTACAGGCGACGACCGTGTCCGTCCCCGTCGTCGTGTTTCGCACCGTAAACGTCTCCGCCCATGTGCCCAAAGCGCTGTCAACGACAGCCATGATCGCCGTGACAGTGCCGCTGTTCGGCATTATGAACGCCGCCTCCGCCTCGGTCGTGCTCAAGCACTTGGCTGGTTTGTTGAGGTACGTGGTCGGACCGCAGTAGGCCGTGGCGGCGGGCAGGGCCGTCGTGATGCTGCCGATGGCGAGAACGTTCTTGTGGACTGTGGAAGAGGATCCGTTGGCCGTCACGCGCAGCGAAACCATGCAAGTCGTATTGAGCGTGCCGCTGGCGCTGTTGACGACTTTGATGTCAACCGACGCCCCGGCGTTGTAGTCATCAACGCGCGTGAGATCACTACACGTGTTGGCGGTCGTGCCGGAGATGGTACAATTCTCGTTAGCGTCTGCCCCACCAATGCGGAGCCTAAACGTCACGCTGCCCCCGGACCCTCCGGGCGGCCCTGCGCATGAGACGTACAGGTTGCTCAACCGTCCGGACGTGGGGAGCGGCTGAGAGGCGGCATTTTCGGACGAGATGCTACCGCCGACACCGAAGTACGTGGTGACCCCGTTTCCACCGCTGGTCCCGCTCAGATACAGGGCGGCGTGCTCGAGCGCATAGCCGGCGCCGCCGGTGAGAGCCAGCACCGTTAGAGTGACCGCCGTTAACGGCGCACAGCGGCTTGGCGGCGGCGCGCGTAGCCATCCCGCAGCGTGACGATTGGCACGTGCTATCACCCATTTGCAACCCCGTCCAATCCCAATAGACAATGTGGGCGTTGTGCATTAGATGAGAAGGTGACGATATCTTCTGCGCAAGGAACCACTGTGGGAACGCATATTACAACGCTCAATCGTTGCGAAATGATCGCAGTCAGGCTTTGTAATGATCCGAGTTGGGCTTTGCGTAGTGATCCACGGGCCGGCGGGTGCCTCGAACAGGGGGGCGTTACCCGCCGTCAGCGTTCTGCGGTGGGACGAACTGCTAGAGGAAACACGGCGCAGAGCGCGAGAGGATCTGGCCGCACTCCTACGCGACGCGGCGTGGCTGACGCACCAGGCCCGGCGGTTGGTGCCGTCGGCACCGTGCTCGCACTGGCGATTCCTGGTGCCAGCGTGTGGCGGGTGCAGTTCGACGAGTTCACCGGGCAATTTGATGCGCGGTTTCCGCCCGAGCTGCACTGGTCCCCGTTGCACTCGCCGCTTATTGAAGCTCAACTGCGGTTTTCGGGCTCAGTCCATCCAACGCGCCACGGCTGCAAACGCGGCCTGGGCTTCAGGGGCGCGCCGCACATCGAGCACGTCTTCCAGTTTGCCGAGTTGGCGCATGAGCTGCTCGAGCCGCTCGTCTTCGTTGACCCCGAGCAGGATCACGCTGCGCGTTGCGTCGCCGACGGGCGAGCAGAGAATCGCTTCCACGTTGAAGCCGCGCCGCGCGAACAGGCCGCAGATGTGGGACATCACGCCGGGATGATTGCGAACGAGCAGGCGCAGCACGGCAGTGGTGCGGGCGCTATCGGAAATCGTTGCACGTGCGGCGTCAGGCACCGAGGTCTGCATGGGGTCCTCCATCGATCATGTCACGGTTGGCGGCGCCGGGCGGCACCATCGGGTAGACGTTGGCCTCGGCGGCGATCGGAACGTTGATCAAACACGGTCCTTGCGTGCACAACGCAGCAGCGAGCGTCGCCACGGGATCGTCTGCAGTGCCCAGATCGTGCGCCGCAACGTTGAACCCGCGTGCGATAAGGGCGAAGTCGGGCTCGGCATGGAAGCGCGAGGCGTGATAGCGGCCACCGTAGAAGAGCTGCTGCTGCTGGCGAACGAGTCCCAGATGGCCATTGTTCAGGAGAATCACCTTGATGTTCACCTCTTCCTCCGCCGCCGTGGCCAACTCCTGGAGGTTCATGAGCAGACTGCCGTCGCCGGTGAAGCACACCACCGTTTTCGCCGGGTGCGCGAGCGCCGCGCCGATGGCGGCCGGCAA
>DATKMS010000072.1:0-3162 GCA_035541735.1 Candidatus Margulisiibacteriota bacterium
TAGCCGCAGGCGATGGCGAGGATCCGGGCGCGCAGGATGTCTTCGAGGCGGTGCGTCACCAAGCGCGGATTGCGCGGGTCGGCGATCAGCCGCGCCAGCGTCTCGGCGATTCCCAACCGTCGCTCCACTTCGCCGAGCAACAGAACGCCGCCATCGGAGCTGATGCGTCCGCCGTCAAAGGCGCAGTGAGGTGGTCCGGAAAAATCGGACAGTCGGATAAGTGGATTTCCCCGCGCCATTGCGGCCTGATGGCCGCCGAGAGGAGCGGGACAGATGACGAGATGAGCGCGCCGGACGCACTCACCGGCCTTCAAGGCCAAGGTTGCGATCGCGGCGATCAAGGGTGAGAAGACACTGGCTGAGCTGGCGAAGGGATTTGATGTCCACCCGAACCAGATCACCGCGTGGAAGACCCAGTTGCTGGAAGGCGCGGCGGCGATCTTCGGCGGTGCTCGGGGCAGCGCTGAAGCGTCGGTGGATTTGAAGGAGCTGCACGCCCAGATCGGCGAGCTGACGTTACAGAACGATTTTTTGTCCGGTGCGCTCAACAAGGCCGGGTTGGAGAGCGCAAAGCGATGATCGACCGGAGCCATGAACTGGCGCTTGCCATCCAGGCACGGTTGCTGGGTATCGCACGCTCGACGGTTTACCAGGAGGCGCAGCCGGTCTCGGCGGCGGATTTGGCGGTGATGCGCCGGATTGACGAACTGCACCTGGACTACCCGTTCGCCGGCAGCCGGATGCTGCGTGCGATGCTGGTGAACGAGGGCATCGCCATCGGCCGAACACACGTGCGGACGCTGATGCGCCGGATGGGCATTGAAGCCCTGTATCGACGCCCTCGGACAAGCAAACCGTGGCCGGGACACAAGATCTACCCGTATCTTCTGCGAGACGTGGTGGTGACCCGGCCCAACCAGGTCTGGGCGGCGGACATCACATATATTCCGATGGCCAGAGGGTTTGTCTACCTCGTCGTGGTTCTCGACTGGTTCAGCCGCCGCGCCTTGTCATGGCGGGTTTCGATCACGATGGAAGCGGATTTCTGCGCCGCGGCGGTGGAGGAGGCGTTGGCGCGCTACGGCAGACCCGAAATATTCAATACAGATCAGGGAAGTCAGTTTACTGGTGAGGCGTTCACTGGCCTGCTGTTGAGGAACGGGATTGCGATCAGCATGGATGGAAAAGGCGCTTGGCGGGACAACGCGTTCGTCGAGCGGCTGTGGCGGTCGGTGAAGCACGAGGAGGTCTATCTGAAGGCTTATGACAGCGTGCCCGAGGCGCGGGCATCGATCGGCCGCTATCTGGACTTCTACAACAGCCGGCGGCCACATTCGCAGCACGGCGGCCGAACGCCGGATCAGGCTTGGTTCGCGGGTCCGCTGCCGGTGGCGGCATGAACGGGCCGCCCGCTGTTGGGGTGCCGCCAGGCGCGCACCCCAACAGCGGGCATTCACGGAGTGACGAGCAACAGCGGGGCGATCCACCTATAGAAACCGAAACGGTGTCCGCGATAACCGGACCATCTCTCTCGCCGGCCCGGCCCGGTTCGTGTCCCAATTCAGGATGGAGGCGGTCCGGCAGGGCGCCCCATGCCGCCTCGCGGGTGTCGTGCCCGGTTGCACCTGGGCCGCTCCCGTCCAGGTCATGCGCTTCTGCCGATCGGGAGAGTTCGGCCTCAGCACCTTCCAACTAGTACCTCGTCCCAGTGATTATGACTCTTTGACGGTGTCTGGATAGGCGCGCGCGAGCTTATGGCGTGCCTTTTCTGTAGTGAATTTCCAGTCTATGCGGGCTCCGGAGGCGTTACGCTTCCTCTGCCATGCCGCGATTTCGCGGATGAGCCGGTCTCGTTCACCGATGCGGCGATCGAGGCACTGGCCGCGCAGTACGCCGATCTCGATCTCCACCATGTTCAGCCAGCTAGCGTGCTTGGGGGTGTGGTGGAATTCCAGCCGCCGCAGGATGCGGTGCGCCTCGGGCGCGGGGAAAGCTTCATACAAGGCGCCTGCAGTGTGGGTCGACAGGTTGTCCAGCACCACGCGGATCAACTCCGCCTGCGGGTAATGCGTGTCGACCAGATCACGCCTGCACGAGGCGAAGTCCTTCGCGGTCCGCTGCTCCGTGATCTTCACGTGGCGCCACGACCGATGCGCATCGAGGAAGACGAACAGGTTCGTCGTACCGTTGCGGCGATATTCGCAATCGTAATGCTCCGGCTGGCCAGGCGTGGCCGGGATTGGCTCGCGCACCTCACCGATCAGCTGCGTCGGGCTCTCGTCGAAACAGACCACCGGGCGCGTGGGATCGGCATGGTCGGCGTAGAGGTCGAGCCCGTCCTCCATGCGCGCGACATATTCGCCGTCGACCTGGGGGATGCACCACATGTCCCGCCGCCACGGCTTGAGGTCGTCCTCTGCTAAGCGCCGCCGTACCGTCTCGCGCGACACCGCCTCGTGGGCGGTCAGCCGAACCATCTCGCCGGCCAGCAGGTCCAGCGTCCAGCGCTTGCGCCCTTCCGGCGGGTTGGAGCAGGCGGTCGCTACCAGCAGCGCCGTCTCCTTGCCCGAAAGCTTGCGCGCGGCACCCGGACGCGGCTCCTCGCTGAGGGCGAAATCGAGATTGCCTTCGACGAAGCGGCGCTTGGTCCGATACACCGTGGAGCCGCCAACCGAGACGGTGCGCGCGATCACCTCGTCGCTCGTCCCGGCGTCGGCGGCCAGCAGGATCTGCGCCCGCTTGAGCTTGCGCGCCGCGTGCTTGCCGCCGCTGAGCATCGCCGTCAGTTGCGCGCGTTCCGCTTCGTCGAGTTCCACACGGTAGCATATGTTCATCGTCGATCCCCCGCTGTCGAGGACGACGATGAACCGTGCCGGCGAATCGCCTCCAGAGTTCACCCCGAGGCAGGGCCAGTATCTCGCCTTCATCCACGCCTATACGCTGGTCAACGGACGCCCTCCGGCTCAGGCCGACCTGCAGCACTTCTTCCGCGTCACGCCGCCGACAGTCCACCAGATGTTGCTCACGCTCGAGAACGCCGGGCTGATCTCACGCAGACCCGGCGTGGCCCGCTGCGTCACCGTTCTGGTCGCTCGTGACCGCCTGCCCCGCCTCGATCCCGCCGAGGATCAATCATTCAAATCCTCTGGGACGAGGTACTAG
>DATKMS010000073.1:0-5709 GCA_035541735.1 Candidatus Margulisiibacteriota bacterium
AAACGTAATCGGATGGACGGTTCCCCTTACGTTTTACGTTTCACGTTTCACGCTTTCGGAACCGCCCGCTTGACCCACCCGCACTCCTAACGTACCTACCAATGATCTTGACCAACGCCCCCTTCCTCAAGGCCTGCCGCCGCGAACCGACGCCGTACACACCGATCTGGCTGATGCGCCAGGCGGGCCGCTACATGCCGGAGTATCGCGCCGTGCGCTCGCGCCTCGGGTTTCTCGACCTGTGCAAAGACGCCGATGCGGCCGCCGAGGTCACGGTCACGGCGGCCGAACGGCTCGGCGTCGATGCCGCGATCATCTTCGCGGACATCTTGCTGATCGTCGAGCCGCTGGGTGTCGGGCTGGAGTTCTCGAAGGGCGACGGGCCGGTCCTGCACAATCCGGTACGCACGCCCGCCGACGTCGAGCGCTTGCCGGACGTCGACGCGCCGGCGGCAGTGTCATTCGTCTACGATGCCGTGCGCAAGGCGCGGGCGGCATTGAAGGTGCCGCTGATCGGCTTCTCCGGCGCGCCGTTCACGCTGGCATCGTACGTCATCGAAGGCGGCGGCTCGCGCAACTACGTGCACACCAAGACCTTGATGTACCGCGAACCTGCAGCCTGGCATGCGCTGATGCACCGGTTGGCCACGGCCGTCACCGGCTACCTGAATGCGCAGATTGCCGCTGGCGCGCAGGCGGTCCAACTCTTCGACAGCTGGGTCGGCTGCTTGGCCCCCGACGACTATCGGTCGTTCGTGCTGCCACACATGCGCACGCTGATCGCCGACATCACGCCCGGGGTGCCGGTCATCCACTTCGGCACCGGGACGTCCGGACTGCTGGAGTTGATGCGGGCAGCCGGCGGCGACGTCATCGGCCTCGACTGGCGGATCGACCTCGGCGAGGGCTGGCAGCGCGTCGGCCACGACGTCGGCGTCCAAGGCAATCTCGACCCGGTGGCGCTCTTCGGCCCGCTCGCGGAGATCCGCGAGCGCGCGGTGCGCATCCTCGATGCGGCGGGCGGTCGCCCCGGACACATCTTCAACCTCGGCCACGGCATCCTGCCGAACACGCCCGTCGATCACGTCACCGCACTCGTCGACATGGTGCACCAGCTGAGCGGCCGGTGAGAGCAGGGTCGAGAGTCAACCGTCGAGAGTCGATAGAGATGTGCATGGCTCCGAGAGAACTCTCGACTGCCGACTGTCGACGTCGGAAGCCTGACCAATGTACGACGCTGTCCTGCTGATCGCCTTTGGCGGCCCCACGGCCATGGATGAGGTGCGGCCGTTTCTCGCCAACGTCACCCGCGGCCGGCCGATCCCGCCCGAGCGTCTCGAAGCGGTGGTGCACCACTACGAGCTCATGGGCGGTCGCTCGCCGCTGCACGAGCTGACGTTGCGGCAGGCGCGCGGCCTGGAGGCGGAGCTGCGCGCGCACGGGCCGGCGCTGCCGGTGTATGTCGGTATGCGTAACTGGACGCCGTTCCTGCATGAGACGCTGCAACAGATGGTGGCCAACGGTGTGCACCGCGCCATTGGAGTGATCATGTCGGCACAGCAGAACGAGGCGGGCTGGGGGCGCTATCAGCGCGACGTCGCAGAGGCGCAAGCGCGGGTGGGCGCCGGCGCGCCGCAGGTCGACTACGTCGACGAGTGGCATGCGCACCCGCTGTTCATCGCGGCGATGAGCGCCAACGTGCGAGCGGCCCTCGCATGTGTTCCTGCGGAGCGCCGGCGGACGACGCCGATCGTGTTCACCGCGCACAGCATTCCAATTGCGATGGCCGCTGCCTCGCCCTACGTCGAGCAGGTCACCGAAGGTGCACGCCTGATCGCCGAGCAGGTTGGGCATTCGCAGTGGTGCATCGCTTTCCAGAGTCGCAGCGGCAACCCGCGCGAACCCTGGCTCGAGCCGGACATCTGCGACGTCGTGCGCCAGCTCAGTGCCGAGGGAATGGGCGATCTGGTGGTGGTACCGATCGGTTTCGTCTGCGATCATGTCGAAGTGTTGTACGACCTGGACATCGAAGCGCGACAAGCGGCCGCGGACGCCGGCATCAACTTCGTGCGTGCCGCGACCGTGAACGATCATCCATTGTTCATCAGCATGCTTGCAGACGTAGTGCGGCGTCACGTCGCAGCGCAATCAGGTCCAAGATGATGCTACGGCCGCGCCGCCCAAGCGAGGCAGAGGGTGTCTAGGGAGGTACGGACGCCGCACGTCGCCGTTGTCGGTGGCGGCATCGCCGGACTGGCAGCGGCGCACCGCCTGGTGGAGCTGAGCCGCGAGCAGCAGCGCCCGGTGCGGGTGACGCTGCTGGAGGCGGACCGGCGTCTCGGCGGCTCCATCGCCACGGAGCGTGTCGACGGTTTCGTGATCGAAGCCGGGCCGGATTCATTCATTTCCGAGAAGCCGTGGGCGCTGAAGCTCTGCGAACGCATCGGGTTTACCGCGCGCCTGGTGGGCACGCGCGACGAGTTCCGCCGCACCTTCGTTGTTCACAACGGTGGGTTGCACGCGCTGCCGGACGGCTTTCTGTTGCTCGCCCCCACGCGTTTCTGGCCGCTGCTGACGACGCGTCTGTTCACATGGCCGGGAAAAATGCGCATGGCGATGGACCTCATCTTGCCGCGCGGGCCGCAACGGGGCGATGAAAGCCTTGGATCGTTCGTCACCCGCCGGCTCGGCCGCGAAGCGCTGGAGCGCGTGGCGCAGCCGCTGGTGGGCGGCATCTACACCGCCGATCCCGACGATCTCAGCCTGGCCGCCACCATGCCGCGCTTCCTGGAGATGGAGCGCACGCGGCGCAGCATCATCTGGGCGATGTGGACGGCGCAGCGGCGTGCTCCGGCGGCCGCGCGCACCAGCAGCGGCGCGCGCTGGAGCCTGTTCGTCAGCGTCGATAACGGCATGCAGAGCCTGATCGACGCTCTCGCGCAGCGCTTGCCCGAGGGCGCCGTGCGTGTGAGCAGCCCGGTCACGGGAGTCGAGCCCGGGGCGCAGTGGCGCGTGACGACGGCAGACGGCGCGGCGCTGGCGGTGGACGCCGTCATCCTGGCAACCCCGGCGCATCACAGCGCGCGGATGGTGAGCGCCTTTGACGCGCGGATTGCGGACGAGCTGCGTGGGATTCCGTACGCGTCGTCGGCGACGGTGAGCTTGGCGTACCGCAGCGAGCAGATCCCGCGCCCGCTCGACAGCTTCGGCTTCGTCGTGCCGCTCATCGAAGCGCGGTCGATCGTGGCGTGCACGTATAGCAGCGTGAAGTACCCCGGTCGTGCGCCGGACGGGCACGTGTTGTTACGCGCCTTCGTCGGCGGCGCGATGCAGCAGGACCTGTTCGATCAGGACGATGCGGCAATGGCTGCGAGCGTGCGGCGCGAGCTGCGCGAGTTGCTCGGCATCACCAGCGAGCCGCTGCTCACACGTATTCACCGCCATCCGCAGGCGATGCCCCAGTACCGGGTCGGCCACCTGGATCGCATGGCACGCATCGCGGCGGCGCTTGTACAGCACCCCGGCCTCGCCCTCGCCGGCAACGCCTACCGTGGCGTCGGCATCCCCGACTGCATCCACAGCGGCGAGCTGGCGGCGGAGGCGGTGTGGGAGGGGATGGCCAGAGTGAACGCTCCCTGACGACCGCCGACCCTTCACACCATCTCCAGCTGCGTGCGCCGGTCGTAGATGATGCGGCCGTCGACGATGCGGGCGAAGTCGGGCAATTGATGCGCCACGGCGCGCTCGCGGCTCTGAATATGCCGCACGCAGTGCCCGCGGACGACGAGCTGGTCGGCGATCAGGCGGCGATGACACTGCCAGTGCAACGCCTCGGCGCACATGAAGGCGGTGCGCTGCCGGCGCGCCAGGGCGAGCAGCTGGTCGAGGCCGCGCGCAAACTCCTCGGTTTCGGCGTAGTCGGCGTAGTTGCGGAAAGCAGCCACCGTCCACGCGCGGTGCGGTGAATCCGGCCAGCCCTTGTGCCGCCGGCCGCCCAGCGCCGGGAGCCAGTCGTAGTCCACGCCGCGCTCGTTGAGCGCGGCGGCAAGCGGTGCGCGATTGAAATGTGGCCAGCGTCGCGACGATGGAAAGGCACGGACGTCGGCGATGCCGCGCACGTCCTGGGCGGCGACCAGGTCCAGGAACGCATCGAGCGCACGGTTGGAATGGCCGATGGTGTAGAGCGTGAGCGGCGTTGGGAGCCTCCTGTGGCTGCGCTCCGCCTCAGCGCTCTGTGCGCGGAACACTCCCTGAGGCAGCGCGCCGTACACGGCGGTCGCGGTAGGCAGCTGTCCCCAACCATAGCAGGAGTGTCGAGACGGCAAGCAGCGTTATTCTGAGGCCGCGGAAAAACCCCGGCGCACCATACGAGAAGCGAATGTCATGCCGGCCCTTGGGCAATTGGATGGCGCGCACCGAGAGATTGGCGCGATAGATCGGCACGGGTGTGCCGTCCAGCTCTGCGATCCAGCCAGGGTAGAACGTGTCAGCCAGCAGCAGGAAGCCATCTTCGGGAGCGTTTGCTTCGACCCCAAGTTGGCTCGAGTCTTCACTGGTGATGACCACGCGGGCCGCAGTGACTCCCTCCGCTGTGGACGCTCCCACCGTCGGCCCCACCGTTTCGGGCGCCTCGTGCAGTAGAACTTCGCGATCAGGGTTGAAAGTGCTGTCGACCAAACGCGCCGCCGCCTCCTCGTCGCTTTTGACATGGCGTGCCGCGCGCACGAAGCGGGCGCGCGCCGCGCCGTCGACACGGTAGATGTAGGCGACCTTCTCATGGCTGACGAGCGGCAACCCCGCACCGTCCACGGGATAGACGCTCAGCAGGTGGCTGACACCGTAGGTTCTCAGGACGTTGGCAAGCGCGGGGTGAAGCTGCAGCGTCTGACGCGCGAAATCAACGTGCGCCAACGGGGAAACGACGATTCCTTCGCGATTGTGGTCACCCCAGACGTCGACGTACCAGCGCGGTGCGATGCCGGCGTAACAGTCGGCGGACGGTGTATCCCAGAAGCCCCCGCCCGTGTTCGGTTGCAGGACCTCGCGCAACTGGAAGTAGGGCGCGAGCTTGGTCCAACCGTGGGCCAGCACGAAGCCCAAACGATGCAGGTCCTGGTGTTGCGGAGTGAAGGTGCGCGGCTGCGGGCCAGCGGTCCGTATGACATCCACGGATGGCGGTGGGGCGAGCCACGTACGTGCCGGCACCATCGGATTCTGCCGCGGCTGATGGAACGACAAGTCGAGCACGGTACCCAGGCAGAACGCCAGAGCGATCAGCCGAGGAACGCGTGGGGCAACCCTTGGCAACCAGCGCTCGAGGTCGGCGCCGAGACGGGTGAGCCCAACACCCCCCAGCAGCGCGAGCCCCAATTCCACGACGATCAAGAATCGCGTCGGGAAGCGAAACAGCTTCATTCCCGGAAGGAGCAGGTAGACGAGCCGAAACACGGGTGTCGCTGGTCCCAACACGATGAGGTAGGCAACCAGCGTCATCAGGATCGCGAACGCAACCAGAGGTCGGCGCCGCTCGCGCACGCCACCATAAACGGCCAGCAGGAAGGTCGCCGCGCCGACATACCCATAATCCTCCCAGAAGAACGGCGGGCCGTCGTAGGTGTTGTCGGAGATGTCGCCGTTGATGTACGGCACGAGGAACGTCAGTGCGTTCCGTGGCCAATACGCCAGCTCCGTCGACCACTCCCAGCCAAG
>DATKMS010000074.1:0-6208 GCA_035541735.1 Candidatus Margulisiibacteriota bacterium
CCCGACGGAATATCACGCCAGCGGATCGCTTCCAGAATGCCCCCTTGCCCTTCGAGCGCCGCCACCTCAGTTTGCACGCGCACCTCGACGTTGCGTAGCGCGCTGATGCGATCGACCAGGTACCGGGACATGCTCAGATCCAAGCTCGGTCCGCGGACGAGCAGCCAGACCTTCGCGACCCGGGCCGCCAGGTACACGACCGCCTGCCCGGCCGAGTTGCCGGCGCCGACGAGCGCCACCTCTTGCCCGGTGCACAGTTTCGCTTCCAGCGGCGAGGCCCAGTAGTGGACGGATGAACCCTCGAACGCCGCGAGATCCGCAACGGTCAGGCGTCGGTATTTGGCGCCGCTGGCGATCACGACGGTGCGCGCGCTGACGCGTTCGTCGTTGGCGAGCCTCAACTGAAAGCGCGCGCCGGCGGACGCCGGCTGGCACTGCAGGCGCACCACTTCGTCGGGAATCGCGATCTGCGCGCCGAACTTCTGAGCCTGGTTGTAGGCGCGGGCCATCAGCGCCATGCCGGAAATTCCCGTTGGAAAGCCCAGATAGTTCTCGATCCGCGATGAGGCGCCGGCCTGGCCGCCGAAGGCGCGACAATCGAGCACGATCACCGAGAGACCTTCGGATGTCGCGTAGACCGCAGCCGCAAGACCGGCCGGCCCCGCGCCAATGATGGCCACGTCATAGACTTTGGTGGGATCGATCGGTTCGACGAGGCCGATGCGGCGCGCGAGATCGCCCTCGCTGGGATTGCGCAGCAGCCGTCCGTTCGGACAGAGCACGATCGGCAGTTGCGAAGCCGTGATGTGGAAGCGATCCAGCAAGGTCTTCGCGCACGAATCGATATCCGGGTCGAGCGCATGGTGCGGATGGCCGTTACGCGCCAGGAAGCCGGCGAGGCGCAGGACGTCGCCATCTTGCGCATGGCCGATTATAACCGGTCCGGCGATACCGCTCTCGAGCAGACCGACACGGCGCAGGATGAGCGCGCGCATGATGCGCTCGCCCAACTCCGCTTCCGCCACCATGACGTCACGCAGCCGCGGCGACGGAATGACCAGGGCCTCGACCGGCTTTGTGGCCCGCGCGTCCACCAAGGAGGGACGGCCGGAGAGTTGGGCCAGCTCGCCGATGAACGCACCCGGCCCGTGCGTGATGATGTGCTCGTCGTGCCCCAGCACGCTGTGCTGGGTGATCGTCACCTCGCCACTCAAAATAACGAACATGCCGGGACTGGGTTCGCCAGTCGTGACCAGACGTTCGCCTCCACCATAGGTCCGCCTCTCCCCGAAGCCCCGCAAGCGGTCGATCTCCACGGCCTCCAAGGTGGGAAACATCTGCTCATATCGGGTCTCGACGATGGAACGCGCGGACGCAGCCATGGTCAGAAGGTCCTCGCGTCGTTGACGGCAGCAGTGCGGGTGTCGACCATCTTGGGATACCTCCTTGTCTCCGTGCTTTCGTTCCCGGTGCGGCTTCACTTGGCGCGTGTGCCTCAGGGAAGGTTTCTCACCGCAACAACCAGCTTCCCGCGCCCGCGCCTCTGTTTCAGGTTTCCCGCGTACGCCGCGGACGCCGCACTGAGCGGCACGACGGCGTCCACAACCGGATGAAGATCCTCCGCCTCCAGCAACTCGCCGAGTCGGGTCAACTGTTCACCATTCGGTTCGACGATGAAGAATGCCTGCTTCGCTCGACCGTCGGTGGTTGTCTCGCTGGTCGCAGCAATCGTGATCATCCTTCCGCCCGGCCGGAGTACGCCCCACGAACGCTGCAATGTTTCACCACCGACCGTGTCGAACACGATGTCAATCTCGGAGAGGTGTTCCTCGAACCGCATAGCCCGATAGTCAACGACTCGTTCTGCACCCAACTGTGCAACGAATTCGAGATTGCGTGCGGCGGCGGTCGCCGTCACGTGTGCCCCTCGACACCGGGCGAGCTGTATTGCAAAGCTGCCCACGGCGCCGGCTCCACCATGCACCAATACGCGCTCTCCCGCCTGCAGTCTCGCGCGATCGAACAGTCCCTGCCACGCGGTCAACGCTCCAATGGGAACAGAGGCGGCCTCGATGTGCGTCAACCGGCGCGGCTTGCGGGCGATACTGGCTGGCTGCGTGATGCAGTACTCCGCCATGGCACCATCGGCAAACCAGTCATTCATCCCGTATACCTCCTGGCCTGTCTCGAAGCCGAGGGTGTCCTCACCAACGGCCGCAATGACCCCGGAGAACTCATGACCAGGGACGGCGCCACGCCGCTGCTCGCCGCTTTTGCTGTGCGTGGTGGGATACCACAGCAATTCCGTCGGCGTCAGGCCGGCTGCATGGATTTGAATGAGCAGTTCGCCCCGGCGTGGTCTCGGTGTGGGAACGTCCTCTTCGACTAACGCCGAGGTTTGCGTGAGATCAGACACGCGCATCGTTTTCATGCTGCACCCGAATTGCGGCAATTCTGCACGATGACGCTCGGCTTATTAGGTGAGTGCGACGTCGGCACCGTCGCGCGCCAGGCGTTTCGCAATGGCCGCGCCCAGGCCGCGGCTGCCGCCCGTGATCAACGCCCGCTTGTTGTGTAGTGCGAGGTTCATGAGGCTCTCCTTTTGGGTTTCTACTCGGCGCCGATGTGGGCCCCCTGCTCGGCTACGGAACGACGCATGAGCAACACGCCGAGCATCAACAATACGCCGACTGCTGCTGAAACCGTGAAGACGTCGAAGTAGGCCAGCGACAACGCCTGCCGGGCGCGCTCATGCTCCAGAACCTGAAGGGACATTTGATGCGACAAAGGTGGGTCGCCGGTGCGGTGGAAGAACAAGGGGTCGGTTCGTGTCAGCAATTGATTGACTGCGGGGTTCAACGCGTCGAGCCGCTCGTTGAGCCGCAGGGTGTGGAACTGCTCGCGGCGCTCCTCAATGATCTGAGCAACGGAGGTCCCCACACTGCCGCCCTCGTTGCGCAGCAGCGCCAGCAATCCGACGGCCGCACCGCGCATTTCTTTCGGGATGTAGATGAACGCGGCGACGTTCAGGGGAGCGAACAGTATCGACAGTCCCGCGATCACTACCACGCGCGGCCAGACCACTTGCCAGGGGCCAATATCCAAGGTGAGGTGTGCCATCCAGTAGTTCCCGAGCGCCATCGTCAGCAGCCCGCCGGCCATGAGATAGCGCGCATCGAACCCGCGCGACAGGAGCGTGCCGATGAGAAAGAGCATCACGAGGGCAAACACCCCCGCTGGCGACAGAACCAGACCCGACCGCGTCGCGTCGTAGCCGAACAGCGACTGCAGTAAGGCGGGAAGTGTCACGGTGTTGGCGTACAACACCCCATACGCGCAGAAAATGATGAAGCAGCAGGCGCGGAAGTTCCGGTCGGCCAGCGTCCGCAGATTGATGAGCGGATTGGCGATGCGCAGCTCGCGATAGATCAGGGCGGACAAGCCGAAGACGAACAAGATCAGCAGCGTCTGCACCCGCAGGAACGGATCGCCGAGCCAATCCCATTCCTGCCCCTTGCTCAGAATGACTTCCCAGCACACCATCGTCACGCTGAGCAGGCATAGTCCAAGCGTATCGAATGGCCGGCGCCGGGAGCGGTTCCTTTCGGCTTGCAGATACTCCGGGTCGGCGACAACCGCGCTGCACATGAAGACGGCCAACAGCCCGACGGGAACATTCAGGTAGAAGATCCAGCGCCATCCGAAGTTGTCAGTAATGTAGCCCCCGAGGGTCGGCCCGACGACCGGCGCGAGCAGTGCCGCCATTCCAAAGACCGTCATCGCCGCGCCTTGTTTCTCCTGCGGGAACGCATCCAAGAGCACCGCCTGACTCGATGGTTGCAATCCGCCCCCGGCGAGTCCCTGCAGCACTCGGGAGGCGATCAGCACGGTCAGGCTGGGGGCCATGCCGCACAAGGCCGACGCCAGCGTGAACGTGCCGATCGAAAGCAAGAAGTAGTTCCGCCTCCCGAGCCGCAACGCGAGCCAGCCGGAAATCGGCAAGATGATCGCATTGGCCGCCAGGTAACTGGTGATCACCCACTCGCTGTCAGTGACCGGGGACGACAGCCCGCCGGCGATGTAGCGCAGTGCCACGTTGGCGATCGTCGTGTCCAACACCTCCATGAAGGTCGGGATCACCACCGCGGCGGCGACCACCCAGGGGCTGATCGACCGCTTGGGGAGTGGAACGGCAACCGTGGCGGCGGTCATTGGGTTGACGGTGCAACGGCGACCGGCTCGGCGCGATACGGTTGCAGCACCTTGCCCGCGTCCGGCCCCGTCGGCTTCTCATTCACATGGACATACGGTGTGACGGACAGGCCGATGAACAGCGGCGTACGGTCTGGGTCATAGTCGAGCAGCTCGATCCGCACCGGCAGTCGCTGCACGACCTTTACGAAGTTGCCGGTCGCATTTTCCGCCGGCAACAGCGCCAGCGTCGAACCCGTCCCCATGGTGAAGCCGGAGATGCGGCCCCGAAAGAGTTGGCGGCTGCGGTACATGTCCACCTCCAGGTCCACCGGCTGTCCGATGCGCAGCTTCGCCAACTGCGTCTCCTTGAAATTGGCATCGATCCAGATCTCGGTCAGGGAGCGCACCGCCATCATGCTTTCCCCAACAACCACGTGATTGCCGGGATTGACGGTGCGCCGCGTGATGACACCGTCGATTTCCGCCACGACGTCGCAATAGCGGAGATTCAGCTTGGCTTGGTCCAGATTGGCGTGGGCCTCGGCCACCTTGGCCTCGGCCTGCTTGACAAGGGGAGCATCCTTGAGAAGTTGTGCGTAGATGCGATCGATGTCGCCCTGCGGGTCGCGCTTGTAGAATTCCGCGATCATCTGCTTGGGCGATGTGTTGAATGAAGTGACCACGCCGAGCTGTGCCGCGGTTTGCTGGAGACGCCCTTGAGCTTCCTTGATCGCGGAATAGGTTTGCTCCAAGTCCGCCGGGACATCGGCGAGATCATCACCGGTCGCGGGTTTGGGTGGTAGCCCAAGGCCGGCGCGAATCTGGAAGACGTCTTGCTGTGCCTTGTCCAACTCCGCCTCCGCCACGGACTGGGCTTCGGTGACGGCGTCGAGTGTCTGCTTCGACACCGCCCCCGATTTGACCAGCCGCTGGTCGCGCTCGTAGTCGGCTCTGGCTCTGGCGAGGGTCGCTTTCTTGGATTGCAGCGTCGCCACCCTTGATCGCAGTTCGGCGACTTGATTGTCGAGGTCCTCGATGGCGCGTTCCAGAGCGAAGCGCTGGCTGCGCGCCAACCCTTCGAGCCCACGCACCTGGGCTTGTGCCGCGACGAAGTCGGCCTCTGCAGCCGCGACAGCGGTTTCGGCGATGTTGACCTGCACTTGGTATGGCTCCTTGTCGAGCTGCACGAGCAGGTCGCCGTTGCGCACGCGCTTGTTGTCGTCCACCAAGACACGCGTTACCTGACCGGCAACACGCGGTGCGACAAATGTCACGTGCCCGTTCACGTAGGCATCGTCGGTCGACACGGTCCTCACGGCGGTGACGATCCACGGGACGCCCCCCACCAAGGCAAGGAGAATGAAGATGCCGCCGACGATCCACAGCCACCACCGCCGCCTGAAGGCGCTGGGCGGCTCGCTCGGCTTTCCTGGGTCGGCCTGGGCCGGCGGCGCAACCCCGTCGGCCTGGGGCGTGTGCGCCGGTGTCGTCATGGGAGACCGCTCGCGTGGGGGCTCCGCTGAGGTCGCATCTGTCATTGGCGCGGCACTCCTTGTCAGTGCACATCCAGCCACTGCGCTGCGTCGATGTATTGCTGCCTCGATGTTGGCAGAGGGCCCAGTTCGTGCCAAGGGGGGACCGCGGAGGTCTGATCGGCAACCGAGGCGCCCTTGCCAAGATTGGCTCGGGTCTGTCGTTTGACGCTAGGGCTCTATTGCCAGCAGGTTTTGAGACAGCCCTTGGCGGATGCGCACGCTTTCGCGGGGCAGCGTCACCGTGGGTGGAGCATCACAAGTCCCGAACCGGTCGGACATCGACAACCCCCCAGAGGATTGATCGGTCGTGTGCCGCACGATTGTTGGCGGACTCGTGCGATGGCTCGGCGACGCTGCGCCGAACGACGACGCTGTCAGGTGCGCCGGCGTGTCGGACCGCGGCGAACAACCGCTGGCGATAACGCTCGGTCGCTCCGTCGAGGATATTCGACAGTGCGAAGCCGTCAAAGCTGCAGGGC
>DATKMS010000075.1:0-20463 GCA_035541735.1 Candidatus Margulisiibacteriota bacterium
ACGCCAACGGCTCTGGAACTGGTCGTTTTGGGCGGCGATCCTCGCCTTTGAGATCGTTGGCCTGGTGCTCAGCAATCAAGCATAGGAAACGCGCTTCATCTGCCTCGAGGTCCGCGGCGGGTCTCCGGGGCATGGTGGGCACGTCCGACAATCGTAGTCATGGCAATAGGGCCGTTGAATACGGACTATCCGCTTCCGAAGGAAGCCTATGCTGCAATGCTGATAAGGAGTAGGATGGACTGACAAAGTGACTCATCGATGTTGAAAACCGTTCTTGTCGCGTTGGATGAATCTCCCTACAGCGACACAGCCACGACACTCGCGCTCGAATGGGGAGCACGATTTGGCGCCCGCCTGCTTGGGCTGGGCATTCTCGACAAACCCTCCATCACCGCTCCCGAACCCATTCCGCTCGGGGCAAGCGGGTTCAAGAAGGATCGTGACGAGGCGCGACTGGCGGATGCGCAGGAACGTGTGACCCGGTTCCTCTCCAAGTTCCAGAAACGCTGCGCGGCTGCAGGAGTCTCCGCCGAATCATTCGAAGATATCGGCGATCCCACCAAGTGCATCCTGAGGCATGCGCACCGTTGCGATGTGATCATTCTCGGATACGAGACGCACTTCCATTTCGAAACCCAGGATGCGCCCGATACGGTCCGTGCGAAGGTTCTTCGCCGAAGCCCTCGTCCGATTGTGGTCGTGCCCCGAGAGTTGCCGGCGGGGACCGGCGTTGTGGTGGCATATGGAGGCGGGCGTGAAGTGGCGCGCACGCTGCAGACATTCCAGCTTCTCGGTCTGTCCGCTGGCGAGACCGTTCATCTGTTGATTGTCCGCCGTGATGACGACGACAAGGCTGAAGCCGCCAACTTCGCCGCAGAGTTTCTGAGGTCGCACGGGACGCAGTGCAAGGTGCATGTCGTGCACTCCCCCCTGGAACCCGCCGAGGTTTTGTTGGAGCAAGTGCAAATCCTGCAACCACGCCTTGTGGTCATGGGCGCCCATGCCCATCATCCGCTGCGCGACCTGTTTTTCACGTCGGTGACGCGCGCCGTGCTGCAAGCCTGCCCGGTTCCTGTGCTCATCGGTGCCTGAACCGTCTCGGTCTACCGAAAACCCTGGCTCGTATTGCCGATCCGGGTTAGCATGTAACGGGTGCGGCAGATTTTGGCCGCAGGCTATTGGGTTGGTCGGGCCGCCAGCCGAGAGAGGACGAAAAGTCTCGGAGGGCCGGCATGAATGCACCGACTCGACGCTCAGTTCAATTCGCACTACTGTCGGGAGCACTTCTCCTGCTTGCCGGGGGGCTCGCTTTCTCGGACATGGCGGTGGCGCCCCTCGATGAACTGGGCCATCTTGCGCTTGGACTGGCCGTCATTGTCACAGCGGCGCTACTGGGGGGATATCTGGCGGTGCGCGCTGGCCAACCTGCCGTGCTGGGAGAGCTCCTGGCTGGAATTGTTCTCGGAAACCTACCTGGTTTGGGTGTGCTCCACTTTGTCGCCGCCGATCCTTACCTGGATATTCTGGCCCGGATCGGGATGTTGCTCTTGCTGTTCGGGGTGGGAGTCGAACTCTCCGTCCGTGATCTGTTTTCGGTCGGGGGGTCCTCCCTGCTCGTGGCGACGATCGGCTCCATTTCCAGTATCGTCATCGGCACAGCCACGGCAGCACTGCTCCTGCCTGGCGCACCGGTGGCAAGCCGCATTTTTTTGGGCGCCGCAATCACAGCGACGAGTGTGGGCATCACGGCTCGTGTCCTCAAGGATATGGGAGCATTTCGCCGCAGTGAAGCCAGGATCATTCTGGGCGCGGCAGTTGTCGATGATGTTCTGGCGCTCGTTTTACTTGGGACCGTGACAGTCTGGGCGAGTACCGGACAAGCCGACGTTGCCCCCCAGGCCACCGCGGCCGCGGCGCTTGTGATGAGGACCGTAGGCTTCCTGTCGCTTGCCATCCTGCTGGGTGTCAAGCTCACCCCGGCATGGTTTCGGCGAGCGGCGAACCTCCGGATGAAAGGCGCCCTGCTCGCCGCAGGTCTCGCCTTCTGTTTCTCTGTCTCTTGGGCGGCAACTCTCATCGGACTGTCCGCCCTGGTGGGCGCCTTCGCGGCCGGCCTCGTGCTGGAAGATTCGCATTCCGAACTTTTCGTTCAACGCGGTGAGCCGTCGCTGGTCGAACTCCTTCAGCCGATGATTTCGTTTCTTGTGCCGGTGTTTTTTGTTTTAGTCGGCTTCAGGACCAATATCGGCGCGCTCGGCCGGCCGGCCTTCCTGGCCTTCTCACTCGCCCTTGCTCTTGCCGCTATTCTTGGCAAATTGTCGTGCGCCGCAGGCGTTCTGGAACGCGGCGTGAGAAAGCTGACCATCGCCATTGGCATGATCCCCCGTGGGGAGGTCACGCTTGTATTTGCCGCCTTGGGCAGGATCACACACGCCGGGCAACCAGCCCTTCTCGATGAGCGCGGTTACACGGCGCTCGTGACCGTCGTCGTCTTGACCACGCTGGTAACGCCGCCGGCGCTCAAGTGGAGTCTGGGCGCCAAGACGAGTTAGCGGAACGCGGGCCGCGCGCGTCAAGCTTCTGTAGTGTGAACGACAAGCACTGATACTGTTCGAGGCGTACGTCGGACTGCTAGTGTGCGTCGCGGAGTGATCGACACCTCTCGTCCGTTGACGCCAGCACGCCTGGTCTCTCTCGATGCTTTTCGGGGCATCGCGATGGCCGGGATGATCTTGGTGAACAATCCCGGCACGTGGCGCAGCGTGTACTGGCCGCTGCGCCACGCCAGCTGGAACGGCTGGACGCCTGCCGATCTCATCTTTCCTTTTTTTCTGTTCACCGTTGGCGTTGCCGTGGCGCTGTCGATCGCTCCGAGTGCGGAACGCGGTGAGAGCCGGTGGAGTCTCGTGGTGAAGACGCTGCGTCGTGGCCTGACCATCTTCGGCCTCGGGGTGTTCTTGAACGGCTTCCCGCGATTCGATCTATCCGTCCTGCGCATCCCCGGCGTGCTGCAGCGCATCGCGCTCTGCTACGTCTGCGCATCGATTGCCGTGCTCACGCTCCGCGTCCGCGGACAAAGCCTGAGCGCGGCGATCTTGCTGTTGGGGTACTGGGCGATGATGGTGTTGGTTCCGGTGCCGGGTCACGCAAGCCACGGGTTGACACCGGAGGGCAACCTTGCGGCGTACGTCGACAACGCCCTCATGCACGGCCATCTGCTGCATGACGGCTGGGACCCGGAGGGCCTGCTCAGCACGCTTCCCGCCGTCGGTACGACACTCCTCGGTGTGCTGGCGGGGCACTGGCTACGTTCGGCACGAACGGCGTCGCGCTGTGCCCTCGGACTCTGCGTCAGCGGTGGCCTTGCGGTCGGGTGCGGACTCGCCATCGGCGTGTGGTTTCCGATCAACAAGAGTCTATGGACAAGCTCCTACGCGGTGTTCACCGCCGGCGTTGCCCTCATTCTGTTCGCGACGTGCTACTGGTTGATTGATGTCAAAGGCCATCGCCGTTGGGCGGCGCCGTTCGTCGTCTACGGCACCAACTCGATCGTGGCGTACGTCCTCTCCACCTTGCTGGCGAAGTTACTGTTGCTCTGGACTATAGGGGGTGCGCGCGGCGCGCGAATCCCATTCCAGCAATATCTCTTCGAGGCCGTCTTTCTGCGTCTCGCGCGCCCGCTCAACGCATCGTTGCTCTATGCCGTGGCGTATGTGATTCTCTGGCTGGGTATCACGGGTTTCCTGTATCGCCGGCGGATCATCATCAAGATCTGACAGACCACATCGGGTGACGTGCGGCGGCGCGCCCCACGATCGCGTCGTCCGCTCCAGCCGATTCCCCAGCGCTCCTGCATTTCGCGCACTTCGCCGCCCGATAGTCCCGAACTTCGCAGGACGTGCCTCGCTCGTTGGCTCCGAGTGTGGTTAAAAATGCCACGTCGCGCGACTGGCATGCCAAATGAAGGGCATCGGGGAAACCAGCCCCACAGGAACGTCAAATTTGAAAAATCACTCTCCGATGCATGTGCAGACGACTGCACTGCTGCACCAGGTCAACTAGCGTCGCCGTATGCCAGCATCGGTTCCCTTTTCGCCCCCGAGGGCGGCGCGACGATCCGCATCCACGGGAGTCCTCAAGCTGCCGGTGTTATGCTATCTGACAAAGAGCGTCCTGCTGATTGCCTTTTCCGTGGCCATTTGCTCCGTCTTGTACCCGTTGACCTTGTGGCTGGTGGGGCAGACCCTGTTCCCCGATCAAGCAAACGGCAGCCTGGTGCGCGGTCCGGATGGTAACATGGTGGGCTCACGACTGATTGCGCAGCCGTTCACCAAACCTGAATACTTCTGGCCGCGGCCCTCTGCGGTGTCCTATGCCGCGGACGCTTCGGGAGCGTCGAACTTCGCTGCTTCGAACTATGCCCTGCGCGCCCGCGTCGCCGGGTTGCTCGGGCCGCTCGTGAAATATCATGGCGGACCGAAAGCTGGGCAACCCGTCGCGTCCGACATCGAAGCGTGGTTTCAGCAGGATCGGTACCAGGGGCAGCCCCGCATCGTGGCGCAGTGGGCGGACGCGCATAGCAGCTCGGCTCAAGCCTGGGTCAAGGCCGACCCGTCGCATGCCGCGTACGTCGATGCGTGGGCGACGGCGCATCAACCGGCTGTGGCGCAGTGGATCAAGGACAACCCCGACACGCCGCAGCCCGCGGCTGCGGACCTCGCCGTGATCTTCTTCGACAGCTTCTCAAATGATCATCCGGGACAGTTTCCGTCTGCGGTATCACACGAAATCAACGGCAAGACGGAGACCACAATCGAACCGGTGAAGGAAGGCACGGATATCCAGTCCACCTTCTTCGACATGTGGCGCCAGGAGCATGCCGATGCCGATCTCGAAGAGGTGCCTGCCGATATGGTGATGGCCTCTGGTTCCGGCTTGGATCCGCACATCACCGTGGACAACGCGCTCCATCAACTCGATCGGGTCGCGGCCCAGTGGGCGAAGGATACGGACCGAGATCCGGCGAGTGTGCGCGCCGAGATCAAGACGTTGATTGAGCAGAAGACCACGGCGCCGGCTGGCGGTTTCTTCGGACCGAAGGTGATCAATGTGTTGGAGGTCAATCTGGCACTGCGGGCGCGGTATGGGCGTCCCGGCGGCCCGTTGGTGGCGGTGTTCAAACAAGGGTAGTAGGGCTGAGTCTCGACCAAAGCATGAACTCGATCAGATGGCGCTGGCTTGTCGTAGCGGGAGTCACCCTGCTCGCTGCGTTTCTTTTGTATCCGTCGGTCAATTGGTACACCCTCTCGCCGCAGGAGCGGCAGAGCCGCGAAGATCTCCGCGAGCGTCCGAAATCACTGCTCAACCTCGGCCTCGACCTCAGGGGCGGGACGCACTTGCTGATGGCGGTCGACGTGAACAAGGCGATCGAGAACGCCCTGGACCGCGCCGCGGCCGACCTCACGCGCGAGGCCGCTGAGGCAAAGATCGCGCTCGCCAGCGCGGTGCGCAAAAATTCGCGGATTGAAGTCAGCCTGAACAACAGCGCCGATCGCACCCAATTCACCGACTTGGTCAAGCAGCGGTTTCCAAACCTCTCCATTGAGAGTTCCAAGGCTCAGGACGGGAGGGTCACTTTCCAACTTGCCACGAATGCACGCGAAGAGAAGCGCCTGCGCGACTTCACCGTGGAGCAATCGCTGGAGACCATCCGCAACCGCATCGATCAGTTCGGCGTCGCCGAGCCGATCATCCGCCGACAAGGCGAGCAGGACATTGTCGTCCAGTTGCCGGGCATCCAGGACCCGCAGCGCGCCAAGGAGTTGATCGGCCGCACGGCCGTCTTGGAATTCAAGATGCTGGCTGAAGTCCCGGACGGTGAAGACATCATCGCCGGCAAAAGGCCCGCGCCCCCCGGCACGCAGATCCTCAATGGCGTCGCTGCCGAGCACTCCACGGGACGCGCGCGTTACCTCGTGCAGTCCCAGACCCTCATGACCGGCGATACGATCGCCGACGCCTTGGTACGGCCGGCGACGCAGATGGAAGGTCCGTACGTTGCAATCGAGCTGAACGCCCGTGGTGCGAAGCTGTTCGATGATTTGACGGCGCGCAATGTCGGCAAGCGGATGGCCATCATTCTCGACAACAGCGTGTACTCGGCGCCGGTCATCCGCGAGCGCATCAGTGGTGGCCGCGCTTCGATCACCGGCAACTTCAGCGTCAACGAAGCCCGCGACCTGGCCATCGTTCTGCGCGCCGGCGCCTTGCCTGCGCCTGTGAACGTCATCGAAGAGCGCACGATTGGCCCAACCGTGGGCGAGGACTCGATCAAGGCCGGGCTCGCAGCGACGGTGCTCGCCGCCCTCTTCATCTTCGCTTTCATGTTCTTCTATTACAGCGTCGCCGGCCTCGTCGCCGACCTCGCGCTGATCCTCAACCTCATGATCTTGCTCGCCCTGATGGCGTATTTCGGCTTCACCCTCACCCTACCAGGCATCGCCGGCATCGTGCTGACCATGGCCATTACCGTGGACGACAACGTCCTGATCTTCGAACGCATTCGCGAGGAGTTGGCGCTGCGCAAGTCCGTCCGCACCGCGCTCGCCAGCGGCTATGAGCGGGCCTGGACTGCCATCCGCGATTCCCTGATCGCCACCGGCATCTCATCGATCTTCCTCTTTCAGTTCGGCAGTGGGCCGATCAGGGGCTTCGCCGTCACCCTGCTTCTGGGCATGCTCGTGGGGCGGTTCACCTCCATCAATGTCACGCGTCTGGTCTTCGAAACGTACCTCGCCAACCCGCGCGTCAACACGATCCGTATTGGATAGTCCATGCAATTGTTCCGCCAGAAAACCCAGATCGACTTCCTCGGCCTGCGCCACAAATTCTTCATCATTTCAGGCTTGCTGCTCGGCGCGAGCCTTCTCTCGCTGGCGGTGCGTGGCGTCAAATACAGCATCGACTTCACCGGCGGCACCACCGTGCAGGTGACGTTCAACCAGCCCGTCGAACTCCAGGATCTGCGGACAGCCGTCGAGAAGGCGGGCATCCCAAACGCGGCGCTCCAACACTACACAGACACGAACACCTTCTTGATCCGCATCCAGGCTGACGCTCAGCGTTCGGCGGAGGAGTTGGAGAAGCAGCTGCAGGCAATCCAGGCCGCACTGCCGGCCACGACGATGCGAGTCGATAGCAAGTCCTACGTGGGGCCCGCGGTCGCCAAGCACCTGTTCCGGCAGGCCCTGCTGGCCGTCGTGCTGTCGCTTGCCGGCATCGTTGCGTACGTGGGGTTCCGCTTCGCCAACCCCATTTGGGGCGTGGCCCACATCATCGCGCTGCTGCACACCTTGATTGCCACCTATGGCCTGTTCTCGGTGCTCGGCACGGACATCGACCTGCTCATCATATCGGCCATCTTGACCGTCGGCGGCTATTCCATCCATGACACGATCGTCATCTTCGACCGCATGCGCGAAAAGCTGCGCACCATGCGCAAGGAACCGCTGGCGCAGATCATGAACGGGAGCATGAACGAGACGCTCTCGCGTACGGTCATCACCTCGTTCACCGTGTTCGTCGTCGTCAGCATCCTCTACGTGGTCGGCGGCCCGGTGATCCACCATTTCGCGATGGCGATGGTGTTCGGCACGATCGTCGGCACCTATTCGTCAATCGCCGTGGCCGCACCGCTCGTCTACGAATGGGAAGCGCGGCGGGTGCGGAGAAAGTAGCTGGAGCCGGCTATGCCTGCGACATACCCCTTTCCGCCCCGAGGGCAGGGCAACGCTCCGCTGACCGAGATCCAGATGGTCTTCGACAGGTTGCGCGGCGCGTTCACTCAGCACCGACCGCCGCGGTTCAGTCCGTGGCTGATCGTCGGGGTCATCCTGATGATCTACGCCGCTAGCGGGATCTACATCGTCGCCCCCGACGAGCGCGGTATCGTGCTGCGCTTCGGGCGGGTGGTGCGCGAGGCCGACCCTGGACCCGGCTACCATCTGCCCTGGCCGTTCGAGCAGGTCATCAAGCCGCCGGTGACGCAGATTCTCAAAGAAGAGTTCGGCTTCCGCACCGTGTCGGTGGGCCCGCCGGCGCGCTACCAAGACGTCGATCCCGAGGCGCTGATGCTCACCGGCGACGAGAACATCGTCAAGCTGCAGTTCATCGTGCAGTTCAAAGTGAAGACCGGGCCGACCGGGGCCACGGACTTTCTGTTCAACATCCGCGATCAGGAGCGCACCGTGCGCGACGCGGCGGAGGCCACCATGCGCGAGGTGCTCGGCCGCAACGCTATCGACAACGCCCTCACCGAAGGCAAAGAGCAGATCCAGCAGGACGCGCAAGCCCTGTTGCAGCGGACCTTGGACGACTATCGGGCCGGCCTCGAAGTCGTCACGGTAAAGCTGCAGGACGTCGATCCGCCGAATCAGGTGTCCGACGCATTCAAGGACGTGATCAGCGCGCAGCAAGACAAGGAGCGGCTCATCAACGAGGCGCGCGGCTATGCCAACGACGTCGTGCCGAAGGCGCGCGGACAAGCGGCGCAGTTGCTCAACGAAGCCGAGGGATACCGCGCGGCGAAGGTGCAGGAGGCCAACGGTGCGGCGCAACGCTTCATCGCCCTGCAGGACGAATACGAGAAGGCCAAGGACGTGACGCGGCTGCGTCTCTATCTCGAGACGCTGGAGCAGGTGCTGCCGCGCGCGAACAAGATCATCCTCGACGAGGTTGCCGGCAAGCAGGTGGTGCCGTATCTGCCGCTCGAGCAGGCCATCAAGCTGAAGGCGGCTGAGGGAGCGAAGCAATGATGGACCGGCGCTGGATTCTCATCCTCGTAGTCGGCGCGGCGCTCATCCTCGGCTGGAACATGGTGGTGTACACCGTGCCGCAGTGGGAGCAGGCGATCGTCGTCCAGCTCGGCGAACCGGTGCGCACGGTGCAAGAGCCCGGCCTCTACTTCAAGCTGCCGCTGGTGCAGAACGTGTTGTACTTCGACAAGCGCCTGCTCGCATATGATGCCGCGCCGAAGGAAATCCTCACCAAAGACAAGCAGCAGTTGGTGGTCGACAACTTCTCGCGCTGGCGCATCCGCGACCCGTTACAGTTCTATCGTACCGTACGCGACGAAGCCGGCGCGCAGTCGCGCCTCGACGATGTGATCTATTCGATCGTGCGCGAGAACCTCGGGCGCCACACGTTGCGCGAGATCATGAATGAGCAGCGCACCGAGGTCATGGCCGAGGTCACCAAGGAGAGCGACGCCAAGGCCCGCGACTACGGCATCGAGGTCGCCGATGTGCGCATCAAGCGCGCCGACCTGCCGGAGAAGAACGAGCTCAACGTCTTCAATCGCATGCGCACCGAACGCGAGCGGCTCGCCAAGAAGTTCCGCGCCGAGGGCGACGAGGAAGCGCGCAAGATCCGCTCGGAGTCCGACAAGGAAGTGCAGATCCTCACCGCCGAGGCGCGCAAGCAGGCCGAGATCACCCGCGGCCAGGGTGATGCGCAAGCGGTGAAGATCTTTGCCGACGCCTACGGGCGCGACCCCGAGTTCTACCAGCTCGTACGCACCCTGGAAGCCTATCGCAACTCGATCACCGAGGGCACCACACTGATCCTCTCGCCCAACAGTGAGTTCCTGCGCTACCTCAAGCAGCTCGATCGACCCAAAGAGCGTTAGCAGCCCGTTGAAAAACTGGTCGCCATCGTCACCCCCGCGAAAGCGGGGGTCCAGAAGCATGCGGAAGATCTGGATTCCCGCGTTCGCGGGAATGACGGTCCAGGGCATCGGCGGACTTTTTCAACAGGCTGCTAGCATTGGTCATGAACGTCTGAGGCTCTGCGTCTATGGTGCTCGGCCCGTCAACATGAGCCCCAGCATCCGCTTGACAGGAGCCCTCTCGGTCGCGGTAGGATACACGTCGGAGTCCAGATGAATATGGCCCTGCGCCTCCGTCCCTTCGGTCATGTCGCCTGCGGCCTGGCGCTGCTCGCGCTGTCCGCCCGCACCGCATGGCCCCAACCACCCGCCAAGACGACGTCGAAGCTCTCCATCCCCTTTGCGGCAACCGTGCCTTCGCCCCTCGGCGACGAGGACGTCGACATTGCGGGGCACCTGATCGTGATGGTCACGATCCTTTGCACCAACACCCCCTGCAAAATCAACGTCACGGCTCGACTCGCGTCGGACGTCAAGGCGGTCGGCAAGACCTTCGGCCTGCCGTTCATCGCCAAGGGGACAAGTCACAGGAGTTACCTCTGGCCCGTCAACCCCACGCGGCTCACCAGCATCATCCCGTTGCACCTCTACCCGCCACCGACCTCCCTCCGTATCCCTCTTCAGACTGTCTGGTTGCTCCAGTACCAGGTCAGCTATGACGAGAACGGCCAGGTGACGTCGATGGAAGCGACCATGGTCCCCGGTCCCCCTGCCGGGTCGTGTTCAACGGTGGTAGAGGTTTGTCAGTAGCGTGCACCTCGAAGGCGTAGCCGAGGGCGGGGAAGCCCGCGGTCTCGCGGTCGGACTCGGTCTCACGAACGCGTGCAGCCTCGGCTGTGCACCCTGCTACCGTGGCATGCAGCGTATCCGCGTCTCGCTTTTGGATGTCTGCCGGAGCGGCTGTCCGAGCCGGCCTCTTTTGCGCGGCGGGCTCCAACGCGCGAACGAGTTCTGCCGCTTCGTGCAGGGGAGAGCGCATCCTGACCTTCCGCTCCGTTCGGGACCGGCGCGCCGCTTCGCCAAAGTCGCCAGCCCGTGCACGACCGTGTGCAACACGAGCGGCGCCTGAGCACACCCGTGACGATGCGCGTCTCGGTCATCATCCCAACGTACAACGAGGCCGCCTCGATCGAACACGTGCTCGCCGACATCCCCGCGACCGAAGTATCCGAGGTCGTCGTGGTGGACAGTGACTCGACGGACGCAACGGCGACGCTCGCCGCCCGGGCCGGGGCGCGCGTCGTCCGCGAACCGCGGCGGGGCTACGGGCGCGCGTGTCTGACCGGGATCGCCCACGCCTGCGCCCCTGATGTCGTGGTATTCCTGGACGGGGACTATAGCGACCGGCCAGCTGAAATGGCGCGGCTGCTCGCGCCGCTGCGGTCGGGTGCGGCCGATCTGGTGATCGGCTCGCGGCTCAGCGCCGAGCGCATGCCCGGCGCCATGCCGTGGCACGCGGTCGTGGGCAACCGGGTCGCGGCGGGGCTGATCCGTCTCCTCTGCGGCGTGCGGCTGCGCGACCTCGGGCCGTTTCGTGCCGTGCGCTACGAGATCCTGCGCGCGCTCGATTTGCGCGAGACCACCTACGGATGGCCGGTCGAGATGATCGTCAAGGCGGCCCGCCGGCAAGCGCGCATCGTCGAGGTTCCCGTGAGCTACCACCCGCGCATCGGGCAGTCGAAGATCAGCGGCACGGTGCGCGGCAGCATCGGCGCCGCCTGGGGCCTTCTGAGCGCCATCGTGAGGCATCGCCTGCGCGCACCGGCCGCGCCCCTGGTGCGATGACGACCGACGCGCCGACGGGCGACACCCTGGTCATCATGGCCAAGGCGCCGCGCCCGGGCTACGTGAAGACGCGCCTCGACCAAGTGCTGCCACGCGATGCCGTGGTTGCGCTCTACCGTTGCCTCATCGAGGACACCATCGCGCTCGCGCAGGCGGCCGGCGCGCCGCGCATCGCCGTCGTCTGCCCGCGCGGCGATGCCGATGCACTGGTGCGCTGGCTTGGCATCGAGGTGGTCGCCCAGGAGGGAGATGGCCTCGCGGCCGGGCTCGACTCCGTCTTCCGCCTTTTCTTCGGTCGGGGCTGCCGACGGGTCATCGCGTTCAACGGTGACACTCCCCATCTGGCCGCGGCGACGCTTGCCGGCGCCTTCACCCTCCTCGAGACGCACGATCTCGTCGTCGGGCCGACGACCGATGGCGGGTACTACCTGATCGGTGCGACGCGCCCGCATCGAGGCCTCTTCGAGGGCAGCGGGATGGGGACCGGTAGCGCGCTGCGTTCGCTCCTCGCCCGCGCGCACGGGCTCGGGCTGCGGGTCGCGCTCACCGAGGAGTACTATGACGTGGACGACGGGGAAGACCTCGCGCGCCTGGCAGCCGATCTGCGCGCGGCGCCGGCCCGGGCGCCGCGAACCGCAGCTTGGCTGGCGGCGCGGCAGCAAAGGGAGAAGTGAGCCGACCGGACGCCCGCATTGGAGAGTGCGCCTGGCCGCAGATGATCTTCGCTTGCGGTGCGGTGCTCACGCTTGCCATGCTGGCGCTCGCGTTCGTCGACCCACGCTCTCACCCGGCACTCTTCGTCGGCTTGGCGGCGGTCAGCGGCGCGGCCTACCTGATCACGCTTCCCCTCCTCGGCCGCGCCCGGGGGCGGGGGCTCGTGCTGTGTCTGGCACTGGCCGCCCTCTGGCGCATCCCATTGCTCGTACAGCCGCCCCAGCTCTCCACCGACATCTACCGGTACGTTTGGGACGGGCGCCTGCAGCGCTTCGGGGAGAATCCCTACCGGGTGGTGCCCGACGATCCGCGGGTGGTGCGCCTGCACACGCCGGTCACGCGCCAACTGAACAACGGCTGGGTTCCAACCGTCTATCCGCCCGGCGCCGAGATCTTCTTCCGCGCCGTCACCGCGGTTGACGAATCGGCGGGCGCGGTGAAGGCCGCGATCGTGCTCTGCGACGTTCTCGTGATTTTCGCCCTGTTACGTCTGCTCGCCGCGACGCGCTACAGTCCCTGGTGCGTCCTTGCCTACGCCTGGAACCCTCTCGTGGCGCTCGAAGGAGCGGGCAACGGTCACATCGATCTGGCCGGAACGCTGGCGCTGGTCCTGACGGCGTGGGCGCTGGCGCGCGAGCGGCGCACGATCGCGGCGCTCGTCTTTGCGCTTGCGGTTGGGATCAAGTTCCTGCCCTGCGTGCTAGCGCCGCTGCTGTGGCGCCGCATCCGCATGCGCGATGCCGTCGCCGGGGCAGGGCTCCTCGCGGCGCTCTACCTCCCCTTCGTACACGCGGGCCATGTGCCCTTCGGCTCGCTCACGACCTATCTCGCCCAGTGGCGCTTCAATGGCCCGCTGTTCGCAGCTCTCAACGCCTTCTTCCCGTCGAGCGTGCTCGTTGCGCTGGCAGTGGTTGTCGGTCTCATCATTGCCGTTTGGGTGCGGGCACGCCTGGGGCCGCAGTCGCCGGCGGCGTGGGCGTGGCCGCTTGCCGCCACACTCGCAGTCGCCCCGGTGGTGTACCCGTGGTACCTGCTGTGGTTGACCCCCTTTCTGTTCACCCGAGCGACGCTGCCGCTTGCCGTCTGGACGGTCACGATCCTCACCACGTACATCGTGATCTACTTGTCGACGGTCCACGGGGGACTGCAGGTGCCGTGGTGGGTCGTCGCCGCGGAATACGGTGCGGTGATCGGCGCGGGGGCAGTCGTGCTCGGTCGCGGAGCGGCCGGGGCACCCGACGTCGTTGCCGAGACTTCTAGACTGTGACCTTCAATTCCTCAAACCGATGTCGGTAGTGCGGTCTTGCGGGGGCACTCGCCTGGCCGATCACCCAAACGACTCGACCGCTGCCAGGTACTAGTGCGGGCCCGCAAGGCCATCTATCTGCGCATCCCAGCGAGCCTGGACACGTGCGTGTGTCATTGGCAAGGTGAGTCCTGCGATGCAACCGAGTTCCGCCGGAAGGAGCCACCTCATGCCAGCCAGGCCAAGCCCCACTCATGCAGGATTCCTGGTATGCGTCGGCCCCAGTGCCTCCGGCGCCGATCTGATCAAAGCCGTCCAGAGAATGGCCGCTGAAGCCAAGTCAGATTGGTTCGCCGTATTCGTGGAAACTCCCAAGATGTTGCGCCTGCCGGAGGCCGAACGGAACCGCGCGGTCTACAACCTACGCCTGGCGGAGCAATTGGGGGCGGAGACCATCACCTTGCGAGGCAGTCAGATCGCCGCGGAGATTGTCGAGTTCGCCCGCCAACATCAGGTCGCCAAAATTGTCGCTGGCAGGCCTGCTCGCCACCGCTGGGGCGCCTTTCTGTTCAGAAGCCCCGTCGACGAGTTGGTACGTCTGAGCGGCGACATCGACGTCGTTGTCACCACCGGTGCGCCCGGGGAACAAACGGAGGCACCTGTTCTGGTGGGACCGAAGGCGGTGCGGTTGCCTGACTATGAATTGGGCGTGCTTTACGTCGCCTTGGCTACCGGCCTTTGCTTCTTGATGTATCCTTACTTCGACCTGCCCAACCTCATCATGGTGTACTTGCTGGCGGTGATGGTCACCGCCGTGCAGTGTGGGCGGGGGCCGGCCATCCTCAATGCCCTCCTCAGCGTTCTCGCCTTTGATTTCTGTTTCGTGCCGCCGCGCTGGTCGTTCACGGTGGAAGACGCCAGATACGTCGTGACCTTCGTGGTGATGTTTCTGGTGGCCGTGGTCATCGGCCATTCGACCAGCCTGATAAAGCGCCAGGCCGAGGCGGCCCGTTTGCAGGAGCGCCAGACCGCGGCCATGCATGCCCTCAGCCGTCAGCTAGCTGGCACGCGCGGGGTTGAGAAAATCTTGGAAGTGGCGGTTCAACACTTCGCGGCAATGTTCCAATGCCAGGTGGTGGCGTTGCTGCCCGACGACACCAAACGGTTGCACGTCGCCACCGGCGACCAGGAATCGGTTTTTCACCAGCACATTCTCAAAGAAATGAGTGTGGCCCAATGGACCTACGAGCAGGGCCAGATCGCAGGGTGGCGGACCCAGGAATTCCCGAGCAGCGAGAATCTCTACATACCCTTGCAGGCGGCAGATGCGACCCTGGGGGTGTTGGCGCTGCGGCCGACGGATCCCGAGGCCCCCCAATGGCTGCTGCCGGAGCAATTGCGCCTGCGCTTCCTTGAATCGTTGGCGAAGGAGGTAGGCCTGGCCTTGGGCGTGGAGCGTTTGCAAAAGACGGGCCTCGATGTGCGCCGGAGCCAATGGCGGACGTAGGCGGCAGATCGTGGAAAACGCCTGCGGATCAGCCTTCGAGCCGCCGCCAGGCTAGAATCCTCCACGCGCTACGGTGTAGAACGCGGCGGATTCAAAATCCGCTAATGGATCAAGCCGCCGTACCGCAACGGATTCTGAAACCTCCGGCATCTGACACCGCAAAACGTGCCGGAAGCGCAGTCGGCGAATGGAATCGGACCGTGGGCCGCGCAGGATTCTCAAATCCTCCGCGACTTGCGCCGTAGAACGCAGCGGATCCAGAATCCGCCCATGGGGCGGGCGTAGGTGGCGGAGGATTTCAGGCGCTTCGACTGGGTGCTCGCGCTGACCTCCTCCATGATGGTTGTGGAGATCACCTCCGGCATCGCGTTCGGGTCGATGGCGCTCTTGGCGGACGGCTGGCACTGGCGACGCACGCGGCAGCGCTCGGGATGGCGGCCTTCGCCTACTGGTACGCCCGTCGGCGAGCGCACGACAGGCGATACAGCTTCGGCACGGGCAAGGTCAGCGCGCCGGGAGGCTTCGCCCGCGCCGTGAGTCTCGCGGTTGTCGCAGTGCGCGTGCTCGTGGAGAGCGTGGGGCGGGTGCGGGCTGGCGCGTCCAGCTCCGGAGGCGACGTTACGGCGGGCGGCGTGTTACAGACGTTCGCGCGCGGTGTACCGGCCGTGGGCGTAGACCTACCAGCAGCGCAGTTTGGGCTCGGGTGGGTTCCAGGCAGCGTGACACTGGGTTGACCCGGAGCCCGAGCGCTTCGAGGGTCTCGACGCCGAGCAGCGGTTCGCCATCAGGGAGCAGCAGTGCCGTCATGGGTGCTGTTCGTCGCTCGATCTCGATCCCCATCGTGCACGCCAGAAGACTCCGCCGTGAGCCATCAGCCAGGGAAACAGCGAAGCGGGTCGGCAGGGGGATCGACCCGGCCGCACGTGCAATCGTGGCCGGTAGGATCGTATATGTCGCTCCCGTGTCGACGAGGAAGCGAACCTTCACGCGACGCCGCGCGAATACTTCGGCATCAACGTATACGTGCCCCATGCGCCGACGGTACCACAGGCTGCCGGGAGACGGAACTCGCTTGGGATGAATGGCGCGTAGGGCCGGCGGTGCCTGCCGCCCTCTTGCGTGACACAATCGCGCAGGGTTGATGGACGTGTGTCCAGCACCCTTCCGCAATTGTGTCACAAACTCTGTGGTTCCGAGTGTTCCGGGAGAGTCACGAAGGCGCGAAACTTCGAAGCACGAAATGGAAGACCGATGCGCCATGAACTCGAAGCGTTGGCGCCTGCCCGTCCCCTTCCTGTGCATTTTCACTTCCTCTGATTGTTGACCCGGACCTGCGGTAAGCCCTTGCGGCCCTTCTCGAAGTAACAAATCTCAATCAACGTCGGCCACAGCTCGATGGAGCCCTTGATGACGCTGATGATGTCGTCGACGATGCGCAGCAGGTTCTGCTGGAAAAAGTCGGGCTCAAAGCCGTAGAAGGCCTTGTTCAGGTTGGCGGCGAGCCGGCGCAGTCCCTCGATGCGTTCCGGATTGGTCGTTGCCTCGACGGCCTCCAAGGCGCGGCCGTAGAGCCGCGCGGTCTTGTCGAGGATCTCCTCGGCGTCCTGTGCCGTCACCTCGCCGTCGTAGTCGAACGTGATGCTCAACTCGTCGAGGTGTGACACCGACGCCTTGATCTTCTTCTTGAGGAGATTGGATACCTCCTCGTTGAAGATCTCACCGGCCGGCGGGTTACGCATGTAGTTGCTGCGCGTGTGGTTCTGCGCGGCATCGACGTGGGCGGCGGCGACGCCGGCCTGCTGCACCCACAGCCGGAAGATATAGTCCTCGAAGCGCAGCCGCGTCGGGAAGAAGGGCGGCAGGCCGAAGGTGTTGTCGTAGCCGCCGACGCCGCAGTCCATGCGCCAGTTCTTTTTGGTCACCGCAGGGCGGAAGTTCACCAGCACATAGACGTCGTTGAGGTCGTCGGCGTCCGCCTGGCCTTCGTCGCCGAGGAACATTTCGATGTAGTCCATCGCGTCGATGTCGTTGGTGCCGGAGCGGAAGGTCTGCGCCATCTTGACCACCGCGTCCTCCGGCAGCGACCCGCGCTGCAGCAGCAGCGAGTTCTCGCGGGTGAGCCCCTTGCTGGCGTTGGTCTCCAGATCCATCGCCGTGTCGACCAGCAGCGCGCCGCGCTCGTAGTTGTCCGGCACCTGGCTGGCCGGCTTGCCCAACACGTCGAGGAAGGATGTCAGGATGTCGAACGACTTGCGGCTGTAACCGTTCTCACCCAGCTTGTGCAGGCGGCCGCGGCACACCTCGTCCGATTCGAGTGACTCCGGGCTGTGCTCCATCAGGGTATACGGTCGCATGTCGTCGTCGGCGCTGACCACCAGGCCGCCGAGCGTGTACATCAGCGTGTAGTTGCGATTGCCGCCGTAGCTGGGCCGGAACAGGTTCTTGACCAGCCCTTCGAGACGCTTGTCACGCAGCCGGCCGTTGACGTAGCCGAGGAACTGCTCCTTCTCCCGCGGGCCGACGTAATACAGGTCATTGTGCGTCTTGGTCTGCTCGAGAAGCGGGTAGTACTTCTCCTGGTTGGCCGGGCTGGAATCATCGAAGACGATCATCGGCACGGCATGGCCGTTGCGCCAGAAGTGTTCGTCGTAGTGCTCGACCGTTTCACCGACCTCCCGCAGCCGGTAGGTCGGGATGACGAAGAATAGTTCTTTTTCTTGCATGAATGCTCTCCTGTATATCTTTCCGGTACAGCTTGAGGCCGCGGAACCGTCCATGGAGTCGCGGTGTGCCGGCGGCGCGGATTCAGGGCGTTCGTCTTCCCTGAGCTGCGCGTCGACGGGGAAGCCGCACCAGCGGCGGTGCCGCCCGCGACGCGGCTCACTCGCCGCGCGTCGTCGGAATGGTCGACTCGGAGGAACCGGTCCTGGGGGGTGGCGTCCGAACAGCCGAGGTGTCGCCAGTGTGCGCCCGGCGCCGACTATTGGAACGACCGGCGCCCCGCAGGCACGCCGTAGCAAGCGCCAAGTCCAACACCATATTGGCGAGGATGACCTGGTTGAAGGCGTTTTTCATTCGTTTGCCCTCCGATTGAGCGTGGCGTGGGCCATCTCAAGCATCCCCTGGGAGGCGAAACGGTTCCTCGGGCACGGCGTCGAAGCCGTGGGCCTCGGGGCCTTCGGCGATCTGGACCGCCGCAAGAAACCTGGGGACGAAGTCTGCAGTCTCGGCGTGCAAACGTCCGCTCTGCCGCAGCTCCCAGAACGTCAGGTTCGGGCGTGCGGTGAGCAGGCGTGCAATGGCGTGCTCGCCGCTGTTGTACGCGGCCAGTGACAGGTGCCAGTCGCCGAACGTCGCATGTAAATCCTTGAGATACTTTGCTGCCGCTCTAGTCGATTTTACCGGATCGCGCCGTTCGTCGACGGATCGATCGATGCGCAGTCCATAGTGTCGTCCAGTGCTGGCGACCAGCTGCCACAGGCCGACCGCGCCGGCCCGCGACACGGCGTGCGGCCTGAAGGCGCTTTCGATCAGTGGCAGGTAGGCAAGCTCTGCCGGCAACCCTTCCTCGCGCAGGATGGTCGCGATGTCGTGCACGTAGAGTTGGCTGCGCGACAGCGCCGTTGCCCAGGAGCTGTCCGATTGGAAACGCGCGACGAAACGTGTGACCCGCGGATGCAGGAAGTGAAACTCGGGGCGATGTGTAGGAATGGAGGCTGTCCCAGTTTCCAATGGCTCGTGGGTGCAGGCCAACAGCTCCCGGTCCTGACTGGTCGCTGTCATCTCAGCGGTACTGAAGGTCCAGGCGCGCGCCACGCTGTGTGGCTGGTTGGTGAGCGCGCATCCCGAGATCGTGCACCCCAGCGAGACGAGTGCGAGTGTGATGACGCTGCTGATTGCGCGGATCCGGAGTCGTGTTCCTGCCCTGTGCGCACGAGACGACGGGCGGACTACATTGCGTATCCAGAGACGGCCGTAGAGGACGTCGGTACCAACTAGCGTGATCCAGAATCGAGCGTCCATGCTCTGCTTGCAGCGCAGGTTCCATGCCAGCGACGTGCGAGCGTGCGTGTCCCTCACCTGGCGCCATCGGCGTTGAGAAATACAGGATGCTGGCTATATCGGCAGCGCAAATTGCGGTAGAGCGAAAATACGTTTTGTTGTTGATGAGTTGGGTGCTGCTCCGCGCGCGTCGGGGACCCTGGCCTTGCTGGGGCAGGGTCCCCGCCGAGGCAATTGACCACTCACGAAAGCTGCGCGCCGCCTACGCCAAGCCCGGACGGCGGGTGTTGCGGGAAGGGTAGTCGAGGGCGCCGACTTTCTCGGCGGGCACCGTTAGATCCAGTGTCCCACCGAAGCGCAACCGTATACGGACGTCGTAACACAAGCGAGGACCTTCTGTGACGGCGAGCACCAGACCGGGCGAACGCGAGATCATTCCGGGTGGTTCGAGATCGTAGTCACTGGTATCGACGCAGACGGCGTCTTCAACGTGGAACCGTGCAGCGGTATTCATCATGGGAGAAAACCTCCGAAACGGGACGAGAATCCCGGCATTGACCTGTCCATGGTTCGGCTGCAGCGCAGTCTTCGTGCCAGCGAGGGCGCGGCGTCTGCGCCGTGCGTCAGGTGCTGTCTGCCGGGTCGCAGGCTTTGAATTGCAGGACTTTCAACGCCCTCGCACCGCAATTTGAGACCAGCCCTCTCGGGTTCTGCTCCCGCGCCGGCACGACGGCGCGGCGGCAATTCGTGTCGTCTGCAGGATCGGGTGCCCGCGAGCTTGGGAAAATGCAGGACAGTGCACGCAGCGTTGCCTCACAGTGAGTGGAGATCCGCGTCTGTCAACCTGGCACAGGAAATGAGTGGAGCACTGTCGGGAGAGTATCCTGGCATTTGACAACGGAGATCCCATGAAAAAGGTCGAAACGCTCATCGCCGCACATCAACTCGACGCCGTCGTTGACGCACTGCGAGCCCGCGGTGTCGAAGAGGTGGTGGTCTCGGAAGTGCTGGAATCCAGCCCTAGCCGGGCGCGGCTTTACCGGGGCGTCAAGTACGCCGTCGACTTCGCGGCAGAGATCAAACTTGAAACGGTCGTGGACGACGAACTTGCGATGCCCACCGTACACTGCATCACTGAGGCCCGGCGCGGCACGCCAGCTGCGACCGCCAGAATCTTCATCACGCCGGTCGAGGCAGTGATTGAGATCGGCGGTCGCGACTCTGTGCCGGCGGCGGCTTGGCGAGCGCAGTCCGCGTGGGCGGCTGACATCAGCGAGGTACGCGGCGGTGTGTGAAGTCGCGTCGGTGCTGCGAACGCGACCGCTAGGTCCCACGGTCCGGTTGACTGGAGCTGCAAGGGAAAAAGCGATCAACAGTTCCAGCTGAAAAATCCCCTCCGACGGCGCATCACGCGTGCCGCTCAGCCTGCCGGCAGTCGGGCTCGACCGACGGGCCGCATCATCCTTCGCTCGAACTCTACCATTT
>DATKMS010000076.1:0-2105 GCA_035541735.1 Candidatus Margulisiibacteriota bacterium
GAACGCATGATCGGCCATCTCAAGATCAACCGTGCCATCGCCACCCGATACGACAAGCTCGCGCGCTCCTTCCTCGACGCCCTTCATATCGCTACCATCCGCCGATGCCTACGCCTGGCTACTTTGTAAACAGGACCTAGGGCGCGGACTCGGATCCCGCCAAGTAAGATTCGAGATCCACGTCCATCTCGGGATATCGTCGAGGCATAGCCAGCCTTGAGCAGAGAAAATGGTTCGAGCAACGGGCGCCTCGGCACGAGAGCATTATCACAGGTTTCACCTGCCTGGGACCCATCTGCCGCATGGACTCGTCACTTTCCCGCGCCGGCCGTTAGCGTGGATCGAGCCGTGGTTTCTGGCCTATGCGTGCCTCGGTGTCGTGCAGGGCGGCATGCTGCCCATGCTGCTGCCGCTTTCCGCCAGCGGGTCGACACATGCCGGTACGATCGTCGGCGTGATGAACCTCGCCGGTCTGACTTCGCTGATTTGGGGTCACGTCGCCGACCGACGGCGGATCCATCGCCGGGTGTTGCTGTTGGGAATGGTCGCCGTGCTGGTGGCGCTTCTGTTAATGCCAGCGCAACTCGGCCTGCCCCTCAAAGCGGCGCTGGCCGCGATCCTCGGCGTCGGCTTCGCAGCCGCGAACACGGTAGCAAACATGTTCATTGTCGAGGTATGGCCGCAAGAGGAATGGGATGCCCGAATCGGCTCGTTGCAGGCGGTCAGTGGAATAGGTCAAGTCGTCGGCCTGCTTCTTGCCGGGTTCATTGGAGGGCGATATGCGCTCGCCTTTGGGGTTGCGGCGGCGCTGGTCGCGGCGGCGCTGCCCATCGCGTGGCTGACACTGCGCGGCGTTCATGTCTCGATTGCCCGCAATGCGGCCGTGGCGCACCCGCCATTGGGCGGTGAGGGATGGGTCGGTGCACCGCAACGGCATTTCCATCTTCCCACCTGGCCGGGGTTTGCAAAGCTGCTGCGTGAGCTCGAAATGCCGCTCGTACGGCTGCAGATCGTTTGGTTCGCGGCGTTCGTCGCGATTGGTGCCGTGCTGACGATGTTTCCGCTTGCGCTTGTTCGGACGTTCGGCGTGTCGCACGCAGTGCCCGCCACCGCCTACGCCTTCGCGGCAGCCGGCAGCCTGCCGATCTATCCCTTGGCGGCGAGCATCGCACAACGGCGTGGCGCGCGTTTCGTGCTGCGAGGAGGTTTTGGTGTGCGCACGGTTGCCATCGCCATCCTCACAGGCGCTTTCCTGTCGCCGAACTATGACGTGACGCTGGCGCTGGCGGGGTTTGTCATTCTGGTGCTCGCCTGGCCCCTGCTGGGAGTCAGTGGGACGGCACTCGTCGCGGAGTTGGCGCGCGGTGAGAAGGGGGAAGCGCTCGGCTTGTTCAATGCCTTCTCCTCGCTCGCAGGGGCCGTCGGCGCGTTTCTCGGGGGATCGGCAATGGATAAGGTAGGCTACGGTGCGGTATGCATGGCGGCCGCCCTGCTCATGGGGCTCGTGACGCTCTTGTCGGGCGCCATGGGCGCACGGCCGGATCGACCAGCCACCCCTGGCATCACCAGCGAGCGACCCCCTTAGAAGCGTGGAAACCCTCGACCCCGCGCGCGGAGCCGCTCACCCACCGCGCCCCGCCGCGGCAATGAGCCACGGCGCGAGAACTCCTGTCCATTCCGTTTATTAGATTCGAACGAACGCGTGGTGCAACCCTCCGACGTACGGCACGCGCGCGATGACACCGGCCCTCTGTATGCCGCGGCCAAGTGGTGCATCTTTGCGCAGGGCCAGATGCGTTCGAATTGTATTGTGGTAGGTGGCGTATTTCCTCAGCGCGCGCCGCAAATGGGCCTCGTTGAAGATGATCAGATGATCGAGACATTCACGTCGGATGGATCCGATCAATCTCTCGACATATGCATTCTGCCATGGGCTGCACGGGGCTATCGGCCGGTCTCGGATACCCATTGACTGGATGCGACGCAGGAATACCCCGCCATAGGAACGGTCGCGATCCCGGACGAGATAGCGTGGAGCCGAATCCCAGGGGAAGGCCTCCGAGATCTGCCGCGCCAGCCACTCCGCTGTCGGGTGAGCGGTTACC
>DATKMS010000077.1:0-4673 GCA_035541735.1 Candidatus Margulisiibacteriota bacterium
CAGCAACGGTGCCTGGTCCCGCCATCGCGCCATTGGCCTCGCCCAGCCTCGCCAGCCCCAATTTCGCGGCCGCGGGTGCGGCAACGTCCAACCCGGCGGCGTCAGGGCCAGCGGCCGCAAGCATGATTCATGCGGGCATCACCGGGGGCTGCGCGAGGTGCCACAACGGCGTCACAGCGCCTGACAAGCCCGCCGGTCACATCGTCACCAGCGCGCCTTGTGAGCTCTGTCACAAGAGCACGGTGACGTTCGCCGGCGCGAGGATGAACCATGTCGGCATCAGCGGCGGTTGCGCGACGTGCCACAACGGCATCACTGCGCTGGGCAAACCGGCTGGCCATATCGTCACGAACGCACCCTGCGAGACTTGTCACAAGAGCACGGTGACTTTCGCAGGCGCGCAGATGAATCATGCGGGCATCGCGGGCAATTGCGCCAGCTGCCACAATGGCGTCACCGCGCTCGGCAAGCCGGCCACCCACATCCCGACCAGCGCTCCCTGCGAGACTTGCCACAAGAGCACCGTGACCTTTGCGGGCGCGCGGCTCGATCACAGCCGGGTCAGCGGACCCTGCGCGAGCTGTCATAATGGCAGGACGGCTCAGGGCAAGGCGCCCAGTCACTTCGTCACGAGCCTGCCGTGCGAATTGTGTCATCGAACGGTGACCTGGACGTCGGTGACGTACCGGCACACCTCGCCGGCCTTTGTCGATCACGGACCGGCGCTGGCGTGCAACACCTGCCATGTATCGAATGCGCAAGTGGTGCCCTGGAAATTCCCGGCCATGAAGCCCGATTGCGCCGGCTGTCATTCGGACAAGTACCGTCCGACGTCGCATCCCAAATTCGAGAGTCCGGTCCGGGTCTATTACACGGTGATGGAGCTCAGGAACTGTGCCGGGGCCTGTCACATCTATACCGACAACACCCAGCGAACGATCTTGACCCGGCAGTCTGGGGTGCATCGGGCCATCGGCGGTGGATGGTAATGAAGCAAACCATCCATCTCCTGTCGCTGACGCTCGTTGCTGCGGCCGCAGTGCTGCTTGCGCTGCGCGGTGCTTCGGCCGAGCCTGTCGTCGACAGGGGGCTGGCAGATGCGCAAATGGTCGTGCAGAAGGGCTGCGCCATCCTCAAGGTCAACTTCAACCTCCGAATCCGCTACGCCAGCCACTTCCCGCTCGATCGCGGCGACGAGTTGCGAATCAGGCTCAATCCGATCGACCGCAAGCAGGCCGCCGCCCTGCTGGCGTTGACGCGCGAGGCCGCCACGGTTCCCGATGACAAGCGGGCAGGCGTGACCTCGATCGTGCTGGAGAGCGCAAATCCGAACGAGCCCGTGCTGCGCATCAATTTCGATCATCCCGTCGCCTATCAGGTCGCTCCCGATTCCGACACGCAGAGCATGGTCATTGCCATTGCCGGCGCGAAGCCGTCGGCGGCATGCAAGCCGGTCTTTCCGGGGTCGGCGCTCGCCGGTTCGCCCGTGAACCGTGCCGCAGGCATGATTTCCGCGCAGGATCTCAGGTCGGTCGCCGCCTGGATGGATGAGGCCAGGGCGGCGCTGCGCAAGAACAATCCGCGCGGCGCAATCCAGCTCTTCACCCGGATTCTCGGCTACCCGGAAAACCAATACAGCGCGGAAGCGCAGGAATTTCTCGCTCTGGCCTATCAGAAAAACGGTCAGGCGGCCGAGGCCCGGGCCCAATACGAGGACTATCTGCGTCGTTATCCCGTGGGCGAGGGGAGCGATCGGGTGAGGCAGCGGCTGGCCGGCCTCGCACCGCCGAGCGGCGAGGCGAGTGCGGGTCTGCGCACAGCCCCCGCACTGCTTCCCGCCGGAAAGTTTACCAACAGCGGCGAGACGACCTGGACGCTGGTCGGCAGCGCGTCCGCGTTCTACATCAGGAATGACAGCTTTACGACCGCCCGTGATCCGACGCTTGCGCCCAATCCCAATGTGGATCCGGACACGCATCGGGTGCACCAGAACGAAATCCTCACGAGCCTCGATGCGACGGCGACGTGGAATAACGACCAGACCAAGGGCAAGATCCGCTTCTCCGGCAGCGAAGAACACATGTTCAGTCCTGCTTCGCGGGATCTCGTGGGCGTGGCCGCGTTTTCGGTCGACACGCTGGTCAAGGACTGGAACGTCCGCTCGGTGATCGGCCGCCAGACGCTGAACACTGATGGCGTGCTCGGCCGGTTTGACGGCGCGCTCCTGAGCTGGCAGCCCCTGACCATGCTGCGGCTTGATGTCGTTGCCGGCTCGCCTGCTCTCAGCCGCTTCGACTTGCCGTTCAAGGACGACAAATATTTCTACAGCGCCGGCATCGGCCTGGGGCCGTTCCTTGGCGCCTTCGAGACGACGCTGTACTTCACCGAGCAGCGGGACCGCTGGCTGCTGGACCGCGAGGCGGTCGGGATGGACGCCCGCTATTTCGACCAGGACAAATTCATGTTCGGCAATGTCGACTACGACATCCATTTCAACCGGCTCAATGCCGCCATCTTCTCCGGATCGTGGATCCTGCCGGACAAGTCGACGATCTACGGCGGCGCGGACTATCGCAGGACGCCCTATCTCTCCACCTGGAACGCGGTGCTCAACCAGCCCTTTGCCACCCTCTATGACCTGCTCAAGGCCAACGCCTACAGCAGCAGCCAGCTGCAGCAGCTGGCGCTCGCGCAGACCCCTGTTTACAAATCGGCCATGATCGGATTCTCGCACCCGCTGAACGACAACCTGCAGGTCAGCGCGGATGCCACCGTGGTCAATCTCACCCAGCCGGTCACGGCCGTCGGCCTCGATCCGGCGCTGGCCGCGCTGCCGGCGGGCAACGAGTACTATTATTCGACCCAGCTCATCGCCAACAACATCATGAAGGACGGCGACATGTACATCGCCGCGCTGCGCTATTCGCAGATGACGACCTCGAACATGTATGTGCTCGACTTCAACAGCAGATTCCCGGTGACACAAGACCTGCGGATCAGCCCGCGCTTGCGGCTTGGCTATACGACCGGCCGCGGAACGCAGCTGACCGAATACACCGTGCTTCCGTCCGTCCTGATCGACTACCAATGGACGAGGAATTTGAGCCTCGAGCTCGAAGTCGGCGCACAGTGGACGAACACGCTCCAGGCTGGCGTCACCAGCCGGGCCACCGACCTGCTGGCCACGATCGGCATCCGCTACGATTTCTACACCGACGGGAGCAGCAAATCCTTGGACGAGAAGAGCAAGTTCGGAGCGCCCGCCGCGGCCGCGCTGTGCAGATACAGCACGCGTCCGGATGGCGGCTGCTCTCAATCCACCATCCCCGGGAAATGAGATGGTTCGGGAACGAGTTGCTGAGCAAGAGGAGTGATTGATGACACTATGGCTCGTACAGACGATTGCGACGTCGTTGATCGCAGTGTTGCTATCCCTTCTGTGTGTCCGATGGCTCGCTTCGCCGGGGGCGAACGGTTCGGCCGACATCGAGGCCTGTCTCAATGAATTGGCGGAGGTCGAGAGCAAGCTAAGGCAAGGCTCGATCGCGGAGGCCGAGGCGGACACGGCCCGGCTCGAAATCAGGCGGCGCGCTTTGGCGGCTCGTGCTCCGTTCCGGCTGATACCGCACCGTTGGGCCGCCTCCTCGGAGTTTGTCATGGCGTGTCTCGCAGCCGTCGTGATTGCCGGCGCAGTCGGCCTTTACGCGGGGAGCGGGGACTCCGGCGCGACCGCGATCCTGCAGCCGTCGGCGGAGCGGCAGGTCACCGCCCCTCCGGTCGAGGATGCGCCCGCCGTGAAGCGCCTCGCCGCAGTGACGCAGACCGCTGCGATCGAAAGCTGGGGGCAACAGGCCCGGCCGCGGTCCGGCCTGCCCTCGGTCGAGGAGATGATCCAGCGCCTCGCCACGCGCCTCGAGAAGAATCCGGCCGATGCCGAAGGCTGGCGCACGCTTGGCTGGTCCTATGTCAATATCGGCAGGTTTGCCGAGGCCAGCGATGCCTATGGCAAGGCGATCGAGCTGAGCCCCGGCAATCTCGAATTGAGAACGGCGCGCATCGACGCCATGATGCGCTCCTCCACAGACGGCCAGGTCACGGCTGATGCCGCCCAAGCCATCGACGACGTGCTCAAGCTCGACCAGCGCAACGCGCGGGCCCGCTTCTTCAAGGCGCTGGTCAAGAGGCAGCAAGGTCAGAGGACCGCGGCCCTGACCGACTGCGTCGAGTTGCTCAAGGAGGTAAAGGCCGACGAGCCCTGGCTGCCCGAGCTCAAGAGCACGATCGCGGACATTGAGCGCGATCTTGGCATGGACACAACACTCCCCGCCGCGGGACCAAAATCCGCCGTGTCCACCGACGTGATCGATGCACTGAGGAAGGAGGCGCAGCTGCCGTCGCCGATCGAAAAAGGGCCGAGTGCCCAGGACGTGGCTGCCGCCGAGGCGATGTCGCCGGAGGATCGCTCGAACATGATCAGGGGCATGGTCGATGGGCTTGCCGAGCGTCTCAAGCAATCGCCACGCGACGCCGAAGGATGGATCAAGCTGATCCGTTCGCGCATGGTGCTCGGCGAGACCGAGCAAGCGCGCCAGGCGCTGTCGCACAGCATGGAGATCTTTGCCGACGACGAAAAAGCCCGCGACCGGATCGTCGCCAGCGCGCGCGAACTCGGG
>DATKMS010000078.1:0-4921 GCA_035541735.1 Candidatus Margulisiibacteriota bacterium
AATAAAAGCGAAGCTGGGGCGCTGGCGGGCACCGCCGTTGCTCTCGCCAGGCGCGCTGGCTGGGAGGGTGCGACCGAGACCGAGTCGACGACAGAGTCGATGTCGCGCGCGCCGGGCCGTGATCCATCAAGAAAAGGAAAAAGGAGACAGACAATGAAACTCAACATCGCAAGACTCAGCGGGCTCGGAACGATCGGAATGGCCATCGTGGCCACGGCGCTGAACGTGGGCTGCGCTGCCGGCGCGGGAGAGCCGAATTCGGCTGAGCAGACCGCCAAGTCGTCGGAGCCGTGGATCACGGCTCTCGGCTACGGCTGCGGCGGCGGCGGTGGCTTCTCGGGCACGTACGCGTTTTCGTCGCCGAGCGTCATCGACAGCATCCTCACGAACACCGCCACCAACCAGAACCTGCAGTATCAGCTCTACTATGTGAACAACCAGGGCCAGCAGTTCCAGGTCAACCAGAACATGGTGCAGGCGTCGGCGGCGCAGCAGGCCATGTTCCAGACGGCCACGAACAACTTCTCGGCCTCCAACGTGCTCGCGGCTCAGACGATCCAGAACGCGTTCACGAACAACGTGTCGCAGCAGAGCTTCGCGAACAACGCTGGCTCGACGGTCGCTTCGGGATCCAACCAGGCCTTCCAGAACAGCAGCGCGGTCTCGACGCAGTTCAACAGCGCCAACCAGAACGCCTGGGGCAACAACGTGAACAGCGTCGCCAACCAGAGCTCCGCGTTCAACAACGCGTGGGGTAACCAGTCCGCCAACAACGTCGCCGCGCAGCAGGCGAACGCGTTCGGAAACAACACGGCGCAGAACGTCAACAACAGCTGGGCGAACAACAACGCCTTCACGAACGCCTTCAACAACGGCTTCAACGGGATGTATGGCTTCTTCGGCGGCCTGGTCTCCTACTCGGTGCCGTGGAACAACAACACCTCCACGTCCACCAGCGCCAACGCGAACGCCGGGGCCAACAACCTGTCCAACGCGTTCTTCAACAACGGCTCGAACGCCGTGGCGCAGAACTCGAACAACGCGTTCTTCAACAACGGCGCCAACACGGCGGCCGCCAACTCGACGGTCCAGCAGTCGGCGTTCAACAACGGCTCGCACGCCGACAACACGTCGACTGTTTCGACGCAGCAGGCGAGCAACGCCGGCAACGCGTTCAACAACATGACCTCGTTCCAGAACATCGCGAACCAAGGGTCGTCGGCTTTCAACAACGGCTCGAACCTGAGCTCGTCGACGGCTCAGAACGCGAGCAACATCTCCAACGCGGCGAACACGAGCAGCCTGCAGAGCGCCTCGTCGTCTCAGTTCTCGAACGCCATGGTGTACAACAACCTGTCGTACCTGAACGCCAACCAGTACATCCTGCAAGTGACCGCCACGAATGCAGCGACGAACAACGTCATGCAGCTGGCCCAGAGCTACAACAACAGCATCAGCAGCTATTCGAACTTCCCGATCGGCGGCTGCTTCTACTGATGACGGCTACCTGACAAACGAAACCACTGAATAGCCGGCGGCAGCGGGGGTCATGGGGACTCCTGCTGCCGCTATTTTGTGAGGCCGCTGCCCAGCGCCGTCGACGCTGCATCGACCGCACTCGCGGCCGGCTCGGCTCGATGTCGCGTCGCGATGAGCTCCCTCGCACTGGCGGCTCATCACGTTTGGGTGGGGCCCGGGTGGGGCGGCGGCTTGGACTGAAGAAGTGAGCCGATCGCTTCACGACAAACCTCTGGCCGCTGCAAGAAGCACCTTGCGCGCCATGGCGGCTCGGTGCACGCCTCGACCGCGGTGGGTCAGGCGCGCGCTCGGCCCGTCGTCATCGCGGGCAGCTCGACGCTGCTGGTCTTCCGCGTCCGGCCGCGGTGGCGATCCCCGGAGGGCGACGATGCCGGCGCTCCCCCGGCACCGAGCGCAGCGACCGCGCAACGCACATGAATCCGGCGCTGTCGCCTCGGCACGCCACCGTCTAGGCGGCCGCTTCCGAGTGGGTGGACTGGAAGTCGCATGCTTGGGCCTCAGTGCGCTTCGGAACTACGGCGGTGCGACGCCGAAGAGGAGCAACGTCATGACGAGGCCTTCGTGTTGGTTGCTGGGCGCAAGCGCCCTCGCCTGGTTCGCGGCACTCTGCGCATGCAGCGGCAAGGGCGCTCCGAGCGGCCAGGGCCAGACTGGCGGAAGCGCTTGCCTCGGCCAAGCAATCGGCCAAACGACTAGCGGCGCCTGCTACGCGTGCATGCAGGCATCCTGCGCATCCCAGCTCGGGGCGTTCGGGAGCGACTGCAGCGACTACCTCGCCTGCGTCTGTCCGAGTGGCGCGTACGACGTCTCGGCCCAGTCCTCGCAGGCGTGTCAGGCGAAGCTCACGAGCGATTCCGCGTGCCTTCCATCGGCGCAGGCGGTCAACAGCTGCGCGGAGCAGAGTTGCACCAGCGAGTGCCATCCGTCGACCGGCAGCGGCGGGTCGAGCGGCGGGGGGGGCGTGGCTGGCGCTGGTGGCAGCGGTGGCGGTAGCGGTAGCGGCAGCGGCAGCGGCGGCGGCGGCAGCGCGGTGATGGCCTGCGGAGTCACGTTCTCCGTGGCCTCCTGCGCGCAATGCGTCACGGCCCAGTGCTGCTCGGTCACGCAGACCTGCGGAGAGGACCAGGCGTGCGTGGGCATCATCAGCTGCCTCCACCAATGCGGCCAGAGCACGAGCTGTGAACAAAACTGCGTGTCGAGCGCCCCGGCGAGCGCGCAGCAAGAGCTGAGCGCCGCGGCGCAATGCTGGTCCACGTCGTGCAGCTCGGGGTGCTGAGTCCCGAGAGCGCGAGCGGCCGTCACGCGCCGCGGTCCAGCAGAAAGCCCGCTGCGCCAGTGATGCAGCTTTCGTGATCACGGTTCCCCCCCGTCTCGCTCGAGCTCCTCGTGCTGGAACCCTACGACTCCCCTGCAGCGTCCGCGCCCGGCCGAGCGCGTGTGCGTCGAGGCGCTATTCACCGACGCGACTCGTGCTCCAGCCATTCGGTGAGCGAAGACAGGCGTGGCCGACGATCTCGTGGATCAGATCTGGCTCGGGCGTGTAGAGCGGCGTGCTCGGATGGCGCATGTACTGCGTGGCGAGGAAGGTGCGGTCAGCGAGGTGCTCCATGAACTCACGCGGCGTCACCAGCCCCGCCACCGGCGCGTAGCGGAAGCGGGTCGCGCGCATGAGCTCTTCGCTGATTTCGGCGAGCTGTGGAATTCGTTCAGCGCTCAGGCCGAGGCGCCGCCACGCCGCCAGGTAGCTGCGGCATGCGTAGCGCGCATGGAGCGGGGCCAGCGCTTGGAGGGCCGCAGTCCAGACCTGCCCTTCTTCCACGGTGTAGTCGACGTGGGGCGGCGGCTGTCCGCGCACATTGACGGCGGCCAGGCGCGCGATCGCGTCGCGACGTGCCCGGTAGGTCGCGTCACGAAAACCGGGGTGGTCACGGTCGAGGATGACGAGGTGCGCGTCCAAGCGCGCGGGACGTAGCGAGATGCGTGGTGCCCAAACAACGGCTCGAGCGCGTCGAAGCTCTGCGATGAGGGTCCGGCCGCGACGACCAGCCTGTGGTCCGGATCGGGGCCGCTTCAGCTCGACGAGCGAGGCACCGACGACGTTCGAAGCCGCATCGTTGACGCGGCGCACTCTCACTGCGGGTGGTGTGTGTGCTCGCGAACGGGCCGGTGCATTCTTCGCCGGAGCCTCGCGTCTTCCAGGCGGGCGAGCTCCGCAAGGCTGACGACACACACTGGGCGGCCGTCCTCGTCGACGCAGACGATGCGCGACTTGTGGTGCCCCACCAGGAGCTGCTCGATGGTCGAAAGCTCGTCCCTCACGGTGAAGACGACCGGGTCGCGAGTCATGACGTCTTTCAGCGGAAGGTCGAGCGAGGCGTCCGCCGCGGCGAGGCGGGTGACGAGGTCCCGGTCCGTGATGGTGCCCGTCATTCGACCGGCTGCGTCGCAGACCGGTATCAGGTCGAGGCCCTCGTCGCGCATCAGCAGGGCTGCCTGTCGTGCCGAGTCCTTCTCCGACAAGCAGGTCGGTCTCCGATCCATGAACTCCAGCAGCTCGAGGGCGTCGTGGAGCGTGAAGAGCCCGACCAGAGCGCCGCTTGCGTCGACCACCGGCATCCGTCGAATCCCCTGGGAACGCATCCGCGCGATCACATCGTCGACGTCTTCGTCGTCGGCGGCGGTCACGATCTCGTGCGCTATCGTTTCCGGGAACAGGACATCGCGCACTGTGAGCTCACCCAGGGACCGGATGTTCCTGGCGACCAGGCCGACGACGATGTCGCGGTCCGTGATCGAGCCCACGGGTACCTTCCTGCCATCGAGCTCCTCGACGACCACGAGCTCGTCGATGCCTTCGGCATGCATCCGGCGTGCGGCTTCGGCCGCTCGGTCCGTCTTCCTGATGCACGGTACGTTTCGGCTGCAGACCTGTCCGAGCTTCATCGCAACTGGCATCGTGCTGGAAACTTGGGTAAGGCCTCCCGACGGCGCCATCGGTCGAGAATCGACTTTCGCGCATGCGGTCTCGCGCCTCGTGGCATTCACCGCTCGTGCGTCGTTTGACGCGCGGATGAGCGGGCCACGCATCAGCCGCCGCGATGACCTTTTCTCTACACAACCGGCACGCTCGGAACCGAGGTCGGGTCCGCGTCCAGTCGAACGTCCTTCAGTACACGGGCGGCCTCTTCAGCCGTCGGCGAAGCGCCGGTCGAGGCGGGGACGGGCCAACGCGAGCGAGGCGGGCGGCGGGAGCGAACGGCCGTGCGTCGCGCGCACGAAGAGCGGGTCGCGGAAGGGAGGGCGCCCGACGAACAGCTCGTGAGCCATCACCCCGAACGCGTAGATGTCGATCGAGGCGTGCAGCGTCCTGCCGTGGCGCGCC
>DATKMS010000079.1:0-5425 GCA_035541735.1 Candidatus Margulisiibacteriota bacterium
GTGACGCCAGGCGCGATTTCTCGCAGCACGAAGCCTGCGGAGTCGATGTCGATGACAGCAAGGTCCGTGACCACCGTCGATACGCAGCGCATGGCGGTGAGGGGATAGGTGCAGGTGCGCAGCAGCTTCGGCTCGCCGTCGCGCGTGCGGTGGAACATCACGACCAGGATGCGTGCGCTGCCGGCAGCCAGGTCCATGGCGCCACCAATGCCCCCGACGCCCGTGTGCGGAACGTTCCAGTTCGCCAGATCGCCGGTCTCCGATACTTGGAAGCCACCGAGAATGACAGTGCTGACGCGACCGCTGCGTGCCATCGCGAAGGCGTCGCAGCTGTGAAAGTAGCTCGCCCCGGGTAGCTGGCTGACGAGCTGCCCGCTGGCGTTGTACAGATCGACATCGACATCTTCCTCATCTGTGGCAGCCAGCGGACCGAATCCCAGCATGCCGTTCTCCGAGTGCAATGTGATGTTGCGTTCCGGGTCGATGAAGTTCGACACCAGCGTTGGAATGCCGAGGCCGAGGTTGACGTACTCGCCGGGGTGCAGCAGCAGCGCCGCCTTGCGGGCCATCAACTCCGGCGGCAAGCCCTGCGGACCATCCGCGGTCTGTCTCGCCTCGAGCCGCCATTGCTTCCCATAGCGACGTGACAACTCGCGGATGGCGCCCAGGTCGAGCGGCTGCTCGTTCTGCACGACGCGGTCGACGAAGATATGCGGCGTCACGACGGCTTCAGGATCGATGTCGCCAGGTTCGACGATGCGGTCGACCTCGACGATGGTCGTCTTAGCGCCGGTAGCAAACAGGGGATTGAAGTTGCGTGCACCGCGGCGGTAGACGACGTTTCCGTAGCGGTCGGCGGTTGCGGCCCGCAAAAGGGCAAAGTCCGCATGGATTGCGGTCTCCAAGAGGTAGCGCCGGCCATCGAAGACGCGTTCCTCCTTGCCTGCGGCTGCCGCCGTGCCCACACCGGTGGGTGTGTAGAACGCCGGCAGACCGGCGCCGCCGGCGCGCACGCGTTCGACCAGCGTGCCCTGCGGCACCAACTCCAGCTCGATTTCTCCCGACTTGATCGCCGCCTCGACCGGGGTCGGCCGCGTCGGGTACGCCGCGAAACTGGCGATCAGCTTCTTGATCTGATGGTTTTCAGCAAGGATTTGTGGCGAGGTCGGCCCCACCCCGGGCGTATTGCAGATCACCGTGAGGTCGCGGACGCCACGCTTGTGCAACGCGTTGATCAGGCTGATCGGCCAGCTCTGGATGACACCGAATCCGCCCAGGAGAAGGCGCGCGCCGTCGGGAATATCCGCCACCGCGGCCGCCGCACTGGCCACGACTCTGTCGAGTGCTCCCATTGGTCCTCGTGCGCCGCATATGTGCTCGGCAGCGCAGCAGAGTCAACCGTGGATAACGCAACGGGATGCGTCGTGGGCCGCAATGAGCTAGGGTAGGTAGTACGGGAGGAGAACGATGAACCCACTACGAGGGCTCCAGGAGTATGGACAGTCCGTCTGGCTGGACTACATTCGCCGCGATCTGCTCGAGAACGGTGACTTGCAGCGTCTCATCGGAGAAGATGGCCTGCGCGGCATGACCTCCAATCCAGCGATCTTCGAAAAGGCCATCGCCGACAGCACGCTGTACGATGCGGCGTTCGCATCAACGCCGACGCAGCATGCGGATACCACCACACGCTACGAGCATGTTGCGATCGACGATATCCGCCGGGCCGCAGACATCCTGAGGCCGGTGTACGATGCGACGCAGCGCCGCGACGGGTATGTCAGTCTCGAAGTCTCGCCGTACCTGGCACACGACACTGAACGGACGCTCACCGAGGCGCGCCGCCTCTGGAGCGCCGTCGGTAGGGAGAACGTCATGATCAAGGTGCCCGGCACACCGGAAGGGATTCCGGCGTTCGAGCAGCTGATCAGTGAGGGGCTGAACATCAACGTGACGTTGCTGTTCGCGCAAGAGGTCTACGAGCGCGTCGCCGCGGCATACCTCGCGGGACTGGAGAAACGTGCGGTGGCCGGCAAAGACCTGCGTCACGTCGCCAGCGTTGCGAGCTTCTTCATCAGCCGCATCGACACCCTGGTGGATGCACGGCTGTCCGAGCGTCTCAAAACAGCCGAGGGCGGCGAACGTGACCGCGTGCAGGCTCTTTTCGGGACCGTCGCCAATGCCAACGGCAAGCTCACGTACGAACGCTACAGCAGAATCTTCAGCGGCCCGCGTTGGGAGAAGCTGCAGCGTCAAGGCGCCCAAACGCAGCGCGTGCTGTGGGCAAGCACGAGCACGAAGAACCCGAACTATCGCGACGTGATCTACGTCGAGGAACTCATTGGGCCTGATACGGTGAACACCATGCCGCCGGCAACCATTGACGCGTTCCGCAATCACGGACGTCTGCGACACAGCCTTACGGAGAACGTAGCCGGTGCGCGCGCCACCATGGAGCAACTGGCGCAGGTCGGCATCTCCATGCAGGAAGTGACGGCGCAACTGCTCGACGATGGCGTGCGCCTGTTCGCCGAGGCCTTCGACAAGCTGCTGCGTGCCGTCGAGCAGAAGTCGGCGACGGTGGCACGGCGCGCCTCGGCGTGAGGGGAGTGAAGAAGTGATCAAGTAATCACGTAATCAGTCGTCAGTGATCATTGCCACAAGGGTTGGACTGATCACTTGATCACTGATTACTGGACCACTGCTCACTCCCCTCTTCCCGTCACTGCCCCTGCCCGTGCAGGTACGTGTCGACGCCTTCGGCGACGGCCTGACGGGTTTGGATGCGGGCGAGCAGGTCGCCCTCGAACAGCAGCGGCTGGCGGCGGATGCCGCTCAGCAGGCCGGCCACGGGCGTCTTGATTTCGTGGCGCAGTTCGCCCGCGAAGCCGTCGTAGACCTGGCCGATGACGTCGCCCGCCTGCACCCAGCGCCCGACGTCGAGCCGTGAGATGAACAGGCCGGCGTGCTCGGAGATCAACGGCATGGTGTGTCCGACGCCGAAGTACTGCCCCTCTTCGTCCTCATCGGACAAGGCGACGCCGCTGACAACGCCGGTGCGCCACAGGAAGGTAACCAGCGCCCGAAAGAGGCGGTCGCAGTGGACCGGCTGCAACGTACCCGCTTGCCCAGCTTGGAGGACGAAATTCTGGCCACCGCACGCGCGCCAGGCGTGCCCGAGCGTGCTGGTGAAGATGGTGTTCATCGGCCGCTCGATGACCGCGGGTAACCCGAACAAACGCGCGGTGCCGCGCTCGCCATCGTTCGGTTCGTACAGCCGGACCTGCGCCAGCTCCTCGAAATCCAGGTTGGAGCTGTGGATGTCGATGCGATAGTGCGCCGGCCGCGTCAGCTCCAAGACCGCGTGCGCGATCCGCTGCGTCGTCTCGCCCGCGTTGTAGCCGGGAAACATGCGGTTGATGTCCGTGCCGTCGAACGGCCAGCGGCGATTGCGCGTGTTGACGCCGAGGACGTTGACGGCCGGGATAATGATCGCGCGTCCGTCGAGCCGCCGGCCCGGGTGCCGGCCGGCCGCGACGCCACCGAGGAAATGCGCCAACCGCGACAGCACGAAGACCCCATTCAGTTCATCACCGTGAATGCCGGCGACCAGCGCCACCGTGGGCGACGGGTTGGCGCTGCCGATGTCATGATAGGCGATCTCGAAGTCTTCGCGCAGCGGCGCGGTCATCGACAGGAGGGCCGGGGGCTTCATTGCACGCCCTCCGATCCGGTCGCCATGATACGCGCCATGAGCGAGCCTTCGTACACCACGGGATACTCGCGCAGCGTGAACAGCACGCCGTCGACCGGTGAGCACACCGCGGACTGCACGCTGCCTTCGTGCGGCGAGACGATGCACCCCAAGCGTTGGCCGCGTCGTACCGATGTCCAGTGCTCAACCTCCGGAACGAAGAGTCCGGACGTCTCGGCGTTCAGGTAGTGCACGTTGCTGTCGTCGGCAAGCAGCGGCTGGTGCGTGAGGTCGGCGAGTGGCAGATCCGGTGCCAGCACACCCAGTGAACGCCACACGCGCAGGATGCCGGTCATCAGTTGATCGGTGAATGCCGGCGTGATGCGCATGCCGACACCCATCTCCACGACGAGGCAGGGGATCCCGCGGCTATTGAGGCTGTGCGCGATGGTTGCCTCCAAGACGGTCAGAGCACCGTGCAGCCAGATGACGTCGATGTTCATCTGGTGCGCTAGGGGCACCAGTATCGCCGCGGATTCCTGGTTGATGCGCACCTGCGGGATCTCGCGCAAGAAGACGTTGCTGGCGTGGATGTCGATCACCAGTGCTGCGCCGTCGAGCGCGCGCATGGCGGCCTCGGTGATGCGTTGTGGCAGCAAGCCTTCACGATGCCCAGGGAAGTTGCGGTTGAGGTCGGTGTCAAAGACCGGTACGAAGCGCTGCAACGTATCGATGCCCAGCGGATTGAGCGCCGGATACAACTCGACGCGGCCGCGCAACGCGTCGGACTGGGTCAGGGCGAGCTCTTCCAGCCATGCCGCCAGGCGGTGACAGACGTACAGTCCCTCAAGCTCGTCACCGTGGATGCCCGCGACCACGGCAACCTTCGGTCCCGCCCCGCCGTGGAACACGGTGCGGTGCAACTGCAGCTGTTCACGGTAGGGCAACTCGAGCGTGAGAATGGAATCGTGATCGATCTGCATGGGGCTTCTGGTCCTTGGTCTCTGGTCCGTGGCTACTGGGTTCACTGCTTACTGGTCACTGACGAGCCCGTCCCCCTCCCGCTCGATATCCACCGCCACCTCCAATGTGTGCGCACCGCCGCCGAAGACGACGCCCTTGAGCGGCGTGACGTCGGAGTAGTCGCGGCCCCAAGCCGTGGTGACGTGCTGGTCGGTGACCATCTGATCGTTGGTCGGGTCGAAGTCGACCCAACCCCTGTCGGGATCGAAGACCGCAAACCACGCGTGCGACCTGTCGGCACCCACCAGTCGGGGTTGACCGACCGGCGGGACGCTTTGCAGGTAGCCGCTCACATAGCGAGCCGGCAGCCCAAGCGAGCGCAGGCACCCGATGGCCAGGTGGGCGAAGTCCTGGCAGACACCGCGCCGCAGCGTCAGCACCTCGGACAGGGGCGTGGCGATGGAGGAGAAATTGGGATCGTAGACGAACTCACGGTGGATGCGCCGATTGAGGTCGTGAACTGCGGTGAGGAGGGGGCGTCCGGCGCTGAATGACGGTTGCGCGAAGGCCGCCAAATCCGCGCTGGGGCCAACAAACGGGGACGCCAGTACGAAGTGGCGGGCTTCTAGCACCTCGAGGCGCACCTCCTGGGCTAGTCGCTGTCCCACCATGTCCCAGGGCAGTGAAGCGTCGCAGTCAATCGGCGATGCGGCTTCCAGGTCGACGCGGCTGCTCGCGGTCACGACCAACATGTCGTGGGACTCCTGG
>DATKMS010000080.1:0-28379 GCA_035541735.1 Candidatus Margulisiibacteriota bacterium
TGCACGGTGGTCCGGATGCCGGTCAAGGGGATGCGGCAACGCGACCATGGTGGGATGGATGTCGTCGAGAAGCCGCAGCAGTTCCCGGTGCAGGTCGGCACCATCGTAGGCGATCCCCGGATCGAGCGCTTCCGGATAGGGCGGTTCGGACGCACCGGTCGTGCTCGAACGCTCTGGGTTGGTGCGCCGCCAGTGCGCGTGCAGAAGCGCGGTCAGTCCGCCATCGGGAAAACCCAGCACCTGGAGGCGTACGCGATCGTCCCCGAGTTCTCGCACCGCAGCCCGCGCTTCGCGCAGGCGTCGTTCACCGTAGGCGATGTATTGCGACGGCCGCGGGTGCGGCAGCCCGGTCTCATGCTGCACTGCCTCGACGTATCCGTCGCCTGCCGTGATCAAAACCACCCGGACCATCCCGCCGCGCTCAAGGACGCGCTGAATCAGGCCGCCTGCTCCAAGGGTCTCGTCGTCGGGATGCGGTGCAACAACCAGCAGCCGCTCGCCCGCCGCCACATTGAGGGGGACGGGGACGTTCGCCGCGAGGCTGGCGCGCACACCGGCAACCATCACCAGGATTACTGCCACCCGTCTCACACCGTTGAGGTGACGCGGGGGTGCGACCGTCTGCGGCCGCTGGATCGGTGCATCGCTTGGAAGGTGGTTGTTCACGGAAACAACGAGCGGCATCGGGCCGAACCCCACTTTCCCAGCACACGTGGCTTGTTCGGCCTTTCGTCCTCAGAGATGCGGAAGCCTGACGCCACGGGGCACGGTAAGGACGCCCCCGATGTCGTTGACCCACTTGAGGTTCTCACGTGCACAGTTGTCGCAGGCTCCGCCGACGAAGCGGGCGGGTCGGCCCGTCCGTCCACAGAACCGGCACGTGGCGTAGCCGATCAGGCCGACGACCCAGTTCTTCATGAATTGGTCTCCTTTCCCGCAATGATTGCAACCGACGCGCTCGTCGAGCGCCAGCGAGTGAAGCGGTTGCGGACACGCTGTTCCGAACGCATACGGCGTGCCCGACACCTTGGGCTATTATTGAAGCGGCGGGTACTGCTCGCAACACGACAAGCTTCTCGGCCTAGGGGAAATGCTTTGCAGGTCTGGCAACGACAGGCACAGGAAGCCGACGGCGCGCAAGGACGTTTCTCGAAATTAGGCAACACCAGCGGCGCCGTCCGGGGCATGCGAATGTTCGGGCGGACACAACCCTGCCGACTCGCGGCAGCCGGCGTTGGCCGGTGAATTGCGTCCTTCCCGGCAGAGACGGATGGAAAAGCATGGATCGATCGTTTCACCATACGGTGACCGGCGCATCGCACATCGCCATTCTGCTCGCCGTCATGATGCTGCTCTCTGCCTGCGCGGCGCCACCGGCGCCACTGGCGGGAAGCTTCCAGGAAATCACGGTGCAGCAAGCGCAACAGCAAGATCTAACCGGACAGCGTGTACGTTGGGGCGGCATGATCGTTCGCGTGACGCCCGGCCAGAACGACACGTGCTTTGAAATCGTCAGCCGGCCGTTGGATCGCGCGGCGCGGCCGCGGTGGACAGACCAGAGCAGTGGCCGCTTCCTGGCGTGCGCACAGGGATTCTACGATCCGGCGGTGTACGGCGCGGGACGCGAACTGACGGTGGTCGGCACCGTGCAGCCGTCAGTGGTTCGCGAGATTGGCCAGTACGATTACCGCTATCCTCAGGTCAGCGTCGAACAACTCTATCTCTGGCCGCAGCGGGCCCCAAACGAAGGGTACTACGCTCCGCCGCCCGGCACCTTTGGGTATCCAGAGTGGTGGGAATCCTACTACGGACCCTACTACGGTCCATACGGTCCGTGGTTCTACGAACCGTACTGGGCCTCGTGGATGTGGTGGAGTGCACCGATCGTGTGGCCGGTGCCGCCGCCGCCACCCCATGGCGGCGCACATCCAGGGACGCCACATCCTGCCCCGCATCCGCGGCCCGGCGGACATCCTCCGCCTGGACCGCGGCCGGGCGGACATGCGCCGTCTGCGCCAAGGCCGGGCGCGCACCCGGGGTCGCCCGGACATGGTGGCGGACAGAGCCAACGTTGAAGGGGTGCCGCCCAATACAGCGGAGCGGGAAAACAACGATGCCGGTGAGCGACGTTTCCATCTCGCCGGCCACGTTTGTCTGTTCAGGCGCTACTTCGCCTGGATCGAGCGGATATAGTCCTCGATGAGAAGGACGTTGTGCCGCATCGACCCCTTACCAAGGCATTCACCCCACACCGGCATATCAACTTCGCCGTGCCCGGGGACGAGTGTTGTGCCGTCGATTGCTTGGCCGATCCTCTGCCGCGGGTATTGTCCGTTGGCATTCCGGGTAATCTGGGTCAGGTCAGTCGGCTTTCTTGTCAGCATGCCCGCCAACGGACCGTCCCCTTTGGCATCAACACCGTGGCAGGAACTGCAATAGCGGACATACGCCGCCTTACCGGGATTTTCGGGCTCCGCAGCGGTGGCCCTCGTTGGCAAACTCAGGACTAGCGCGACCGCGGCGAAGCAACCGAGGGCTGGTTGCAACCGAAGTCCATTCGCTTTCATATTCTCACCTCTCACACCTTGGCGGACGGCGCCAGGTGCACGCGCCATCGACCCCACAAACCTCTCAGCGACTCAGCGTGGAGCCCTACTCCTCCTCCGGTGGCGGTTCGATGGGTGGGACATACTCGATGCCCTCTTCCGTGCTCTTGACGACGTCCTCGGTAACGGTCGATTCCAGCCGCGACGGCGCGGGTTCCTCAACTGCGGGCTTGGAGCGCTCCGGACGCTCCCACAGGATCTCCTTCACCTGCAGACGATCGATTACCTCCTGAAAGCCCTCGATGTCGGTGACGAGCTTCAACAGCATCTGGTGCTCGGCCTCGCTGGGCACTGCGCCGTCGAGGTACACCGCCCCGTGCCGGCACACGATGCGCAACTCATCCATGTCGATCCTGCCGTCCTCGTGTACGCGCTCGCGCAACGCGGTCTCGACCTCCCGGTCGGTCATCAGACTGAGGTCGGTCGGGAGTGGTCCTGAGCGGCTGGCCGGTGCCTCTTCTTCGACGACCGGAATGCCGCCCGCTTCGTGTGCGTGCGCGCACTCCAGGCAGAACGGGGTGGCGGGCAGGGCCTGTAGGCGCTTGGCCGGAATCGCCCGGCCACACACCGAGCAGGTCCCGTATGTCCCAGCGGCTATGCGTTGCAGGGCGGCATCGATCTCCTCGATCGCGTGCTTCGCACGGACATCCAAACGAGCGAACAGGCGAGCGGCACGCTCTTCCTGGCCGCGCTCCTCAAAGTCCGTCTCGCGGTCCTCCGCTATGAACGCCAGGTCTGCTTCGGCGCCAGCCGCTTCCTTGAACAATACCCCACGTTGATGGCGCAACACCTTAGCCAGTGACTCTATCGTCTTTGGGTTCATTGGCATGGTCTCCCGGCGTGCAAGGCCGCAATTTCCTTGCCACACAGGCGCGAATCTACCGACCAAGGGGCAAGCTTGTTATCTCCTTCCCGGCGTCCGGAGTCTGGCAAGAATGGCCTACCAAGTTCCGATGCATTGGAACACGCCTGTTGAACAAGTCCGCCGATGCCCTGGACCGTCATTCCCGCGAACGCGGGAATCCAGATCGTCCGCATGCTCCTGGACCCCCGCTTTCGCGGGGGTGACGATGGCGACCAGTTTTTCAACGGGCTGCTAGTGCAGGTAGTCCTGCAACCCCTGATCGGCACACACCTGCTTGAGGCGTTTGAGGGCCCGGTTTTCGAGCTGGCGAACGCGTTCGCGGCTGACGGCCAAGCGCGTGCCGATCTCCTCCAGGGTCTCGGCCTGGTCGCGATCGAGCCCGAATCGTTGGCGTAGAATCATGTGCTCGCGCTCCGGCAGTTGGCCGAGAGCAATCTCCAAGCGCTCGCGCAACCCGCTTTTGACCAGCTGTTCTTCAGGCTCGCCGCCATCAGCGGCGAGCAGCGTTTCCAGGGTGCGGTCGTCGTCGTCGCTGACCGGTGCGTCGGTGGAGACGAACTGGAAGGCCTGCGCCATCGTCTCCAGCCGGGCGCGGTCCATCCCGTTTGCGGCTGCCAGATCTTCGCGCGATAGCGGCCCGTCGTGCTCGCTGGCAAAAGCCTGCGCATCACGGCCGACGCGGCGGCGTAGCTGGTTCCAGTGCACTGGGGTGCGGATCAGCGCGCCCTGCGTGTCCGCAGCGCGTCCGAGTTGCTGCCAGATCCACCACGTTGCGTACGTGCTGAACTTGATGTTGCGCTCCGGATCGTACTTTTCCACTGCCCGCAACAAGCCGATCGTTCCCTCTTGAAACAGGTCGAGGAACGAGAGGGTTGGATGACGGTAACGCCGTGCCAGCACACTCACCAGGCGGACGTTGGCGTGGACCATCGCATCGCGCAGCGTGCGATACTCGGTCAAAGCAGCCGACAGATCGGCGATGAACGCACGAAGATCTTTGCGGCCATAGCCTAGGGCCTGCGCGAGTCTTGGCTCGCGCAATGTACGCTCTGCGAAGCTGATGATCGCCAGCGTCTCGCGCTCGCGGAAGTCTTGCTCTGGCGTTACTACACCGCGTCCACCGTCAGCGAGTGCCGCGCGAGTCAGTCGCCGCGCCCGCCGCAGAATGGTCCGAATACGGCGCCTGGCACGGGCGATCTTGCGGGTCAGCGCCTGTTCCTCCGCCCGCGTGAGTACGGTCGTCGCCGAGAGGTCTGCAACAAGAAGGGTCGCTGCATCCAGTTGGGGCCCAGATACTTCGCGTTCGTCGGCGGCGGATGGACGGTTCTCCTCCACTTCGAGCCCTTCGTGGAGAGCGACTGCAGAGTCTTCCGAGGTGAGCGATTCGTTCAGCATGACCTTTTGACGGCAACCAGGGGCGAAAATTCAACGAAGGTGCCGGTGCCGAACGCAAGGCTGCTTCTGCGTCGCGGCTTGCAGATTGGCAGGCCCGCCCGTGCGGAGCAAAGGACGGAGATCGCCGGTCTGACTAGCCCTCGGGCGACTCCGGAATGCTGTCGACGTCCGCCAGCCACGCTTGTGCGGAAGCGTCCGCCGGCATGCGCCAGTCGCCACGCGGCGACAGGGCGCCGCCGGAGCCGACCTTCGGTCCGTCGGGCATGCAGTCACGCTTGAACTGGTTCGCAAAGAACCGCGCGACGAAGACGCGCAACCATTTGCGGATGTCGGCAAGGGCATAGCGCTCTCCGAACCCGTGCAGGCAGAGGCGGGCGATGCGTCGCGGGCGCGAGCCGAAGCGCAGGAAATGGTACAGAAAGAAGTCGTGCAGCTCGTACGGACCAACGAGATCTTCGGAGCGCTGTCGAATCTCGCCTTCCGCCGTCGGGCGCAAGAGCTCAGGACTGATCGGTGTGGCAAGAATGTCGTGGAGCACGTGCTGCACCGCAGGTTCGTGGCTGAAGATGACGTCTGCGGCCCAACGAATGAGAAATGAGATCAAGGTCTTCGGCACCCCGGCGTTGACGCCGTAGTGTGACATGTGGTCGCCCCCGTACGTGGCGAAACCGAGAGCGATCTCCGACAGGTCGCCGGTGCCGAGATCGATCCCCTTCGTCTGTCCCGCGGTCGCGAACAGCAGCAGCTTGCGCAGCCACGCCTGGACATTCTCGAAGGTGATGTCCTCGATCTCAGCGGGATGACCGATGGCCCCGAACACTGCTTCGCTGAGTTGGGTGACTGGAATTTCGCGTACCGTTGCCTTGATGGCGGCGATCAACCGCTGCGCGTTGCGGCGGGTACGCTCCGTGGTGCCGAAGCCGGGCATGGTCACCGCGACCAGACGGCTGCGCTCCAGCCCCAGCAGGTCGAGGGCATGTGCTGCAACCAGCAACGCATGGGTCGAGTCCTGCCCTCCGGACACGCCGACCACGACGCGGCGCGCTTCTGGTGGTAGCGCCATCAGGCGTCGGGCGAGCGACGACGCTTGGATCATGAACACTTCGCGGCAGCGGACGTCGCGTTTGGCGGCATCAGCCGGCACGAACGGATGCGGCTCCGGAGTCCGGCGCAGCGTACAAAACACCGCGGCGGAGCGGGTCTCCTCGCTGTCGCCGCACTCGGCCATGCGAAACGGTCGTGACACGTGACTGCGTGCATTGGCGCCAAAAGAAGTCTGCCGCAGGCGATCCTGCAGGATCGCTTCGAGATCGGCATCAACGACCACCGAGTCGCCATGCAGGGCGAAACGTTCGCTCTCGCCGATCAGCTGGCCGCGTTCGGCAATGAGGCCCTGGCCATCCCATGCCAGATCGGATGTGGATTCGCCGAAGCCGGCGGCGCTGTACAACTGCACGGCGACATTGCGGGCGGCGGCGGCGCAAACCAACGCCTGCCGGTACTCCCATTTGGCGACGGTGATGTTGGATGCGGAGAGATTGCCGAGCACCGTTGCACCGGCGAGCGCCGCCAAGCTGCTCGGTGGTACCGGCACCCAGAGATCCTCGCAGATGTCCGTGTGCAACACGAAGCCCGGCAGGTGTCGTGCGCGCACGAGGATGTCGGTCCCAAATGGGGTGTCCTCTGACAGGAGCCGTATGACGGTCGAGCGTGCCGCTTCCGCCGGCTGAAACCATCGCAGTTCGTAGAATTCACGGTAGTTGGGCAGGTAGGCTTTGGGCACTGCCGCGAGCGGGCGCCCACGATACAGCGTCACGGCGCAGTTGAACAACAGGCCGTCGACGGCGAGCGGCAGGCCGAGCGAGATGATCATGTTCCAAGCGGCGCTGGCGCTTGCGACGCGCTCCAGTGCATCCTGCGCGCCGCGCAGGAGAGATTCCTGGAAGAAGAGATCGCCGCATGAGTAGGCCGTCAACCCCAGTTCGGGACAGACGGCGTAGTGCGCCCCCGCCTCATGCACCACCTCGAGTTGGGTGAGGTGTGCGGCGGCGTTGAATGCCGGGTCGGCCACCCGCACTTCTGGTACGCACACAGCCAGCCGCACGAAACCGTACTGGCGCGCGTCGAGGAAATCCACATCGCGATTGGCGGTCACCCCCATCCTCCTACTGACGCGCGTACCACAGAGCGCGGCAGAACTCGACTGCCCACGACCTGGGCGAATCCGGGGGCTACCGTTCCCACCAGAGTATGAGCGTCAGCCGGCCCGGCTGTGGTTGCAACGTGCCGCCGGGATCGCGTGGCGCGGCCAACGGCGCGGCGCCAACTCAGCGCTTCCAGTGCACCCGCAAGATGTCACTCTCCTCGGCGTAGTGCAGCTGTAGCTCGCCACTGCAGGCACGGTGCAAGGCCTCGCCAATACCCCGTGCGAGGTGCGGATCGGTGGTGGTGACCAGGATACCCTCGGCCTGGTCTTCGATGCCGATGATCCGCTTGAGTGGATGATCCGCCTTGGCGCGGGCTTCGGCGTTACGCACGACGTTGAGCACCTCGTCACGGTGGGTCGAGAGGAAGGCCCCGGTGAGCGTCACCGATCCGGCTGGATACTTGTCGCGGATGCGATGACACGCGGGACACGTGGACTCGTGAGGAGTTGCGGGACGGCTGGCCCATTGCCAGCGGCCACCGTGGTAGACGGCACCGCATTGCGGGCACACCGTCGGTTCGGGGAGCTTGCGCTTGGACTTGTACGCGTCGTGGACCTGCTCCTGAATCAACCGATCTCTGCGGGATCTCCCGCCATTCGCACCCAGCACTCTCATACCGGTCCTCCTCGCACGCTGGTCGGCGCCTCACGGCACACATCTTTCACATAGCCAGTGTAGTCTGTCTTGCAAGAGATCGGGAGCGAAATATATGCACCAAAGCGGGCCGGGACCGGCTGCCATTCTCATCTCTGATAACCGGTCGCCTGCGCTGGCCCAGCCACCCGTGTCGGCTACGGTGGGATCTGCTTGGCAAGGTATTTGGTTCCCCTTGGACTAGCCGATGAAGCAGGCGATGTTCTACGAGCCGCTCACCGAAGGGCGGGTGCTGTGTACGCTGTGTGCGTTGTACTGCAAGATCGCGCCTGGGCGGCGCGGCGCCTGCGGCGTGCGGGTCAACGTTGACGAGAGGCTCTACACGCTGGTGTACGACAAGGTCGTTGCTCGGGAGATCGACCCGATCGAGAAGAAGCCGCTCTTCCATTTCCATCCCGGCAGCTACTCGTACTCAATTGCGACTGTCGGCTGCAACTTCCGCTGCCTGCATTGCCAGAACTACGAGATCTCACAGCAACCCAAAGTCAAAACGCCGCCAGTGCGCGAGAGCGGCGGCACCAACCCGGAGATCTTGTGTCTGTCGTTGCGCGCCCTCGAAGCGCGCATCCCCGGGGAACACGCGACGCCCGAGGCGATCGTGCATGCCGCGCAACGCAGTCGGTGCCGTAGCATCGCCTACACGTATACCGAGCCGACCATCTTCTTCGAGCTGGCCTACGACACGGCACGGTTGGCGGCGGCGGAAGGCATCGCCAATGTGTTCGTCACCAACGGCTACATCAGCGGCGAGGCGCTCGCCGTCATCGCACCCTATCTCGACGCCGCCAACATCGACCTGAAGAGCTTCAACGACACCGCCCACAAGCGTATGACCGGCGCGCGCCTGCAGCCCGTGCTCGACTCGATTCGCGCCTACAAGCGGCTGGGGATCTGGATCGAGGTGACGACGTTGATCATTCCCGGACACAATGACTCCGACGCGGAGCTGCGCCAGATCGCAGAATTCATCTGCAGCGTCGGCGTTGACGTGCCGTGGCATGTCACACAGTTCTACCCCACCTACCGCCTGCTCGATCGCGAGCGCACGCCGCCGGCCACGTTGCGTCGCGCCCGGCAGATCGGGTTCGAAGCGGGTCTGCACTATGTCTATGAGGGCAATGTCCCGGGTGAGGGCGGCGAGAATAGCTACTGCCACGTCTGCCGCGCGCTCCTCGTCCGGCGGTACAACTGTTGCCTCCTGGAGAATCGTATCCGCGGTCAGCACTGCCCGGCGTGCGCCGCGTTGATTCCCGGCGTCTGGCAGTAGTCGGCGTCGACGGTGAAGGCCCACTGGGACAGTCCGGCGTCGACACGGCCCACGTATTGAGAAGAGTGGAAGTACGCCGTCAAGAGCGGTGACAGAGGAAGCACTTGATACCCGGGCACCCACTTGGCGAGCAGCCCATGCGCATCACGCACGGCACCACTCAGTACTGCCAGCGACGCATCGCCGAGCCGCAAGTGGCGCAGATCGCGCGCCAGTGCTTCGAAGCGCCCCTGCTCCTCACCGTCGAGGAAGAGGAACAACCGCGAATGCAGGAAGATTGCCGCATCGTGAAAGAACTTCGGTACGCTGCCGACGCCATCCTTGCCGAGGTCGCTGGCGATGCGCACGATGACGCGAAACGCCAGGCGCAGCACGCCGAGTCCCGGATGGTCCTGCAGCGGCAAGGGTGGGCGCTCGGCCGCGAACGCAGCAGTCGGGTCCTCCTCGCGCACCCAATGCACGACCGCCAGCTCAATCGGCCGTTCCATGGGATAGCCGCGGTGGACGAAGAAGGCGGGCTGCACCGTGGCCTCGCCGACACACGCGTCGAGCAGCAACAGCCGCCCACCGGCTTTGTGTCCGAACAGCAACGCGTGGGGAAGCGCGCGCCCGGCGCTTTCGACCACGACCTCGATTCCCGTGAAACCCTTGCGTGCGAGGGCGCCAACCACCCCCGCATCCTCGAACAGCTGCTGCAGCGCTGTCGCATCGTAGCGATCGAGCACCTTGTCGATCATTGGCCCATACCCTTGCCGGTAAGCAGCCAGTAGAAATAGTTGAAATGGATGCGCCAGCTCGCCGCCCCGTAACCGCCAGCGGTGACCACAGCCATCGGAATTCCCCTGCCCCAAAGCTCCTGCGTCACGAAGCGGTCGCGTGCCAGCATGCCGGCCTCGCTGATGTCGAAGTCGCCCAACGTGTCGTCCACGAACGGGTCGCTTCCGGCGACATACACCGCAAAGTCAGGATGGAAGTCGCGGACGATGGCGGGCAGATGCTGCCGCAGCACATCGAGATACTCGACGTCACCCGTATGTGACGGGAGTTCGATGTCGCGATTGTTCTGTTTGGTAATCCAGCACCAGTTCCCGGCGTGAATCGAGAAGGTGAAGACGGTCTCGTCGGCCGCGAAGATTTCGGCGTTGCCGTTGCCGTGATGATAGTCGAGATCGACGATCAAGGCGCGCTCAATGTTGCGGCTGCGCTGCAGTGCACGGATGGCAATCGCCACATCGGCGATCGCACAAAAGCCGTCGGCACGGTCCGCCTGGGCGTGATGGAAGCCGCCGCCGACATTGACCGCGAGCCGTCGTTCGCTCGCCGCCAGCCGGGCAGCCGCGAGGGTGCCGCCGCTGGCGAACAGGAACGGCTGCAGCAAGCGCTCGTCCCACGGGTGCGCCGGATCGAGGAACAGCAACCGCGCCAGCACATCGGGCCTGCGGATCTCCGCCAGATACTCCGGCGTATGCACCAGCAGCAACTCGTCATCCGTGACCGCCGGCGCGCTGTGGAACTCGACCGCCGTGGCGGCGTTGGCCGCGATCAGGGCATCGCGGATGCGCCGCGGCTTCTGGACATCGAAGGTATGGCGGATGCCGGCTTCGAGGACGTCGTAAACGTACTCATCACGATAAAACAGCCTGGGCACACCTGGCGGGCGGGCGTCCATACCTGGTTGCAGAGGCAACTTCTCGGCCATGGGAGAACGATTCGCAGGGCAGGGATGTCTGACCCAGCGATTCTCGAACTTGCGACGGTCGACGGCCGATGGCTCCCGCGCCTGGAGATGCGCACGCGGCTGGCCAGCTGCTTGCAGTGCGGGTAGGATCAGGAAAGCGAGGCGCTGCGCCATGGAGTCGACATTGCCCACTGCGGGGTTTTTTCGAGCCGAAGACCTTCCGGCCAAGGAAATGGTGGCTGGTGTTCGGGTCCGATCCGTCCACCTGGCGGACCTGATGATGACCTTCGTCGAGTACCCAGCCGATGCCACCATCCCCATGCATCACCACCCGTACGAGCAAATCACCTACGTGCTCGAGGGGCAGCTGGAGGTGTGCATCGGGGCCGAAACGCGCGTGCTCGGGCCGGGCGAGGGCGTACAGGTGCCCGCCAACATGGAACACAGCTCACGGACAGTCGGCGGGCCGGCCAAGGCGCTCGACGCGTGGACCCCGGTGCCCAAGATGTTCAAGGTCAAGCCGCCGGTGACTGGCGTTGGTAAAGGGGTGGTCTTGGAGGACGAGAGTATTGGGTGAGTGGCACACGTTGGCTACCATTGATTGTGAGGAGGACGTATGCAGCTCACGCTGAATTCGACAGAAGCCACGGTGCTGCGCGAGGTGCTGACGACGCACCTGGCGGCCCTGCGGGTGGAGATCGGCCGCTCCGATCACCGCGAGTATCGAGAGATGCTGCGCCAGAGGGACGAGGTGTTGGAGCGGATCGTGGCCCAACTCATCCAGGGCGGCGAGAGCGCGACCTGAGTGTGACGTCAGACGTCCGGTGGCTTCGCTGAATCCGGTGCTGCTCGGGACGAAACAGGCAACAGACCCGAGCCCACTGTTGGCAAGAGGTTGCGTCTGTGTCTGACGCTCTGTCGTCTGTTGTCAGCAGGTTTTGAGATAGCCTCTTGCTCGCCCGGACGCCCGGCCCGCGAGTTTTGAGGCAGCTGTTCTAGACTGCGCACTCGCGGCAGTCATGCCGCGCGTCCTCGTGCACCAGCGACAGCGTCTGCCCAGGCCGCGAGCCGTAGCGGTATACGGTCACGCCCTTCAGCCGCAATTGGCGGGCCAGAAGGTACACGTCGCGGACCGCGCTGGCGGGTGCATCGGCGGGCAGGTTCACGGTTTTCGACACCGCCGCATCGATGTGCGTCTGAAACGCTACTTGCATGCGTACGTGCATCTCGGGGGCGATCTCCAGCGCGATTGGAAAGCACCGGCGCAGCTCCACGGGCAAGGATTCTACCTGGCGCAGCGAGCCAAGCTCGCGGACCGCAGCTAGGACCTCCTCGTTGAGGGCACCCTGTGCCTCCAAGGCGGCCAGCAACGTGGCGTTGATCTCCACCAGCCGCTCGCCGCCGAGGACGCGGCGCACCATGGCGAGCGCAAAGAACGGTTCGATCCCGCTGGAGACACCGGCCAAGAGACTGATCGTGCCGGTGGGCGCGACGCAGGTGGTGGTGGCGTTGCGCATTGCCGACAGGCCACGCGCCGGCCACACGCTGTCGGGAAAAGCCGGAAATGATCCGCGCCGCTCGCCGAGCTGTACCGATGCGGCGCGGGCTTCGGCGGTCAGGAACGCGGCCAGGCGGGCGGCGAGCGCCAGCGCATCCGCGGAGTCGTAGGGGAGGCCGATGCGTGCAAACAGATCGGCGAGTCCCATGACGCCCAAACCGATCTTGCGCGTGCGCCGCGTCGCCGAGTCGATCTCCGCGAACGGATAGCAGGTGGCCTCGACGACGTTGTCGAGAAAAACGACGGCATCGTGAATGGCCGGCCGCAGGCGCTCCCAGTCGACGCCGTTGCCCGCGATGAACGCAGCCAGGTTGATGGAGCCCAAGACGCACGACTCATACGGCAGCAGCGGCTGCTCGCCGCACGGGTTGGTGGCTTCGATGGCCCCGAGCGCCGGCGTCGGATTGTGGCGGTTGATCTCGTCGAGAAACAACAGCCCAGGATCGCCGGTTGCCCAGGCGGCGTCGACGATCTGGTCGAAGAGCGCCCTCGGGTCGAGCCAGCGCACGACACGGCCGGTGCGTGGATTGCACAACGCGAAGTGCTCCCCCGTGTCGAATGCGGCGAGGAACGCGTCGGTGACGCCCACCGAAAGGTTGAAATTCTCCAGCTTGCCGGGTGTGCGCTTGGCCGTGATGAACTCCTCGATGTCGGGATGGTCGACCCGCAGGACCGCCATGTTGGCGCCACGGCGGCGTCCGCCGGCACGGATGACCGCGGTGGTGTGATCAAAGAGGTCCATGAACGACAGCGGGCCCGAGGTGATGCCGCCAGTCGACTGCACACGGTCGTCGCGGGGGCGCAAGGCGTTGAACGAGAAGCCGGTGCCGCCGCCCGTCTGGTGAATGCGGGCCATGCGGCTCAGCGCCGTGAAGATGGAGTCGAGATCATCGGCAATCGGCAGCACGAAGCAAGCAGCGAGCTGGCCACCTGGCAAGCCGGCGTTCATCAGGGTGGGCGAGTTGGGCAGAAATTCCAAACGCTCAAGGCGTTCGGCGAAGCGCGCTTCCCAAAACGCCGCGTCTTCACCAAACGTGCGTGCGGGAGCGGCGACCGCTGCGGCGACCCGGCGCAGCAGCGCCGCGGGGTCCTCAGCGACCGCACCTGCTGCGTCGCGCCGCAGGTAGCGTTCGCGGAGCACCGTCAGGGCGTTCTCGGAGAAGCCGGTTGCCGCCGTCACCATGCCTGCATTTTGACAAGCGCCGCACAAAGGCGCTACACCCCAGGCCAACAACGTTCACCGAATCCATCACGTGCCTGTGGCAGCGGTTTCCGAGGTGCAGGGCCTCCACCGTGGCTAGGAGGGAGGGGGAACCATGAGTCGAGGGGCAACAGCAAGGAGCGCGGCGGTTGTCGTGTGCGCCGGTTTGTTGGCTGGCGCACTGACGTGCGGGGCGTGGGCTGCCGAGTCTACGCAGACAACCTCGCCCGGCAAGGCGATGTACCTAAAATATTGTTCTGCCTGTCACGGTGAAAGCGGCAAGGGCGACGGTGTGGTTTCGGGATTTCTGCAACCCAAACCCACGGACCTGACGCAGATCGCCAAGAAGAACAAGGGCGAGTTTCCTTTCATGGCAGTGGCACAAGACATCGACGGTACGACTAGCGTGCGCGCGCACGGCAGCCCGGACATGCCGGTTTGGGGGGAGATCTTTCATGCCGAGACGACTGACTCGATAAGCCGTCACGTCGAGGTGCGCGGCAGGATCATGCTGATCACCGAATACCTGCAATCGATTCAGGCGAAGTGAGGGCGCGGCAGGTATCTTCATTCGAAACCGCACCCATTCGCGAGCACCCACTGAGGGTTGCGGCACGCATTGTGCTGAAAGACGTTCGCCAATGAACGAGCAGCACGGCGCTGAAGGCAAGACGGCGGTCGCGGAAACCATGTGGGCTCTCCTGGAAAGGGTGGCCGGACTGGAGCGCCGCGTCGGTGCATTGTACGAACGCTTCGCGGTGGTCTTTCGAGGGCGCCCCCTGATTGCCGCCTTCTGGAGCGAGATGGCCGCTGACGAGCGCTTGCATGCCCTGCTGGTGGCGGCAACGCGCGAGGTCTTTCCGGTCACGGCCCCAGCGCCTTCCGGGGAGTGGGCGCGGCAGTTGGGCGGAATTGCGCAGCGGGTTGGTGGGCTCGAGGCGCGCGCTGCCAACGGCATCACTGTGTCTGAGGCGTTTGCGGGTGCTCAGGAACTGGAAGCCTCCGAATTGAATGCAGTGACCGCGCTGATCATCCAGCATGCCGGGCGGGGCTTCTCACGCCTCGGTACGTTCATTGAGCGAGCAGGGGTGGACCACCACCGGGAGAAGCTGCTAGAAGCTCGTCGTCGGTTTAGCACCGAAAGTTCACCCCAGTATTGATGACCGCCCAGTTTCCGTCGCACGCGCTCCTCGATAGCCTCCCCGAACCGGCCTTTGCAATCAGCCTCGACAAGCGCGTGGTCGACATGAATGCGGCCGCGGAAGCGCTGTCAGGCACGCCCGTCGACGCGGCGCGCGGCCGCCCGTGTGCGGACATTGTCCGCTGCGAAGCTTGCGGCAGCAGCTGTCCGTTGGACGATGCGGTCGCTCAGGACCGCCCGGTGACCAGTTTCAACGTTCGCCTCACTGGTGCGCAGGGCATCGAGCCGGTCAGCCTGCACACCGCGCCGGTGCACGACGAGAACGGGGTGATCGCCGGTATCCTCGAGTGTGCGCGGCCGATCGGCCATCTCGTCGGCTTGTTCCAGGCACTGCAGGAGAAGACGGACCAAGTGCAGTTGGAGCGCAACAAGGTGCAAGCCGTGCTCGACAGCATCGCGGAAGGTGTGATCACGGTGAACAGCGAGCGCGTGGTGACGAGCATCAACCGCACCGGGGCGCGCATCATCGGCCATGCGGAGTCCGAGGTCGTCGGCAAGACGTGCTACGAGTTCTTGAGTTGTCGTGCCGAATGCGCGCAGGCGTGCCCCGTGCGACGTGTGCTGGACGGCGGCCCCGGGGTAACCAATTTCGAGACGGAATACGTCGACCGCGTCGGCCATGCCCTGCCGGTCAGCCTGAGCATTTCCGCACTGCGCGACGAGCACGGGCAGATCGTCGGTGCGGTGGAGGCGTTCCGCGACCTGCGTGCGCTGGCGCAGCCTGCGCCTGCGGCGAGCGAGTTCATTTCCGGCAACTCGCGCATGCACCGCATCATGGAGCTGATCGAGGTGCTCAAGGACAGCGATGCCACGGTCCTGCTGCAGGGCGAAAGCGGCACGGGCAAGGGGCTGCTGGCGGAAACCATTCATCGCTCCGGCAACCGCGCCCGCCAGCCGTTCGTCAAAGTGAACTGCGCGGCGCTACCCGAGAGCTTGCTGGAGAGCGAGCTGTTCGGTCACGTCAAAGGCGCCTTCACCGGCGCCATCCGTGATGCGGTGGGCCGCTTCGAGCTCGCCGACGGTGGTACGGTCTTCCTCGACGAAGTGAGCGAGATCTCGCCCTCCACGCAGGTCAAGCTGCTGCGCGTCCTGCAGGAGCAGGAGTTCGAGCGCGTCGGCAGCGCGAAGACCGTGCGTGTGAACGTGCGCGTCATCGCCGCCACCAACCAGGACCTGCGCCAACTGATGATGCAGGGCCGCTTCCGCCTGGATCTCTTCTACCGGCTCAACGTCATCCCAATCGAGCTGCCGCCGTTGCGCGAACGACCCGAGGACATTCCCGCGCTGGTCGAGCACATCCTGGCGAAGCTCGCCAGTAAGGGCCGCAAAGTGAAGGCGGTGGCGCCCGCCGTGATGGAGGCCTTCCTCCAGTACCCGTGGCCGGGCAACATCCGGGAGCTCGAGAACACCTTGGAGCATGCCGTGGTGTGCTCCAAAGGTAGCGTCATCGAAATGGGCGCGCTGCCGCGCAGCCTCTTGCGGCCGGCCGCGGTGTGGTCTCCGCCGGTGCGTCAGAACACGGCCGAGGAAACGCTCGACGTGCTGGCGCGCCATCGTGGAAACCAATCGGCAGCGGCGCGGACGCTCGGCATCAATCGCACGACGCTCTGGCGGCGATTGAAGAAGATCGAATCGAACAGCCGACTGCCCCAATAGGGTGTTGCGTGTGCAACAGGTGTTGCGCAGCATCTGCAACACTACGCAACAGGGGTTGCATCGGTATCTCCGCTTCCTGCCAACGCCTCGCCCCTACGGCTGCGATGGCGCGGTTCCTGCCTTAGCGGCGCGCGGCGCAGTGTGCGCACGCGCAAGTTTCGTGAACGGAGTCATCGGATGCTCAGTTGGTTTCCACAGAACATCTCTACCTTCGGGGGGGACATCGATTCGGTATTCTCCCTCATCTACTACATCGTCGGCTTCTGGTTCCTACTGACTGAAGCCGTCCTCTTTTACTTCCTCATCCGTTACCGCCGCCGCCGCGGCCAGGCGGCCACGTACTCGCGCGGCGATACGTGGTCGGAGCTGGCGTGGGTCCTGATTCCAGTCGCGATCGTGCTGGCGCTCGACCTCGGCATTGATGCGGCGGGCGGGCCGGTGTGGGCGAAGATCAAGGAGCAGCGGCCCCCGGGCGGCGTCGAAGTGCTCGTCACGGGCAAGCAGTTCAACTGGAACTTCACCTACCCCGGTCCCGACGGCAAGTTCGACACGGCCGACGACGTGACCATCGAGAACGAGTTGCACGTGCCGGTGAACCAGAACGTGCAGCTGACGCTGCGCGCCAAGGATGTCATCCACAGCTTCTTCATTCCCAACGTGCGCCTCAAGCAGGACGTGTTGCCCGGCCGGACAATCAAAGGCTGGTTCAATGCCACGAAGGCCGGCCAGTACGAGATTGCCTGCGCCGAGCTGTGCGGCTTCGGTCACTACAACATGCGCGGCTTCCTGATCGTGCACGAGGCGGACGACTACCAGCAGTGGCTCAAGAAGCAGTGGCCATCAACTGATACGGCGGCTGCAGCAGCGCCAGCGGCACCACTCGCGCCGGCACACAGCTGAGAGGAGAGTCATGCAGGCAGTAGCTGAACCGTTACACGGCCACGCGCACGGCGAAGAGCTGAGCTTCTGGCGCAAGTACGTCTTCTCCGTCGACCACAAGGTGATCGGCAGGCAGTACATGTCGCTCGCCCTCTTCATGATGCTGATCGGCGCGCTGACCGCGTTGCTGATCCGCTGGCAGCTGGCGTGGCCGGAGACGCCGGTGCCGGGCTTCGCCTGGGTGCCGGAACCGACGATGTTCGCAGGTGTGGTGCCGCCGGAGTTCTACAACGCGCTGATCACGATGCACGGCACGATCATGGTGTTCTTCGTGGCCATGCCGTTTCTGCTCGGCGGCTTCGGCAACTTCCTCATCCCGCTCATGGTGGGCGCGGAGGACATGGCGTTCCCGCGGCTCAACATGATGTCGTTCTGGACGATCTTCACGGCGTCGATGATCCTGGTGGCGTCGTTCTTCGTGCCGGGCGGTGCGGCGGCGGCCGGCTGGACCGGTTACGCGCCGTTGTCCGCGGATCCGCAGTTCACCGGCGTCAACTGGGGCATCAATCTGTGGCTGATCGCCCTGGCGTTGGAGTTTGCATCGTTCCTGATGGGCGGCGTGAACTTCCTGACCACGGCGATCAACATGCGCGCGCCGGGCCTGAGCTTGATGCGGTTGCCGTTGATGGTGTGGATGCAGCTGACTGCGGCGGTGCTGTTCATGCTCTCGGTGGGCCCGCTGGTGGGTGGCGCGGTGATGCTGCTGTTCGACCGCACCATCGGCACGGCGTTCTTCCAACCGGCGCGCGGCGGTGACGCGCTGCTGTGGCAGCATCTGTTCTGGTTCTTCGGCCACCCGGAAGTCTACGTGGTCATGCTGCCGGGATTCGGTGTGCTCCTGGAAGTCTTTCCCGTGTTCACCCGCCGGCCGATCTTCGGCTACAAGGCGATCATCTACTCCACGATCGGCGCCGGCGTCCTGAGTTTCGTGGTCTGGGCGCACCACATGTTCGTCAGCGGCATCGATCCGCGGCTGGCCACACCCTTCAGTGTCACGACCATTCTGATCTCCGTCCCGTTTGCGATCATGGTGTTCTCCATGGTGGCGTCGTTCCGTGGCGGGTCGATCAGCTACCCGGCGCCGATGCTGTTTGCGGTCGGTGCCCTGGCAACCTTTCTCATCGGTGGAGTGACGGGGATCTTCCTGGGGTCGGCGGCGGTCGACATCTATCTGCACGGCACCTACTTCGTGGTAGCGCACTTCCATTACACGCTGTTCCCCGCGGTGCTCTTCGGCGGTTTTGCCGGCATCTACTTCTGGTTCCCGAAGATGTTCGGCCGCATGATGAACGAGACGCTCGGCAAGATCCATTTCTGGATCACGGTGGTGGGGTTCAACTGCGTGTTCATTCCGCTGTTCCTCGCGGGCGCGGCCGGCAACGTGCGGCGCGTGTACAACCCGATGCAGTACGACTTCCTCAAACACTTGGCCCCGATCCATCAGTTTGCGACAATTGCAACCGTCGTCCTGCTCATCGGCCAGATCCCCTTCGTCATCAACTTCTTCTGGAGCTTGTTCGCCGGTCAGCCGGCGACGGACAATCCCTGGAAGGCCAACACGCTGGAATGGGCGACCGCGTCGCCGCCGCCGCACGGCAACTTCGAAAAGGTGCCGACGGTGTACCGCGATCCCTATGAATACTCGCTGCCGGGCCTGGCGGAAGACTATCTGCCGCAGGGCGTACCGGCGCCAGCTCCGAGAGGTGTGTGATGAGTTCAGTCGCAATTGCAGAGCACCCGCACGCGGACAGCCGCGAGTTCACGGCTCAGCCGCTGGGCAAGGTGGGTGTGTGGTGGTTCCTGGCCTCCGAAATCATGGTCTTCGGCGGGCTGATCGGCTCCTATATCCTGTCGCGCATCGCGGCGGGCGGCTGGGTGGCCGAGCGTGCTCATGTGAACACGCGTATCGCGATCATCAACACGATCGTTCTGGTGACCTCCAGCTTCACAGTCGTGAAGGCGCACGCGGCGGCAGAAGCCGACGACCGCGAGCGGACGCGGTGGTTCATGCTGGCGACGGTGCTGCTGGGCTGCACCTTCCTATGCATCAAGGGCTTCGAATACTCGCGCGAGATCGAGCACGGGTTCACGCCCGCAACCAGCCTCTTCTGGTCGTTCTACTACACGATGACCGGGTTGCACGGTTTGCACGTGCTCGTCGGCATCATCATCAACTTCGCGTTGTTCCTGGCGGTGGGTGGTGGCGGTTGGCCGCGCATCAAGCACCGCATCGAGTACGCCGGCCTGTACTGGCACTTCGTCGACGTCGTGTGGATCTTCCTCTTCCCGCTGCTCTACCTGGCCTGACGCTATTGTTTGGAGAGAGAGTATGAGTTCTGTTGCCAAGCCTTCCGTCGGTTATCTCACCATCTGGGTCTGGCTGCTCGTCTTGCTTGCCGCCGGTGTGGCGCTGCTGGCGGTGCCGTCGAAGACGCTGGCCGTGGTCCTGATCTTCACGGTGGCGAGCGTCAAGGCCTTCCTGGTGCTGCGGCACTACATGCACGTGCGGCACCAGCCGCTCATGGTGTACGCGTTGCTCGCCGTGCCGTTGCTGCTGGCGATCGCACTCACCATCGTGCTGCTGCCGGACATCGCTTTCCGTTAGACGCATGGCTGCGCACGTCGACGCACTCCGCCAAGAGCGCGGCGGCCTGCCGCTGCGCGTCGCCTACTCCTCTGGCCGGCCGCGGCGCGCGCCCGGTTCGGGACCGATCGTGCCCAACGCGGTCATCGGCACGCTGATCTTCCTCGGCGCCGAGGCGATGCTCTTCGGTGGCCTGATCAGTATTTTCCTCGTGCTGCGTGCCGGTGATGCGGCGTGGCCGCCTGCGGACCAGCCACGCCTGCCGATCCTGGTGACCGCCGTGAACACGCTGATTCTCCTGCTGAGCGGCTACACGATGCACCGCGCCGGCGCTGCATTGCGCAGCGACCATGGGCGGGAATTGCGGCAGTGGCTGACGGTAACGGTGCTGCTCGGCGCGCTCTTCCTCGGCGTGCAAGGCGTGGAGTGGACTCGCCTCATCGGCTACGGGCTCAGCGCCACGCAGAGCAACTACGGTGGCACGTTCTACACACTGATCGGCTGCCATGCACTTCATGTGCTCGGCGGCGTGGTCTTGCTGTTGGCGGTGTTGCGCGGCGCGCTGCGCGGCCGCTACACGGCACGTTCCTGCGGAGCAGTTGAAGCCTGCCGGCTCTACTGGTCCTTCGTCGTCGGCGTCTGGCCGCTGCTGTACGTCCTCGTCTATCTCTCGTGAGCCGTCGCCGATGATGAAACGACTGCTCGCAATTGCGGTCCTGACGATTGCGACGAGCCCCACCGCCGTGCTGGCGTGCCCCAACTGCTACGCGTCGCTGGGCAGCCGGCTGCTGCACACCTACTATCTCAGCACGATCTTCCTATCGTTGCTGCCGTTCGCCACCATCGTGACCCTGGTCGCCGTCGGGCGCAGTCTGCGGCGTCGCTTCCGCGATCTGCCTGTGCAAGAGAGCTGCCTGCAGCAGCGCTGAGCGCAAGAGGGCGTCTCAAAACGTACAGGCTGGAAGCCTATACCACCCTGTCTCCCCTGCAGATCAAGGAGGATCTGGTGGTATAGGCATCTTGCCTGTACCACCGGAGAAGGTTTTGAGACAGCCTCTCAAGTGCCGGGCTACCCGATCCAAGCCGGCTGGAAGCCGGCTGACTCAGCCACACAGCCCGTTACGGCTTCGTTTGGGGAGGCGTCGAGCCTCCGGTGGCAGTCGTGGCGCGTCGAAACCCTCCGTGGACGACTTTGCCGTGGCCCTGGATGATACGGGCCCGTCGTTTGACGCCCTCATGAGCCAGTGCGAAGATGCGCGCACGTCGATCGATACACGCGCGCTGGAGCCGATCTTTGCACGCTATCCGGTGATAGCCGCGTATCTGTTCGGTTCACAGGCCAGCGGTACGACGACGCCGCTCAGCGATGTAGACATCGCCGTGATCCTGGAAGCAGGGGTGCCGTCGCCTGGTGATGCGCAGGCGATGCTGATCTCGGATCTCATGCTGGCGCTCGGACGTTCCGACATCGATGTGGTCATCCTCAATGCCGCGCCACCGGTGCTTAAGGAACGCGCTATCTTCCGGGGACGCGTGATCTATTGACGCGACGATTTGGCGCGCCTCCGTTTCGATGTGGCGGCGCGGCGCGAATACTTCGACACCAAGCCGCTGCGCGATGTGCAGGATCGCGCCCTGCTCGACCGCTACGCGCCGCAGCGATGATCGATCGCCAGACAGTTTGCAGGCGCTTGCACGCTCTCGATGCCTACACGGCCGATACGTCGCGGCACAACTCCGAGCGCTGCCGCAGATGTGAGCGTGGTTTCAGGATCCTCGCACCTACCTACGAGTTTGTGAAAAATTACGTGACGGCCTGGCGCTCGCCCAGAGGCTCAAGGGGTGTCTCGTCTCAAAACCCCGCGGCGGTGCGTGCTAGTGCGTCGCCGTGGAATCAAATTCCACGGCTGAGTCGCTCGAAGCCCACTGAAGGGGCTCACCGCCCTCTCTGATCTGCGTTTGGAGCCCCCTTGGTGGGCTTTGCTGCAACTCAGCCGGGCGATTTGATCGCCCGGACGCCGGGGCGCGAGTCTTTACAAACTCTACGTTCCGAAGTCGAACAGTACCTTTACCGCGGCGTGCTCACCCTGGTTGTGCGTGTAGAGGAAGGCGTCCTTGAAGTCCTCGAGGCGGAAGCGGTGCGTGATGATCGGCGTGACGTCGACGTGCTTCTCCTGGATCATGTCGAAGTAGTGGCGCATGGCGTGCTGCCGCTTGCCGTTCCATTCTTCGACGCCGAAGGCATTGGAGCCGACGAGGTTGATCTCCTTGAAGTAGTGCGGCGACCACTCGAAGCGCGCCGGGGTGTCGACGCCTGACAGGACCACAGTCGAGCGCGGGCCGGCGATGCGGATCGACACCTCGATGCTCTCCGCGGTGCCGACGGTGTTGTAGATCACGCGCACGCCGCGCGTGCCGTGCAGCATCGGCAGGGCAGGGACCCCTTCCACCGGCGGAAGCACCTCAGCCGCGCCGGCGATGTCCTTGAAGCGCTCGATGATCTGCTCCGTCGGGCGCCACGGGATGGTCTCGACGGCGCCGAGTTGCTTGGCCAGCCGTGCTTGATGGTCGAAGCGCGTGATGGCGTAGATCCGTACGTCGAAGAGCTTCTTCAAGATCTCGATGGCGCACAGGCCGAGCGTGCCGCAGCCGTAGACGACAACAGTGTCGCCCGCATTGGGTGGGTGGCGCAGCACGGAATGCAGGCTCACGGAAAACGGATCGGCAAGCACCGCGGCCTCATTGCTGATGCCGTCAGGGACCGGGATCGCCATGCTCTGGTGTGCCGGCAGATATGGAGCGTAGCCGCCGGAGGCGTCCCGGCAGGTCCCGGTGTGGATGCCACCGCACAAACGCCCGCGCTTGAAGTTGATACACAGCGAGTACTGTCCGTCCTGGCACGCCTCGCACAGCGGCGTGATGCCGCGCGGCGCGCACGACAGCCATGGGTTGAGCACGACACGCTGGCCGACGTGGACGCTCTTCACCTCCGGCCCAATGGCAGTGACGGTGCCGACCACCTCGTGCCCCATCACCTGCGGGAAGGTCGCGAACGTGGCCAGCGGGCTGTCAATGCCCTCGAAGTCGACGAACACCTGCTTGTAATCGCTGCCGCAAATGCCGCACAGCCGCGTCTTGATCAGCACCCAGTCGGGGAACGGCACCTGGAGGTCGGGCACGTCGACGAGGCGCAGCAGTGAATGTTCGCCGAGGTAGGCTTCTTTGTTCTCACGTGCCTCTTGGATCAGATGGACGATCTCATTGACGTCGACGTCGAACACTAGGGCCTTCATCTCACCTCCTGACTGGTATTGGCAAGTGACCAGTAACCAGCAATCAGCGTGTAAAGCGTTGGTCCTCTACTTGTTACTGGTCACTTGTCACTGGTCACTCTCCTCCGCGCCGCAGCGACCAGCGCCGCCGGCACCGGGTCCCAGCGCGCCGCGCCGCGGCGGAAGAGCCCGGGCAGTAGCGCCTTGAACAGGAACACCCACGCCAGCGATCGCGGTACGGTCATCTCGTAGCGTCTTTTCTCGATACACTCGAACACGGCGTCGGAGACGATGCTCGGCGGATACTTCTTGCCCGTGTAACGCACCGGTGCTTCGGCTGCGGCCTTGTCCCAGATTTCCGTGTCGATCGGGCCGACGTGAATCACCGCGGGGTGGATGTTCGAACCGGCGAGGTCGAGCCACAAGCCTTCGGTGAAGCCGGTGAGTGCGAACTTGGAGGCAGCGTACACGGTCTCGCGCGGCGGCGGGATTTTGCCCGCGCCAGATGAGATGTTGACGACGTAGCCCTCGCCCTGGCGCAGCATAGGCTTGAGGGCGGCGACGGTCATGTACGCCGCTGCCAAGAAGTTCGTGCGCATCGTGTAGTCGATGTCCTCGGGGGTCACGTCGAAGAACTGCTTGTGCTTGGGGATGCCGGCGTTGTTGATCAAGATGTCGAGCCGGCCGAAGCGCTCGACCGCGCGGGTGACGGTCGCTTCGGCGAAGGCGCGCTCGGCCAGATCGCCGGTCAGGGCTTCAGCCTCGGCCCCTGCCGCCCGGCACGCCGCGGCGACCTGCTCCAATAACGCGGCCCGACGGGCGACGATCAGCACGGCGGCGCCGCGGCGCGCGAAGTCCAGGGCAATCTGCTTGCCGATGCCGGACGATGCACCGGTGATGACCGCCACTTTGCCGCGGTACTCCACTCCGATCTTCCCCTTTGACTGCCGGACCTGCGCTGCCGAGTGGCGCGAGTCTATCCAGGTCGTCGGCCGCTCTTCAAGAGTCACCTCTGGGGAGGCTTGAGCCCGCCGCCACTCTTCGGTAAGAGCGCCGGCGGAGGCATGACGCGCATATTATGGACACTGGCCGCTTCTTTGAGGACTACACGGTGGGCGAGGTGATCAAGCACTGGCCGGGTCGCACCATCCGCGACTTCGACGATACCTGGTTCACGCTGATGACGATGAACACGAACCCGCTGCACTTCGACGACCATTTCGCCAGCCAATCACAGCACGGCCGTTGTCTGGTGAACGGCGTCCTGGTGTTCGCCATCACCGTCGGCATGAGCGTACGCGACATCAGCCAAAATGCCATCGCCAACCTCGAGTACGAGAACGTACGGCACCTGGGCCCCACATTTCACGGCGATACGCTCTACGCCGAGACTGAGATTTTGGAGAAGAGTGAATCGAAGTCGAAGCCGGATCGTGGAATCCTTTACGTCGAGACCCGCGCCTGGAATCAGAAGGACGAACGCGTCCTCTCACTGCGCCGCCGCGTGTTGATGCCAAAACGTCGACCAGACCTCGGTTAGGGTCGTCGCCGCAGCAACGAGAGGCCTCTCTGCTGCCCAGGATTCCGGCATGCGCCCAAGTTTCAGGCATCAGTTGCGCCGACACCGCCAGCAGCCTGCGTGCAAATCCTTTCTTTTCATGCCCGCGCGAAACCGCAGATCACTGGCACCTCGGTTGCACGCTGCCGCATTACGAAATTCGGGGGGATCATTCTGCGTCCCCGGAACTAATGAAGAAAGGAGTGAGGAGAATGCGCGGAGTGAAGAGATTGGGATGGGTTATGCTGATGCTGCTGGCCGCGGCGGCGCTGCCGAGCACGGGCCGGGCGGCTGACAAATCGCTCGAGGACCGCGTCCGGGCGCTCGAGCAGAAAGTCGATCAAGAGCAGAAGGGGACGGCAACCGAGAGCCAGACCATCACGGACCGGATCAACGCCATCGAGAAGGAAGTCAAAGACAACGAGAAGACGCTGCTCGAGAAGACCGGCATCAACATTCACGCCCTGGTGGCCGTCGACTACCTCTTCGACATCAATCGGCCGAACAACAATACGCCCAACGGCCCGGCGCTGTACCCACCGAGTGGGAACGCCCTGCCGCAGCCGTTTCTGCGCACCTTCGCCAACGAGAAGAACAGCTTCATCCTCAATAACGGCAACCTGCACTTCGATCGGACCGCCGACAACCTGCCCGGCTTCGTGGTCGATCTCGACTTCGGCAAGACAGGCGACGTGGTCAACAACGCGACCTACTTCGGGCGCAAGAGCAACGGCGTGCCGATCACCGGCAACGGCACGGACTTCTTCGACGCCACACAATTCTATCTGACCTACACGGTACCCGTCGGCAGCGGCATCAAGATCAAGGCCGGCCGCTTCGCCACGCTTGCCGGGGCCGAGGTGATCAAGGTCTACAACAACTGGAACTACAATGTCACCGACTCGATCCTCTTCGGCTTCGCCATCCCGTTCACGCACACCGGCATCATGAGCAGCTATGCGTTCAACGACCAGGTGAGCCTGGACTTCGGCCTGGTCAACGGCTGGGATGCGCTGGTCGACAACAACGACGGCAAGAGCATCCACAGCGGCCTGACGCTGGCGTTCGACCCGCACATCACCTTCTACCAGACGGTCACCTACGGGCCGGAGCAGGTGGGCCAATACGTGAGCAACACCGTCAACCCCGCCGTCTGCGGCAGCTCCACCAGTGGGACCTGTGATCCGACCCTGCAGCTCTACGTCCATCCGGGCGAATCGAAGCGGTTGCTGCTCACCTCGTTGATCACCATCAAGCCCGTGGATCCGCTGACCATCATCTTGGACTATGACTACGGCAACGACAGCAACTCGGTGCCGGTCAACGGCCTGCTGCGCACGGCGCAGTGGAATGGCCTGGCCGGCTATCTCATCTATGCGTTCACCGACAGCCTGTCGGGGACGTTGCGTGCCGAGGTCTTCGACGACCTGAACGGGTCGCGCGTGCTCGGCCCCGTCAATGGGCACCCCACGGGCGGCTACGGGCAGGCGGCGACGTACTACGAGTTCACGCCGACGCTGACCTACAAGATCGCCGACGGCCTCTACTGGCGCAATGAGTATCGGCACGACGAGTCGGACACCAAGAAGGTGTTCGCGCACGAGGGCAACTACGTCCACGGGCAGGATACCGTGGCGACCGAGCTGATCTACGCATTCTAGGTGGGATCATCTCGCGCAACAGGAGTAACGCCATGAAGAAGATCGAAGCCATCATCAAGCCGTTCAAGCTTGATGAGGTGAAAGAAGCGCTGGCCCGCGAGGGCCTGCAAGGAATGACGGTGTCCGAAGTGAAAGGCTTCGGCCGGCAGAAGGGCCACACCGAACTCTACCGCGGCGCCGAGTACGTCGTCGACTTCCTGCCCAAGATCAAGGTCGAGCTGCTCGTCGACGATGCCAAGGCGGCGGCGTGCGTAGATATCATAGAGAAGACCGCCAAGACCGGCCGCATCGGCGATGGCAAGATCTTCGTCTCACCTGTCGATGACATCGTGCGCATCCGCACCGGCGAACACGGTCCGGACGCAATCTAACCCCAGCTCGACGGCGAGGCCGGCAAATACGTAGCCGGCCTCGCCGTTCTCCATCTCCCCGCCCGGTTGCAGCCCGCTGCGGGCTGCTCTTGCCTCACCTGAAGCTTCCAACTTCGAAAGCAACGCTTCATCCGAGACGGCCTCCGCGTCCATCGGCTCCAGCCACAGGTCGCCGATCGCTGGATGCTCGCACGTGTGCTCTCACCGCTGGTGAAGTGTGTGGCGATACCCGCGAGCGATGCAGCCTAAGAATGCAGCGTTGCCTGCGAGCAGAGCAGTCGGCACGTGCAAGCAATCCCGCGGTGCGTCCGCCGGTGTCACCCCCGGATCGTGGCACCACGGTTGCTGTTGCTGCGAATTGAAAGGAGATTGCCATGCCACAGAATCAATCGAGTGCAACCCCGAAGCCAACGCTCGGGCTGACCGGCGTTACCATGAACGCCATGGCGCTGATCGCGCCCGGGTGTTTCTTATGGACCACCTATCAATTGCAAGCCGCGGCTGCAGCGCCAGACGGTAGCTCGGTGGCCGGGGATATCTGGTTCGGAATCGTCTTTGCCGTCGTCCTCTGCTTCCTGACCGCGTTTTCGTACGCCGAGTTGGCGCGACTGTATCCGGAAGCGGGGTTCGGCAGCTGTTACTACTTTGCCGAGAAGGCCTTCCTCGACCGCGAGAACAAGGCGCACCACAAGTTCGCACGTATCGCCAAGCTCATCACCGGCTGGGCCGCACACCTCTTCTATTGGGTGTATCCGGGAGTCATGGTCGCCTTCGGTGCGACGTTGATCGGCTACATCTACCAGCAGTTCACGGGAGGGACGTTGTCGAATCTGACGCTGACGGTCATCGGCGTCGCGTTCGCGATCCTGGTGGGCTACATCGCTGTGCGCGGCGTGACCGGCTCGACCATGACGTCGATCATCATCAACGCCATCCAACTCACGAGCCTCGTTTTCTTCAGCGTCCTGGCAATTGTGTATCGGCTGAAGAACCCCGAGGGCGCCACGGCCTGGGCCTTCAGCGGCGGGTGGGATATCGTCAAACCGCACTCACTGCAGGGAGTGCTGATCCAGTCCACCATCGCCATCCTGATTCTCGTCGGCTTCGAGAGTTGCACGGCCTTCGCCGCCGAGACCAAGGACCCGAAGAAGAACATCCCACGGGCGGTCATCCTGTCACTCGTTGTCCAAGGGTTGTTCGCCTATCTGTTCGAGTACTTCGCCGCCGGCTACATGGTGAGCGAGAAATTGACGGGGACCGACAGCAGCGGAGCGGCAGTAAGCGGTATGGCGGCCGCTGCGGCGTCGAGCGCGCCGATTGGCGACATGGCCATCCATCTCGGCAACACTGTCATCGGCGGCATCGGCTTCGGACTGATGATCACGATCGCGATCACGGTTGCCCTCGCGATCCTCGGGACAACACTGAGCTGTCTGAACACGGCGGTGCGGGTCAGCTATGCCATGGCCCAAGACGAAGAGATGCCCGAGTTGCTTGGGGCCATGCACGGCGCCTATGCCACACCACACCGGGCCATCTGGGTGCTGGTGGCAGTGTCGTGCGTCATTGCTGCGATCGGTATTCAGTCGGTCGTGGGCCTCACGGGCATCACCCTGGCCTCCAACTTCGGCACCTTCGTGTTGTACGGCCTCACCTGCTTGTGGACGATCATCGGCTTCGCGGAACGTCACGAGCGCCACATGCTG
>DATKMS010000081.1:0-15255 GCA_035541735.1 Candidatus Margulisiibacteriota bacterium
CCTGCTGTGCCGCGCCGGCGATCGCCTGCCTGCCGATGCGCGGGTGGTCGATGCGCATCGGCTGACGTGCAACGAGGCGGTACTGACCGGAGAAAGTGAGCCGCAGACGAAGGGCGTCGAGCCGGTCGGCGAGGCGGCAGCTCTGGCGGAGCGCCACTCGATGCTCTACGCCGGCACCGTGGTCGCTTCGGGTCATGGACGCGCCGTGATCACCGCCACCGGTGCGGCGACCGAGATGGCGCGGATTGGAGAGCTGCTCAGCGAGCAACGGGCACCCGAGACCCCGTTGGAGCGGCGTCTCAGGCAGCTCGGCAACCAGCTGACGCTGGCTGGTGTCGGCGCCGGCGTCGCCTCCGCGTGTGTCGGTGTGCTGCGTGCGCGTCCCCTGGCCCAGGTGATGCGCAACGCGATCGCGCTGGGGGTGGCGGCGATTCCGGAGGGACTGCCCATCGTATCGACCGCGGCGCTCGTGCGCTCGATGCAGCGCATGCGCCGGCGGGGCATGGTCGTGCGGCGGCTCGCCTCGGCTGAAACGCTGGGTGGCGTCACCGTGGTGTGCGCCGACAAGACGGGCACGCTGACGCAGAACGACATGACGCTCGAAGTCATCGACCTGGGTGACGGGCCGATCGCGCCGGCCAGCGTGCGCGCCATGCCCGACCGACTGTTCAGCGACGGGCCGACGCTGGCGTTGGCGGCCGCCGTCTTGAACAGCGACGTTGATGTCCACCGCAACCGCGGGACGATGGCAATCTTTGGCAGCGCCACGGAGCGCGCCCTGGTGCTTGCAGCGACGGCAGCGGGCCTGGATCGTACCAGTCTCCGACAAGCCTACCCGCGCCGCAGCCTGCGCGAGCGCGACTCGGGTGTGCACTATGTCATCAGCATTCACGACGCGCCGGACGGCAATGCTGTGGCCTTTGTGAAGGGGGCACCCGAACAGGTGCTCGCGCTGTGTCAGCGCGATCTGCGCGGCCGCTTGCACGCCGCCCGACGTGCGCGCGTCCTGGCACGGAACGAAGCACTGGCTGCCGCGGGGCTCCGTGTTCTGGCGTTGGGCTGGCGCCCCCTGGCGCACAACGCAACCGAGGAGGCGGAAACGGGGTATACGCTCATCGGTCTCGTGGGGCTGCGCGACCCACTACGACCTGGCTCCGCAGAAGCGGTGCGTTCCGCACGCCGTGCCGGCATTCGCACCATCATCCTCACCGGTGATCAACAGCGCACGGCGACCGCGATTGCGCGCGCCGTCGGGCTCGAGGGTGCAACCGTCGACGGTCCAGATGTCCGCCGGCTGCTCGCGGCACGCCCGGCAGAGCTGGGCGCCCGCCTGGATCGGGTCGCCGTGTTCTCACGCGTCACTCCCGCCGACAAGGTGGCGATCGTCAAAGCGCTGCGCGCCAGCGGAGAGATCGTGGCCATGGCCGGGGACGGCATCAACGACGCGCCGGCACTCAAGGCGGCAGACATCGGCATCGCCATCGGCATCGGCTCGAGCGATGTCGCCCGGCAAGCGGCGGATGTCGTGCTGGAGAACGAAGACCTGCGCTCCATCCTGTCGGCGGTGGGCGAGGGACGCATCGTACAGGACAACTTGCGCCGCATGCTGCGCTTCATGTTGGCCACCAATTTCTCGGAGACAGCCCTCACGTTGGGAGCGGCCATCGTCGGTGCCGTGGACCCCTTCACCCCCTTGCAACTGCTGTGGGTGAACCTGCTGTCCGAAACCCTGCCGGCGCTGGCGCTGGTGCTGGAGCCCGGCAGGCCCGATGTCCTCGATCGCGCCCCGGCCCCGCCCGACACGCCGCTGATGCCGGCAAAGGCTGCGCGCACGGCGATTCGTGACGGCCTGCTGCTGACCGGCCTTGGCGCGGCGAGCTTGGCGATCGGCGGACCGGCGATGGCGTTCAGCACCATGGTCGGCACCAACCTGGGTTATCCCTTCGTCTGTCGTTCCACCGACACCGCACCCGATCGCCGGTTCTTCGCGTTGATCAGCAGTGGTGTGGCGCTGCAAGCGGCCGCGCTTGCATTTCCGCCTCTGCGCGGCCTGCTCGGCCTGCCGCAGGCGTTCTCGCTGCTGGAAGTCGCGGGCTTTGCAGGTGGATTGCTGTTGCCCTGGGCGGTGGGAGCGGCACGTTCGGACGACCTCATCGTGCGCCGGGGCGTAGCAAGCGCGGCCGAGCACGTGAGGGTTGCAGCGTTTGAGCGGCCAGCAACCCGCGCCGCCGGACGAATCGTAGAATCCGGACGCGGCAGTCGGTTGGCTGCCGTCGCTACGCCGCAATTGCCACATGCGTCGCGGCGCTTACGACCACAGATTACAGCCACGGAGGTGAGCGCATGAAATTCCATTGGCCCTCGTTCTTGCTGGGGTATGGCGCGGGCGCGGCGAGCGTGCTGGTCGCTCGACAGTTGCGGCCGCTGTTGTTGGAACTGGCCACGGCGGCGTATCAGTTCTCGGACACCGTTTGGTCGCGCGTGACGATGCTGCAAGAAGACGTTGAAGACGTTCTCGCCGAGGCGAAGACGCGGGCGCGCCGTCCGCGCAAGCCCACGCCGGTGCGGGCGCGCCGACGTGCGTAGAGGTGGGACATGGCCGGTCCGCTTCCCCGCGTCATTCACCTCGTTCACACCAGCCCGGGCCGTACCAGACTGCGGCTGCCGTGGTTGCGCAGCGTGCCGGACGATGCCACGGCACTTGCCGACGGGTTGGCCGCAGTCAATGGCATGCTCGAAACGTCGGTGCGGCCGCGGACGGGCAGCGTGCTCTGTCAGTACGACGCTGACCGGCTCGACGCGGAGCGCATCATTGCAGCTGTGCGCCGTCTCACGCGGGTTGCCCTCGTGGTGCGGCCGGGCGAGGAAGTTCCCGCTGAAGTGGCGGCGTACGAGCGTGCGTTCCTCACGGAGGAGAGTTCCTTCGCACGCGCGCTGGCCAACACCTTCCGGGGCATCGACCGCGACGTCGTGGTAGCGACTGAGGGGCGGCTGGATCTCGGCACCCTCACGGGCCTCGGCTTCCTCGCGGCAGGAGCCGCGGAGATCTTGGTGACACGCACGCTGCCGGCGCCGCCGTGGTTCAACTTGGCGTGGTGGGCGTTCCGCACGTTCACGATGTTCGAGCACGGCCCAACGCACCAGCCGCCAACGCACGCGCCCAGGACGCCGGCCCGTCCGCATGCGCAGGGTGCACCGGCACGACGGCGCCGCCCGCACCGCACGGCGCCGTCACCGGTCAAGAGCGTGTGAAGGAAGGAGGCGAGATGGAAGCCGGTCTGCACAGCTATCGGCACATGGATGAGGATCTCACGACGCTGCACGAACAGCTCGTTCAAATGGGAGAACTTGTTCAGAGGCAGCTGACGGATGCGTTGCGCGCCCTGGTCGAGCGAGATGCGGAGTTGGCGCGCCGGACCATCGAGCGCGACGATGGTGTCGATTACAAGGAGGTGGAGATCGACGACCTCTGCATCCGGCTGTTGGCGCGCTACCAGCCGACGGCGCGCGATCTGCGGCTGATCACCACCGGACTCAAGATCACCACGGACCTGGAACGGATCGGTGACCTGGCCGTCAACATCGGTGAGTGCGCCTTGCGGTTGATCGCTGAGCCCCCGCTGCTGGAGCTGTTCGACATCTCGGCAATGGGGCGGCTTGCGCAGCGTATGGTGCGCGAAAGTCTCGAGGCGTTTGTCCGTGCGGATGCGGCGCTGGCAATCGGACTGTGTGGCCAGGACGACGAGGTCGATGCGCTCGATCACCAGCTGTTCCGCATCCTCTACACGTTCATGGCGGAGAAGCCGGAGACGATATCACGCGTCATCCAGCTGTTGTTCGTCGCCAGCTGTCTGGAGCGCGTCGCAGATCACGCCACGAACATCGCGGAGATGGTGGTCTACCTGGTGCGAGGGAAGAGCATCCGCCATCTGGCATCGCTGTCCGATGCGGCGGCGTGAAGGGGCGCAGGCTTTGCACTTGGGCGCGGTTCGCGTCGGATCACCGCAACGCAACGTCAGGTCCTTGCCTTGGATCCGGCTCAGAAGCCACGCCCTTGCAACGATCTTCCCCACGGGTTCTCGGCCAGCTTCCGCAGAAAACTGCTTGACGGCTGCTTTGTCCGCCCCGTATAAGGGGGTCATCCGACTCCGGCTAATGTTGTGATAATCTTTCAGTTTCCTGGTGTGGACAACTTCATGGTTGCTACCGATGGCCGCGCACAGCACCACCGTCTCGATCATCATTCCGACTCACGACCGGCCTCGCCTTCTCCAGACCGCGGTCGAGTCGGCGCTCCTGCAAACCCATCCGGTCGAACAGGTCATCATCGTTGATGATGGCTCATCGGCAGAGAACGCCGCGCACGTTGACGCGCTGGCGCGCGCGCATCCGGCCATCGAGGTTCATCACATCGCGAATCACGGAGTTGGCGCCGCGCGCAACTGCGGTCTGCAGCATGCGCGCGGCGAGTACATCCTCTTCCTCGATGACGATGACCTGATTCATCCGCGTCTGTGCGAAGACGGTATCGCGGTTCTAGCGCGGGGACATGCGGATGCGGTCGTCTTTCTCTACGAGTGCTTCGTCACTCCGCACGGTGATTCGGAGACCTATCCTCCGGCGCTCTTCTTTGAGCATCGCAATGCGGATGGCAAACCGCTCGATGCGGCGAAGGTGGCCGGAAATCCCGTTCCGCCGCGGTCCCTCGGGGCTCATCCGGCATCATCGTTTCTGCGCTATCTCATCCCCATCAACTCGTGTCTGCTGCGACGCGACAGGATCGGAGGGGTACGGTTTCTCGAAAGTCTGAAGCAAGGAGAAGATACGTACTTCTGGATCGAGCTGGCGACCAGGGGATTTCGTTTTGCGGCAGACCCGCGCGTCTATGCGTATGTGCGGCGGCATGCCGGAAACGCCACGCGCTCCCACTCGAGATACCGGGACGAGATCCAACCCTGCTATGAGGCGCTGATTGCCAATGGCCTCATCCGAGATGCGCGCGATCGCTACCTCGTCCATATGAAGCTCTGTTGGTTCAAAATGATGACGCGCCGGCGCGGATGGTTACCTCATCTGTGGCGCATCCTCGCCGCACCCGGGTTGTTTGTACGAGAGCTCAGCTTCTGGATGAGCAACTTCAGAGCGCGCAGGCGCATGATCGAATACTACTTCAGTTCCTAGCCCATAAAGTTGGACTCATCGCGGCGGCGCCTCGCGCGCAGCCGCTTCCACCACGATAAGAGAATGCCGCCAGGGCGCCTCATTCTGCTTCGCGTCAGGTCGATGAGTTGCCCGTAAGTTGAGGCCGGATAGTCCTCGTCCAGCTCATTACCGAACTGCGAGGGATCGCGGTAAGCCTCGAGGCCGTGGCGCTTGGTGAGCAGACTGAAGATCGATTGGTCATTTCGATGGGCGACGAAGTCCGGATGCTCGGCCGCGAGCGCACTCGGCGCGTTGGTAATCAGCCGCGGATCCTGCGCCAGCCTCAGAAACTCATCGACGAATGTCTCTGCGAACGCGGTTTTCCGGATCAGCATGAAACTGCCCAGCCGTTGCCTCGTCTCGGTAAAGCGCGGCGCATCGCATCCCATCAGGATCAAGGTATCGCGCTTGGTGTAGCGCCGTTCCGGATGATTCAGCTCGAATGGGACTATTGGCTGCGGGGAACGCGTCGCGGCCTCGATCAGCGGATCGATGCGATCGATGAATTGGCAACCGCTATCGCAATAGAACAGGAAGTCTCCCTCGTCCAGCAGACCGAGCACACGTTTCATGAAGTATGGTTTCCAGAGCCAATAGCCCGCGCCGACGCGAGCACGAAGTATGGACTGATTGCGGGTGCGAAACTCCCGATCGATATCGCTGCGGCCATAGCAGATGACTCGATCGAAGCCTGCGACCGTCAGCGCCGTTGCGGCATTACGCTGCTGCGCCTCGTAAAATTTCAGCGTGGCGAAATTGATCAGAAGTTTGCGCGGGCGATGCTGCACGTTTCCGCTTCTGCTTAGCGACTCACAAGCTTCTGTCGCAGCCTGTAACCGTAGTAGCGGATGCGGTTCTTGAGCAACATTCCAGTATACGCGGGAATGGTCGTCAGGCTCGGCTCGCTGTCATTGGTCCCGTAGGTTCGGATGGCCTGCACCAGGACCGGGAACAGATGATACTTTTCGAGAACCCGCCGCCGTGCCTCATTGAGCGCCGGTAGCCGCCGCTCCCATTCATCATGCGCCAATAGCTGATTGATCTTTGCGAGAGTCGCGCGCTGATCGGCAGCATCGATGCGAATGAAAGAATCGGCGGGGAAGTAATCTTCGACATTGAGGCAGCCGTCGTACAGCGGGATGGTCCAGCTCAGGAAGCAGTCGGAAAGTTTTTCCGTCCAGTAGTCGCGGCTGATGGAATTCTCCACCGCGATTGAATAGCGGTACGGCGCGATCCCGCTCCATTTGTTTACGATAGGGCGGGTGCCGCGTCCGAACACGTCGACCATGTCAGGCGCCACCTGCATCATGAACGCGCGCAGCGCGTTACGCTTGCGCTGGCCCGGAAGCCAAACGTCGTCGCTGGTAACAAAGGAGACGGCTTTGGTTTTGGCCGGCATACTCATCGCGACCAATTCGTCGTAGCTCAGAGCAATGAACCAATGGAGCGCCGGATGCGAGCGCACATATCTGGGCTCGGGCACCGGGATGTGATGCGTAAACACGCGCGCGAAGTGTTCATTGTTCTCGATCAGCCATTCAAATGCTCCCGGGACATAGGGCTCCTGGATCAAGCACCATACGTGCTCGCGCGGGCACCGCACCTGAACCGGCGAGGGGCGGCAATTGTTGAGCATGACGAAATAATCGCAGTCGACCGCATCCTCGATGGTGAAGCGGACGCCATCCCATACTCCCGTGCTACCCGGAGTCTGAGCGAGGAGATGGGTGCAGTCGTAGTCAGCGGCGAGCCGCACCAGTGGAGACACGTCAGTCATCGATGAATTGGTAACGCCGTCCGGCATCGCGAGCAATCCACCAAGTCGCGCAGAGCCTCTGACCAATGCGCGTCGACTGGCAGTCGATGTGAAATTTTGCTCCGCGCCGCACTTCTGCTAGCCTGCGCGACGCGGCACGAGCTGTTTCGCCACTCCGGCTGGAGGTGAAGTTCACACCGACTGCGGCCCGGTCCGGCATCCGGCGCACTGACGATTGCCGATGAGCTAAAGTGAACGTCCCCACATTGCCCCCCGCTACGACGATCTTGCTGTCTGGTTGAACGACGACGCTCGAGGCCTTGGCCGCGGCGCTGAGGGTGGCAGTAAGTCGCCCATCGCCGTCGAAGGTTTCGTCGAGCGCCCCGTTGGGGAGGTAGGACCAGTGCGGAAAGAAGGTCGAAGGATGATCCAAAATCAAACGTGAATTGCCATCGCGAGGACGTCGAAGCCGACGTCCTCGATTTTCCCGCCCGACCCGAAGCCGCCGAAGGTCGGATCGAGGTCGCCGGGTGCAGCGGCGGTAGGCGTCGGATTCATCGACAAGAGCCACACGCTGAGTGTGACGCTGACAACTACCCGTTGAGTGATATCGTTCCCTTCACGCACGATCACGTCCCCGAGCAGCCGTTCAACGCAGCACTCACCCCCGCCAGGATCTCGTCGACCGTGATCTGACCGTTGTGGTTCAGGTCGCCGGCCGCGCACGTCGAGACGTCGGCGGTGCCGAGCGCAATGTTCACCAGCGTGAGCAGCTCGTCGACCGCGACCGAACCGTCGTCGTTGCAGTCGCCTGCGCACGACAGGTTCGTTGTGGCCGGGGTGGTTTCGAATGCCGCCAAGGCAAACTGGCGGATGCCGAAGACCGTGGAGTAGCCGCCAAGCACCAGATGATTGGCCCCCACAAAGGTCACTGCCTGCGCGACGTCCTCCCCGTCCGGCCCGAGCCGGAGCGTCACCTGGCCGGTGCCGTTGAAGCCCGTGTCGATCCGACCGTCGGCGGTGAACTGCACCAGAGCGAAGAGCGTGCCCTCGCTTGTTTGTGTGCTGCCGGCCACCGCAATGGTGTCATCGCTGCGCAGCGCTAGCGCGTTGGCGGTGTCCAGCATGTTGAAGCCCGGACTGATCACGCCGCCGCCGCCGAAGCTGGTGTCGAGTTGACCCGCGGCGCTGAACCGCGCCACCACGAAGTGCGTCTGGCCGTTCGCGAAGGTGGCCCATCCCGAGACGATCAGCTTGCCATCACTCTGCGTGGCCAGGCCGGTGATCACCGCCGTCGTGCCCGGCGGTAGTGTGCCGGTCGGCAGCGTGCTGCGGCCGGCGGTGCCGAAGCTTCCATCGAGCTGCGGGCGCCCGAGGTTGTCTGTCCGCACGCGGATGAGGGTGATGGCCCCGTTGGACGTCCCGGCTACCACCGGGAGGCCGTTCTGCAGGACCATCCCGCCCACCGCGTCCTCACCGCCGAGATCGAGCCGGACCTTGTACTCGTTGCCGGCGATCGCGCCCGTGCTGTCAACGCTGCAGTCCGACGCAAAGCGCACCAGCCCGAAATCGTTGCCGGTGGGCCCGCGCACCGTCCCGGCCGTGTAGGTCTTGCCGTCGGCGGTGACCACGACGGCACTGGCCGCGTCGTCCCCGAAGCCGAAGTCGACCGAGTTGAAGCCGACGCCGTTGCACAGCGCTCTCGGGGGGAAGAATCCCATTTCGACCGGCATGCCGTCGGCGGTGAAGCGTCCCATCATGAGATCCTCGTTCTGTCCGTTTTTGGCCAAGAGCTGCCCACCCACGACGATGCCGCCATCGGACTGCAGCGCCAGGGCGCGGATCTCTTCGTTCTCGCCGGCCAGGCCGGAGAGCGTGCGGCCGGTCTTCGGTACGAACAACAGTCCGTTGCCGAAGCTGAGATCGAGGCCGTCGTGGTAGTCGGCGGCGAAGCGCGCCAGCGCCATGTCGTAATCGGGGTGAAAGACTTTGCCCGCTGCCACCAGCTTCCCGTCGGGCGCGACCGCGAGCGCCGTCACTTCGCTACTGCGATGTGCCGGATCGAAGATCAGGTCCATGGTGCCGCCGGCGTCGAGCGAGCCGTCCGACCGATAGCGCGCCGCCTGGGCGCCGCCGGCGGCGATCAGCATCCCGTCAGATTGCAACGCCAGGGCGTTGACCCCGGTGTTTGTCTCAAATGCGGTAAACGTCGTGCCGGTGCCAGCGAAGGTCGTGTCGGGCGAACCATCTTCGTTGTAGCGCAGAACGATGAACTGCGTCGGTGCTCCGGCAGGAAAGTTTTGGCCGGCAACGACGATCTTGTGATCCGGCTGCGCGACAACGGCGGTCGCATTGGCGAACGGACTCACCAGCAACTTGCCACTTCTATTGAACGACGTATCGAGCGTCCCGTTCGAAAGGTAGCGTGCGACTTCAATGCTGAGGTCCTGAGCAAAATCGTGTCCAGCCACGAGGATCTTGCCGTCGGTGGTCAGAGCCATGCTGGTGAGGACTGTGTCGTGCCCGGAAAAACGCGTGATGACCTGACCTGAGTCGCCGAAGCTCCCATCATCGGAGCCATTGGCATTCAGCCGCAAGATCGCACCATCAAAAAAATTTGGGTCGTCACCCGTCTCGGCAGACCCGGCAACGAGAATCTTGCCATCCGCCTGAAGCGCGAGCGCTTGCGCACTGTCACATGCCTCGATGTCGATGAAACGCTTGCCATTGCCGTCGCCGAAGCTGCGGTCGAGGTTGCCGTCGGCGTTGAAGCGTTCGATCGCCAGGTTCGTACGCGCGAAGGTATCCGAAGACTCGGCGGCAGTGCCGCCTACCACGATCTTGTTATCGCTTTGCACGACCACGCCGAAGGCAGTGTCGACCCCACCATTGAAATCGCTCGACGTGGTGCCGTCACCAGCAAAGGTCTTGTCCAACGTCAGATCCGGGTTCAGCCGCGCGACGGCAAAATCCTTTGGGCGATCCTTCAAGAGCAGGTTGCCCGCCACCACGATTTTCCCGTCCGTCGTAAACGCCACCGCATGCCCACTGGAAGCGACTTCTTCACCGTCGATGGAGAAGCTCACGTCTTCGGCCGTCTCGAATCCCGGGCCGGTGCGACGCTGCACGTGGAAGTGACCGGCGTGGTCACTCCCAACCAGAACCAGGCGACCTTGTGCGTCGATCGCCATGGCGTTGACGGCGAAGCCGAGGTCCTGAATTTTTCCACCGGTGCCGAAGCCGCCGAAGGCGGGATCGAGATCGCCGGGTGCGGTTTGCGCACGCGCCGGGGTGATGAAGAGCCAAGCAGCCACCATCATGCCGAGGGGCAATGATCGATTCATACCATCCCTTCCTGAAGCACCTCGATCCTCTCCGCTGTGTGCGGTGAACCGAATGGCCCCGCATTCACGAAAAGGACGAAGGCTTCGCGAAAAGAGTCACTCCTTTTGCGTAGCGTTCCCCTTGCAGCATTAGGCGTGAGAATTCATGGCACGGCCCGTGCCATGGAGATCCACCGTCAGACGCGGATGCGACAGAGGCGGTGAACGTTCAGAGGCGCCAGCGGAGGGGGCAGCGCGGGTCGGGCTCGTAGCGGCAGGAGGTTCCGGTCTTCACCGTGGCCGCCAGGATACGGCCGAGGGAGGGATGGGCGCGCTCGACCTTGCGGATGGCGTAGCGGATCGCCTTGGTGACGGCGAGACGAGCGCGCTCCGCATCAACCTTGCGCTGCCGTGCGTGCATGCTGACCTGCGCACCGAGGTGCTCGGCAATCGCGGCCATCTCCTCTCGCGCCCTGCTTGCCCGCAGCGGGTTGTTGAAACGATCGGCCTCATCGGCCTCGTCGCGCAGCGCTGCGAGACGTGCCCGGTACTCGGCGCGCGCCCGGGCATCCGGCGCGGCGCTGTCGTCGGCGAATCCCATGGATCGCAGCCCCAGGTCCGTCGCAACGCCTCGCCCGTCGGTGCGGGGCACCGCCGGGGATGCAGGCCAGACGGCAAGATGCGTGGCCGGGATGTCGCGACCGGGCGAACAAAGCAGGAGCGAGATCAGTCGGAGGCCACGCGCATCGCGCACGCGCGTCGTGCTCCCCTCGTAACCGACGGTCCAGTACTCTCCTTCGCGGCGCAAGACGGCTTCGTTGTCGGGCACCGCAGCAAGCTCGCTGCGCAGGGGTTCCGCCCGCGCGAGCAGGGCGGTCATGCCGAGCGCCCGCGCCGCAGTGACCGAACGGCCGAGTAGATCGATCGCGCGGGCGCGATCGGCCGCGCTGCCGCGCGCGAGGAGGACACGCGCGTACTCATGCTCGGCGTGTGCGACCCAGGGGCGTGCCCCAATGCGCTCGTTCGCCGCGATCGCCGCCTCGAAATGCTCCACAGCCTCGTCGTAGCGCGCGGCAGTACCCGCAAGCCGGCCGAGTGAGCGCTCCAACGATCCGCCGTTGAAGGCCATCGGCACGATCGCGCAGCGCCCGGAGTACGGACGAAGCATGGCGTAGAGCGTCTCAGCGTGTCGACGGTCGCCGAGTCTGGCGGCGGTTTCGGCGAGGATCCACAGACATGCGAGCCAGTACATGTCGCGGGGAATATCGCGGAAGTCGGCGGCACCGAGCTGGTCCAGCTCGCGTTGCGCCTCGGCTGTGCGCTCGATCTCGGCGTGGACCCACGCGAGCGCGGCCCGCCAGATCGGCAGCGCCGGATTCTCTGCGGCAAACTCCTCGATCGCCCCGACCATCTCCGCCAGCCGCCCTTGTTCGCGGCGGAGCGCGATGAGTTGCGCGCCGAAGTACTGCGGCGCGTTGCGGTTCTGCGCTCCCTGGCCCACTTGGAGCGCCTGCGCGGCGAGGGGTTCCACTTCTTCGCACCTCCCCTCCACGAGCGCGGTCATGGCGCGCCGCACGGCCAGGATCCAGGTTGTGACAGGCCGTCCCGCCACCGCGGTTCGCCTCCGGTAGCTGTCCGCTTCGCGCTCAGCGCCCGCGTTGTCGCCGGCCTCGTCGAGGTGGGCGATCCTCGAAACGTTGATCTCCGCAACGCCCGCAGCACCAATCTCGATCGACAGACGTGCAATCTCGCTACTCAGGGCGAGCCGTTCCTCGAGATTGTCGGGGCCCCAGGTGGTGCAGACGTAGCAGCACAGCACAAAGTGGAGGGTTGGCTTGTCACCGAGCCGCCGCGCGATCGTCACGGCGTCGCGCGTGAGGGCCTCCCCACGCTCCCGGTCTGGTGAGAAGGCCAGAGCGGCCCCGAGCCGCGCCATCAGTGAGGCGCGCAGCCGACTGTCTGCCGGTCCGATCGCGGCAAGCGCCTGCTCGAGGAGGCGAACCAGTTGCGGTTCCTCGTTTGCACGGTCGTAGCTCAGGTCCTGGCCACCGAAGCCCAGAGCCGCGCGTGCCAAAGCTTCGGGGAGCGCAAGGGCTTGGGCCAGCTCCGCCGCCTCCTGGTACACCTGTCGCCCGCGGTCGAACTCTCCCATCTTCCAGAGGGTCTCGCCGAGGCTGAGCAGCACCTCGCTGCGGCGCGCCGGGTTCGGGGAGGAGACAGAGAGCCCTTGCAGCGCCGCCTCGTAGTGCCCGACCGCTTCTGCAAACGCGAGCTGCCCAACAGCGCGTTCCGCGGCTCGAACGCAGTACCGGATCGCCACATCGCTCCCCGGAGCCGCGTGCAAGAAATGGTGTGCCAGTTCCGCGAGGTGCAGCTCGATGTCGCCCGCATAGAGTTGCTCGAGGGCGGCGCCGATCGCAGCGTGGAGGCTGCGCCGCTCTTCCCCTGCCAGGTCGTCGTAGAGCGCCTCGCGGAACAGGTCGTGGGCAAACGCGAAGCGACCAGCGGTTTGGGAGACGATGCGAGCCTCGCGGGCTTCGTCGATGGCCTCCGGCGGTCGGTCGCCGCGCGTGGCGCACACCTGTGCGAGGCGTGCGAGGTCAAACTCCCGACCAATCACCGCGGCCACCGCGAGGACGCGCCGGCATGCTTCCGACAGGTGATCCATCCGGCGGCGGATGACGGCCCGTACGCGTTCGGGAAGTGGCAGGGGCGCGGAGAAGGTCGCATCGTCGAGTCTGCCCTCCGCGCCCAGCGAGCGCACCAACTCATCCACGAAGAGTGGGTTTCCACCGGTCGCGCCGTGAGCGGCACTCACGACCCTCTCTGCAGCCGGCCGGTGGGTGCGGTCCTCGATCAGGGCCGCGACCTCGGCATGTGTGAGGCCACCGAGCACGAGCGTGCGGGCGTCACACGTGAGGGTGGCGATGCACCGGCCAACCTCAGGAGAGTGGTGCGCGTCGACATCGCGATACGCGCCGAGCACGAGCATGCGTGCCCCGCTGAGATCGCGTACCAGGAATTGCAACAGCAGCAGCGAGGATTCGTCCGCCCACTGCAGGTCATCGAGGAGCACCAAGAGGGGCTCGATCTTTGAATGGGCCTGCAGGACCCGAACGACGGAGTCGAAGAGCCGAAAGCGCGCGAGATCCGGTTCCAGGCCTTCCGCCGCGGGGAGTTCGGGAAGCAGATCGCGCAACTCTATGGAGAATCGCTGACCATGCGAAGGCGCCGTCGCAGCACGGTGTGCACCCGACGGTGGCCGCGCGCTGCAGGAGCGGAGAACCTGGATCCACGGCCAGTAGGGTGGCGCTCCACCGCCCTCGAAGCTCCCGCCACGCAGCACCCGAGCGCCGCGCTCGACAGCCTCGCGGCCGATCTCATGCGCCAGACGGGTCTTGCCGATGCCCGGCTCCCCTGAGAGAAGGATGAAGCTGCCGCTTCCTGCGAGCGCCGCATCGAGGCCGGAGCGAAGCTCAGCCAGTTCGCGCTCACGGCCTACGAACAGACTCATCGGCCGGCCGTGAACCGCGTGCGCGCGTGTCTTGTCTCCGATGCGTTTGCGCACGAACCGACGAGTCGTTGGCACAGCGAACACCCCGAGGAGCGCTAGGTTCCTCAGCTACTAACTATCGACGCCCAGCCATCACAGAGTGCAATGCGGCTACAAGATCCCAAAGGACGGGACCTTTGTCCACCCCACCAAGTGCCTCTTGGTCTGCGTCCCTGCTTGACCCCTGCCTTGAAGCCAGGCGGGTGCTCGCCTAGCGTCGGTGCGGGGGTGAGGACGGATGGGTCACTTGTGTGCAGCCACATCGGAATGATGCACCATCGGCATCGGCAGCGCGTGACGACGCTACATTCCCGGCAGTCGTAACTCGCGTACCTGCGCAAAGGAACGGCGGTGCACCGGCGACGGGCCATGCTGGCTGATGGCGGCGAGATGGCGCAGCGTTCCCTAGCCCATGTTCTCGAGCGTGTCTTGGGGCGCAGCGAGTTCGTCGCCGCGCTCAGCGCTCAGTCCGAAGCCCGGCATTCGTCGGCCACCACCTGTAGTGATGCCGACACCTTCGTGCGCGAAGTCCTCTCGCAGGTGGCGGGACAGTTCGGTCTGCAGACCGCCGAGATCACGACCAACACCCGCCGCCGCGTCGTCGTGCGCGCACGGGCACTGGTGAGCTATGCCGCCGTGTGCCGTGCGGGCCTGCCCGCCCGCCGCGTCGCTCCGCTGCCCGGCGTCAGCCCGCGCACCGTCCTCGACGGCGTGGCCCTCGCAGAACGCCGCCTCCACGCCCACCTCATCACATTCCAACCACTGCGGCGTCGCCAGCACTGAGAGCGGCACCCGGCGCCCGCCAACGATCTGCGGGCCGCGATGTGTTTGCATCCGCTGATCGGTTGCAAGGTGTCTGCGCCACGCCTTGCCGCCGCTCGTCCAATTCCGCCAATTCCGCGCTACGTCCCGCACCACGCACAGGAGAGTGAGGCACTGGCAAGTTCCCAAGAACGTGACCGTCGTATAAGGTCCCATCCGAGATTTTGAGGGAGCCGGGGATAACCCGCCGTATGGAAAAAGGAGCGATGCATGAAAGCAGTCCGTTTCGATCAATATGGCGGGATTGATGTCCTGCGGGTGGCCGACGTGCCGGTTCCCGAGCCGGGACACGGGGAAGTACTGGTGAAAGTCAAAGCCGCTTCGATCAACCCCGGAGAAGCGAAGATTCGCGAAGGGTGGTTTCACGCGATCTTTCCGGCGACCTTTCCGTCGGGCGAAGGCTCCGACTTGGCCGGGATCGTGGCGAAGATTGGTCCTGGAGTCCAGGGATTCGCAGCCGGTGACGAGGTCATCGGTTTCACTGATCGACGCGCGAGCCACGCCGAGTACGTGCGCGTTGAAATGCAGAACCTGACCGCCAAGCCGGCAATGGTGTCCTGGGAAGTCGCCGGCTCGCTGGCCATCGCCGGAAGCACTGC
>DATKMS010000082.1:0-5043 GCA_035541735.1 Candidatus Margulisiibacteriota bacterium
CCCTTCCCACAGCGGTTCACGTCGAGACCGACGGCCCCGTGCGCATCGTGCGGCTCGCCCGTCCGGAACAGCTCAACGCCGTCAACCAAGACCTGCACCTGGGGTTGACGCGCGTCTTCCCGCTGCTCAGTGCCGATCCCAATGCGCGCGTCGCCGTCATCACCGGCGAAGGGCGCGCGTTCTCCGCCGGCGGCGACTTCAATCTCCTCGACCGGATGGTGAACGACCGCGTTCTGCGACACGACGTGATCGCGGAGGGTCGGGAACTCGTGCTCAACATGATCCGCTGCCGGGTCCCCGTGGTGGCCGCAGTCAACGGACCGGCCGTGGGTCTCGGCTGCAGCGTCATCGCGCTCTCGGACGTCGTCTACATGGCGGAGTCGGCCTATCTGTCGGACCCTCACGTGATGGTGGGCCTGGTGGCGGCCGACGGCGGCCCGCTGACCTGGCCTCTGCATATGAGCCTGCTTCTGGCCAAGGAGTACGCGTTCACGGGAGACCGCATCGGCGCGGCGCGGGCGAAGGAGATCGGCCTGGCGAATCACGTTTGCCCGGACGGCGAGGTGCTCTCCGCCGCCCTCGCCACCGCCCACAAGATCGCCAAGCTCCCCCGTCAGGCTGTGGAGGCGACCAAACGGATCCTGAACCTACACGTCGAGCGGGCCGTGCTGGCCACCATCGACTTCGCGCTGGCGGCGGAGACCGAGTCGTTCGACACGGACGATCTGCGTGGGAACGTGACGCGCTTCCTGAAAAAGGCGTCGAAGTGAATGCCCGCGATCGGCGCGCTTCGAGGGCCTGCCGCGAGAGGAGAGCACGATGGCCAAGCGAACAAGATTCTTGGAGTACAAGGACCGGTATGCCAACTACCGGTTTGAGCTGAGCGAGGAAGACATCCTGCTGATGCAGTGCCACACCGACGGCGGCAGCCTGGTGTGGGACTGGAAAGCACACGACGAAATGTCGGATGCTTTCGCCGACATCGCCGGCGATCGCGAGATCAAGGTCCTCATCCACACCGGCACGGGCGAGAACTACAACGCCAACTGGGGAGCCGCTCCAGTGGAGAAGCCGCTGTACCTCGCCATGGACGGCCAGAAGGGCCTCATGAAGCTCGACGAGAAGGCCTGGTACGGCCGCATGCTCATCGAGAACGTGCTCGCCGTGGAGGTGCCGATGATCAGCGCCGTCAACGGCCCCTGCAACATCCACTCTGAGGTCCCGCTGCTCGGCGACATCGTGCTGGCCTCCGAGGACACCTACTTCCAGGACCTCGCGCACTTCCCACGCGGCATGGTGCCGGGCGATGGCCAGCACGTCATCTGGCCCTGGCTCGTCGGACGCAACCGGGCGCGGTACATGCTCCTGACCGGCAAGAAGCTCTCCGCGCAGGAGGCGCTCGAATGGGGCGCGGTAGCCGAAGTGCTGCCCAAGGACCGGCTCCTCGACCGCGCGTGGGAGCTGGCGCGCGAGCTGGCGAAGCGGCCTCCCCTCGTGCTGCGCTACACGCGCATGCTGTTCACCCAGGATCTCAAGCGCGCATTCCTCGACGAGCTGGGCCATGGCATCGCCCGCGAGACGTACGCCCAGCGCCAGTTCTTCCCGGTCGGTGGGGGAATGGCGCCGCTCGATCGCCCCTGGGATAAAGAGCCCTGGTCGGATTGATGTTCCACGAGTTCGAGTATCGCACGCGCACGAGCTGGGGCCGGGCCGATGGAGGCGCCACCCCAAAGGCCCCGTCAAGATCCGGATGTAGTTGACTTAGTTCCAGACTTAGTCCAATAGATTCGCGATGGAAGTCAATGTTCATGAGGCCAAAACGCATCTGTCAAAACTGTTAAAGCGGGTAGCAGCCGGGGAGGAAATCATAATCTCGAAGGCCGGAAAACCCATCGCCAAGCTGACGCCCATGCGTGACCGGCCGCTGCGCCGCTTCGGAATCGATGAGGGAGTCTTTGAGGTCCCGGAGGACTTCGACGCCACTCTACCCGAGGAGGTGTTGCAGGCATTCGAGACGCCGTGAAGTTCCTGGTCGATACCCACTGCTGGCTATGGCTGCAAGTGTCGCCGACCAGGTTGTCTGCCGAGACGCTCGCGCTGCTCGCTGACCCAGCGAACGACCTCCTCCTGTCAGCAGCAAGTTCCTGGGAGATCGCAATCAAGTACATGCTCGGGAAGTTGCCGCTTCCGCTCCCGCCCGCGCAGTATGTCCCTGAGCGCATGGCGGCGAGCGGCACGCATGCGCTCCCGGTCGAGCACGCACACGCGCTACAGGTGGCAGCGCTGCCCACTCATCATCGCGATCCGTTCGACCGGCTGTTGATCGCGCAGGCGCAGCTCGAAAAGCTCGTTCTGGTCACTGTCGATCGGCAACTCGACCGCTACGATGTGGACATACGGTTCGCCAATTGAATAGGCGACGGGCCTGAGCGGGGACGTTGCGTGCGATGCGTGCGAAGCGCCTCCGACGTGCGCACTGGCCGCACGCAACGTCCCTTTCGCCTTTCGCCGCACCCGTGCGCTCCGTGAGCGGTGGAGGACGTGTGTAGCGATGTCGTGCTGCTGTCCAGGCACGACGCCATCTCGCCGTCGGGTCTTGGCGGCGGCATGCGTACGGCACCCAGCGCGAACATGACCGACGGATGTGCCGAAGTTCGGACGAGATGAGCACGACGGACCCGAGTTTTTGCCGTGCCCTCTAGTCGTGGGCGAGCTCCTCGCGAATGATCTGTCGCACGGCGTCGGCCGTCAACCGCGTCTCGTCTCGGTCGAGGAGATCTCGCAAGGCGTCGTTGATCAGCGTCTGGTATCCTTTCCCCGTCTGCTGTGACAGGAGACGAAAGCGTTCGATGATCGCATCGTCAAGATGGATCGTTATGCGGGTCTTCCCCTTCTGAGCAACCACAGCTCCCCGACGCCCTTTCGAAAATTCATACCGCTTTCTCATAGTCACGCACCTCCCTCGGCTCCGGCTTGCGGACCGAAATAATTCGCTGATCGCTTCCGCGATGGGTGTAGACGACCACTCGTAGCTGGCCGAACACATTTGCCCCGATCGTGACGAAGCGTTGTTCGCCAACTGCGGCCGTGTCCTCAACTGTCAGGGCGAGTGGGTCACTGAGAACCCCATCGCCCTCAGTCAAGGAAATGCCGTGTTTGCGTATGTTCGCGGCATCCTTCTTGGGGTCGAAGGTAGTCGCCACGATCTGAATGGTATGCATATTATGCATACACCGTCAACCCTGGCCGAGCAGGGCGCTTCCGGCGGGGACAGTTCTGATCTGGTTCTTCACAGCTCGATGAGCGTCGGGACACGGCGCTCGGCGAGCAGCCGCCGGCCGACGTCCAGGACGATTGCGTCGGCCGCTCCGAAAAGGCCCTCGAGCGCGAGGGCCCGCTTCAAGAATCGGTGGAACGAATGCTCCGTGGTGAAGCCGATGCCGGCGAGCACCTGCTGGCAGTGTCGGGCCACCGTGTGCGCCGTGCGTCCGGCGATCGCCTTGGCGAGGGCCGCTGTGTCGCGGTTGGGTTGCTCGCGGGCGGCGGTGAGCGCCGCCTCGAGGGACTCCACAGCGACCAACGCCTCCGCGAGTCGGTGGCGCACGGCCTGGAAGCGCGCGATCGGACGGCCGAACTGCACCCGCTCCAGCGCGTGGGTGCGCGCCAGATCCAGCATCGTTCGGCTGGCTCCTAGGATCTGGTGAGCAACCGCGCGCCGGCCGAGGGCCACGGCCGATTGCCACGCGGCGGGATCGAGGCGCACGGCGCCGAGGCGCGCGGCGCCCGACACCCTGCCGTGCACGCGGACGATTCGCAGGCCGGCATCGGGATCGACCCCGCGCACGGCCTCCGCTGCGGCGGCCGTTGTCGGCACGATGACGCTCCATGGCTCTGACTGCGTGCCGCAGACAACCAGCATCTCCCCGGCGGTGGCGGCGCGACTCGTCGCCAGGCCCTGTGCCTGAAGGTCGTCCGCATCGATTCGTCCCGGCGGGTCCCACGCACCGAACCGCGGGATCAGGACGGCGAGGTCGGCGCGCGGCTTGTGGCCGAGCGCCGATGCGACCACGTCGTCGAGCACCGTGGCCGTCGCGTTCGCCGCGCCGAGTGCGCTGAACACGATATCAATCGCATCGCCCGGCGCGTCGTCGAGCATCTCCAGCCATCCGAGTTTTGCGAGGACGGCATCGATGTCGGCGCCCTTGTCCGCGTTGGCTCGCACCCTGTCGGATTTTGCAGCCCGCAGCGACCCATCGGGGAGCGGTCCCGCCGAACAGACGCCGACCGCAGGTCCGAGGGCGTCCGCGATCGCCCGGCGCACCGTCTCCGCCATCACGGCGCGTTCGTCGGCACCGCTCATTCGTCGCTCCCCAACCCGAGCAGCCGGCGCGCGATGATGTTGCGCTGCACCTCGCCGGTGCCGCCGTAGATCGTCGCGGCACGCGAGTACAGATACTCGTTGCGCCACACCTCACCGGCAACGGTGTCATCCATCTCGATCAACCCGGGGAGGAGCCGCTGAACCGCGTCGTAGGTCGTCTGCTCGGCGGTCGCGACGAGGACCTTGTCAATGGATGTCTCCGCGCCGAGCGTTCCGGTCTGCGCGAATCGGTGCTGCGTGGCACGCGAGCGGGCGCGGAGCGCGTGGAGCTGCACGTACGCCTCCCCCACGATCTCCGCAGCGCGGTCGTGGTCCGGTGCGATCTCGACGAGCCGCTGCAGCCGCCGGTAGAGGTAGGCGATGCGCTGCCAGAAGCACGAGGAGCGCTCGTAGGGGAGAATGCTCATGGCGACGGCCCAGCCCCCGTTCAGCTCGCCGAGCATCCGGTCGGCCGAGACCACGACGTTGTCGAAGAACACCTCGGCGCACTCGCGCTCGCCGTTGAGCATCTCGAGGGGCGCGACGGTGATCCCGGGAGTGTCCATGTCGACGAAGAACGCGGTGATGCCGCGGTGGCGTGAATCGCCCGGCCCCGTGCGCGTGAGCAGCACGCAACGGTCGGAGAACTGGGCCAGGCTGGTCCAGACCTTCTGGCCGTTGAT
>DATKMS010000083.1:0-37682 GCA_035541735.1 Candidatus Margulisiibacteriota bacterium
AGCGCGTTGTCGACGGTCGCGGGCGTGATGCCGAAGCGTCCGGCGGTATCGCGGTCGATGGTGAGATAGGCCGAGAGTCCCTGGTTCTCCTGATCGCTCGCGACGTCCTCGAGCTCGGGCAACTGCTGCAGGCGGTCGACGAGCCTCGGCACCCAGGTGTTGAACTCCGCGGGGTTGGAGTCCTCGAGCACGAACTGGTACTGGGTGCGGCTCACCGCGGTGTCGATGGAGAGATCCTGCACGGGCTGCATGTAGATCGAGATGCCCTCGACGTCGGCGGTCTCCCTCTGCAGGCGGCGGATGATCTGGCTCGCTGACTGGGAACGCTCCTTGACGGGCTTCAGATTGATCAGCATCCGGCCGCTGTTCAAGGTGATGTTGCTGCCGTCGACACCGATAAAAGAGGAGAGGCTGACGACGTCCGGATCCTTGAGGATCGCGGCCGCCATGGCTGCCTGACGGCGCGCCATGTCGCCGTAGGAGACCGACTGCGGCGCCTCGGTGATCGCCTGGATGACGCCCGTGTCCTGGACGGGGAAGAAGCCCTTGGGGATGAAGACGTAGAGGAGGATGGTCACGGCCAGCGTGCCGACGGCGACCGCGAGCGTGAGCGGCTGACGCTCGAGCACCCAGCGCAGCGCGTCGGCATAGCGGTCAATCAGCTGCTGGAACTTGGCATTCGCCCAGCGCGCAATCCCCGACTCCTCGCCCGGATCATGATGCCTCAGGAGCTTGGCGCACATCATCGGCACCAGGGTGAGCGACACGACCGCCGAGATCACGATGGTGACGGCGAGGGTGATGGCGAACTCGTGGAACAGCCGCCCGACCACATCGCCCATGAAGAGGAGTGGAATCAGCACCGCGATCAGCGACACCGTGAGGGAGACGATGGTGAAGCCGATCTCGCCGGCGCCCTTCAAGGCCGCATCGAGCGGCGCCATGCCTTCCTCGATGTAGCGTGAGATGTTCTCTATCATGACGATCGCATCGTCGACCACGAAGCCGGTGGCGATGGTGAGCGCCATGAGCGAGAGGTTGTTCAGGCTGTAGCCGACCAGATACATGACCGCGAGCGTGCCGACCAGCGAGAGCGGCACCGAGAGGCTCGGGATCACGGTCGCCGGGATGCTGCGCAGGAAGAGGAAAATCACCAGCACGACCAGAATCACGGCGAGGCTCAGCTCGAACTCCACGTCGTGCACCGAGGCGCGGATCGTCGTGGTGCGGTCGGTGAGGATCGTGACCTCGGCCGCGGCCGGGAGCGACGCCGAGAGCGAGGGCAGGAGCTTCTTGATCCGGTCGACGACCTGGATGACATTCGCCCCCGGCTGACGCTGGATGTTCAAGATGATGCCCGGGGTGTTGTTCACCCAGCCGGCGAGATAGGCGTTCTCGGCGCCGTTCACCACCTGCGCGACGTCGGAGAGGCGCACCGGGTTGCCGTTCTTGTAGGAGACGATGATCCCTTCGTACTGCTCGGGACTCTGGATCTGATCGTTGGCGTTCAGTGTCCAGGAGCGCGCCGGACCGTCGAGCGTGCCCTTCGGCGAGTTGACGTTGGCGTTCGCGATCGTGGTGCGCAGGTCGTCGATGTTGAGGCCGTAGCCGGCGAGCGCGCGCACGTTGGCGACGATGCGCACGGCCGGGCGCTGCCCGCCGCTCACGCTCACGAGCCCCACGCCCTCGATCTGCGAGATCTTCTGCGCGAGGCGCGTGTCGGCGAGGTCCTCGAGCTGGGTCAGCGGCAGCGTCCTGGAGGTGATACCGAGCGTCAGGATCGGCGCGTCCGCGGGATTGACCTTGGCGTAGATCGGCGGGGCCGGGAGGTCGGACGGCAGGAGGTTGCCCGCGGCATTGATCGACGCCTGCACTTCCTGCTCGGCGATGTCGAGGCTCAGGTTGAGGCTGAACTGCAAGGTGATGACCGAGGCTCCGCCTGAGCTCGTCGAGGACATCTGGTTGAGCCCCGGCATTTGTCCGAACTGCACCTCGAGCGGTGCGGTGACGGAGGAGGTCATCACCTCGGGGCTGGCGCCCGGATGGAAGGTCTGCACCTGGATGGTCGGATAGTCGACCTGCGGCAGCGCCGAGAGCGGCAGGAATCCGTAGGCGACGATTCCGGCCAGCATGATCGCGACCATGAGGAGCGACGTGCCGACCGGCCGCAGAATGAAGAGGCGGGACGGATTCATCGGCGCAGCGGTCGAGCGTCAGTGGGCGGCGAGGCGCTCAGCCGCCACCCTGGCCGCTTTGGTTGCTCGGTTGCGGGCGCCGGTGTGTGCCCTGACCCTGCCCCGGTTGCCCCCGGCCTGACTGCCCTTGTCCGGAGCGCTTGGGCTGTCCGGCGCCCGGAGCCTCGGCCCCGGGAGCGGCGCCGCCGGCGCCCGTCCCCTGGCGCAGCATCACCTTGGCGCCGTCCTTGAGCTTGTCGGCGCCGTCGACGACGATCGTCTCGCCGGGCGCCAGCCCCTGCGTGATCGAGATGTTGGTCGCATCGCCGGGGCCGAGGGTCACCTTGCGGACGTTGACCGTCTGGTCGGCATTGACGAGGTAGACGTAGGTGCCCGGCGCGCCGCGCTGCACTCCCGCCTGCGGAATGAGCGTGGCGCCATGCAGCGTGTCGAGGAGCAGCACGACGTTGACGAACTGCTGCGGAAAGAGGCTCTCGTCGCTATTGGGGAAGATCGCCTTGAGGCGGATCGTGCCGGTGGTGGTGTCGATCTGACTGTCGATCGACTGGAGCGTCCCGGTCGCGATCTGCTGCGTGTTGGTCCGATCCCACGCCGTCACCGGCAGCGCTGCGCCGGCGCGCATCTGCCTGAGGATCGGCGGGATGTCGTCCTCGGGGAGCGTGAAGAGCACCGTGATGGGCTTCAGCTGCGTGACCACGACCAGCCCGTTGGGCGCGGCCGGCGTCACGTAGTTGCCGACGTTCACCTGCTGCAGTCCGACGCGCCCGGAGATCGGCGAGACGATGTGGCAGTAGGTGAGATTGAGCTTCGCCGCATCGATCTGGCCCTGGTCGGTGCGGACGTTCCCCTCGTCCTGCGCCACCAGAGATTTCTGCGTCGCGAGCTGCTGCTCGGCGATCGAGTCCTGGGCGAAGAGGGTCTGATAGCGCTCGAGGTCGACCCGGGCGTTGGCGAGCAGCGCCTTGTCGCGGGCGAGGGCACCTTCGGCCTGCTCGAGCGCGACCTGGTAGGGACGCGGGTCGATCTGGATGAGCGGGTCGCCTTCCTTGACGGTCTGCCCCTCCTTGAAGGCGATCTTCACGATCTGGCCCGAGATCTGGCTCTGCACGGTGACGGTCGCGAGCGGCGTCACCGTCCCGAGCCCGATCAGGGTGATGGGCATGTCGCCGGTACGAGCCTGCGCCGTGACGACAGGCATGGGCCCGCCCGCCGCGAAGCGCCCGCCGGCGGGCCCGCGCGCGCTCTTGCCGGGGGTCAGGAGCCAGGCGAAGAGGGCGAGCAGGACGAGAACCCCGAGGATCACCGCCCAGCGGGGCGCGTTACGGACCCTTTCCCGGAGCCGGGCGTGCATCGAGGGGGGTGTCGCCACGCCAAAGGGGTCGCGATTGGTGTCGTTCATGGGCCTCTAAGAGGGCGTTTCTCGTGCGTCGGAGCGGCCGGGGCCGATTCTAGGCGCCATCGGCCGGAGTGCAAAAAAATGGGGTGGCGCGAGACTACCCGCCCACCCCGTTCAGGAGGATGGGGAAAGGAAAGCACAGTCGGCGCCCGGTTACAGCAGGTGACCGGTAAGGAAGTGCAAGGAATTATGCGGTTGCGATTGGGGCGGTGCGGATGCCCCGCACCAGCCAGTCGGTACAGTACCGCGGCCAGCGACGATCGGCACGAGCGAACTGATGGAGCGCTTTGCGATGCTGCAATGCGCCACCACAAACCAACTTCGCCTTGTCGTCGCGCGGAGCGCGAGATGCGGTGGCACCGAAGGCCCACTGAAGCGTACTGCGTCGCGGCAGAGCGGCTCGAGCAATCGTCGCGAGCAGCGTCGACATCGTGCGTCTCGTGCGCGCGCGTGCTAACAAAAATCGCTCTCGCGGCTGCGTCGGCCCTTGGCGACAAACGATCTCCGCGCATGTCGCCGAGTCCCGACGCGTTGCGCCAAACTCAAGAAGGACGTCTTATAAGTGTTAACTGCGTTTAGGCAGCGGCGATTCCATTTAACTTAGGATTGCCGCTGCATAAGGGCAAACCCGCCGCAAGGCGGGGACGCAAAGCCTCCGGTCTCATCGTCTGAAGCGCGAGATAGCGGGGTTGCCGGCGAGTCAGCGCTGTGTTCGCGCTCGTCGTCATTCCCCCGCCGTTTGGCTGCCGATAGTTGAGTCCGGACCCCAGGGACTGGACCATCTGTACATTGACGCGAGGCCAAATGGACATTTCGATTCGCCGCCACTCACCGGTCACCGCTGCCTATAAGCTCTTTGCTCTCTGCATGCTCGCAGCCGCTACCGTCGCGGGCTGCGGCGGCGGGGGCGGAACTGATACCGCCTCGCAGGTTACGTCGGCCGCCGTCGCTCCGCAGATCAGCGCGCAGCCGCAGAACGTGACTGTCAACTCCGGGGAGACGGCAACGTTTTCCGTCACCGCCACCGGCACCGCGCCGCTGAGCTATCAGTGGATGAAGGACTCGACCGCCATCAGCAGTAGCAGCGCGACTTCAGCCAGCTACACCACGCCGGCGACGACCTCGAGCGACAACGGTGCGTCGTTCACCGTAATGGTTACCAACTCCGCGGGCACCATCACCAGCAGTGCTGCGACTCTGACCGTCAACTCCTCCTCTAATCCGCCTGCAGCCACGCCGACTTTCTCGGTGCCGGCCGGAACTTACTCATCCGCGCAGTCGGTGAAGCTGGCGTGCAGCACGGCCTCGAGCACCATCTACTACACCACCGACGGCACGACGCCGACTCACTCATCCAAAGTCTACTCGGCGGTCATCTCCGTCTCATCGACCGAGACCCTCGAGGCGATCTGCACGGCCTCCGGTTACACCGACAGCGCGGTAGCTTCGGCTGCCTACACGATCAGCGGTACCACTCCGGTTGCGGCGACGCCGACTTTCTCGGTGCCGGCCGGAACTTACTCATCAGCGCAGTCGGTGAAACTGGCGTGCAGCACGGCCTCGAGCACCATCTACTACACGACCAACGGGTCGACGCCGACTCACTCGTCCAGCGTCTACTCAGCGGCCATCTCGGTCGCCTCGACTGAGACCATCAAGGCGGTCTGCTCGGCTTCGGGTTACACCGACAGCGCGGTGGCCTCCGCTGCCTACACCATCAACTCCACCCCGGTGGCTGCAACGCCGACGTTCTCGGTGCCGGGCGGAGTTTACACATCGGCCCAGTCGGTCGCACTGGCGTGCTCTACTGCCTCGAGCACCATCTACTACACCACCAACGGCACGACGCCGACGACCTCGTCAAGCGTCTACTCGGCGGCGCTCTCGGTCTCGTCGACCGAGACCCTCGAAGCGATCTGCACGGCCTCGGGCTTCAGCAACAGTGCGGTGGCGTCGGCTGTCTACACGATCAACACTTCCGGCGTCTATGCGCTGCCCGCGAATCGGACCACGATATGGAGCAACGCCGGCATGCTGACCAAGGGCGGCATCCCGTCCGCCAGCTGGCCGATCTGCAACTCGACCGCGCTGACGCCCAGCGGCACCGCCGACGACAGCGCGCAGATCAACAATCAGATCAACCAGTGCGCCGCGGGAACGGTGGTGCAACTCGGCGCGGGCACGTTCGTCATGGGAACGGGCGTTTATGTCGAAATCAACAAGGGCGTGGTCTTGCGCGGCGCCGGCGCCGGCACGACCATCCTGAAGAATCCCCGCAACGTGTTCGCCACCGCGTCCATCCAGGCGCCTGGGGACGCGACTCCCATCGTCGTTCTGGGGCCGGGGCTGTGGGTGAATCCGGACGGCGATGCTCGTTGCAACGGTCCGACGGCATATCAGACGCAGTACATGCAGCTGCTGTCCGCGGATGGTGCCCAGGGGGCGTCGTCGGTCACGGTGGCCAATGGATCGATCTTTTCAGCGGGTCAGATGGTGCTGTTGGATGAGACCTCGGGCGCAAGCTGGCAGCCGGACGTGGCCCAGATCTCGACCTCGGTCTGGGCCTCGCCGGATTATGCGGTGGCCTGGGACATCCACAAACCCGCGGCCTCCAATGCCGATGATCCGTTGCAAACGGGTGTGACTCCCTCAACCTCCAACAACTACGCCGGTACCGGCAGCGGCAGCGATTCCGCGTGCTGGTTCGGGCGTCAGGACCGGCCGCAAAACGAGATCAAGCAGATCGCCAGCGTCAGTGGCAACACGATCACGTTCACATCGCCCCTGACGAAGGCTTATCGCACCAGCCATTACGCCGAACTGACCACTTATACGGGCTCGAATGCTCCCGTCGTGAATGCGGGCCTCGAGCAGTTGAGCGTGGTGGGCGGCGGCAACGGCGCGGTGCGCTTCCAGAACACGATGTACTCCTGGGTGCGGAACATCGAGGTGACGGAATGGTGGGGTGAGGGAATCAACCTGGAAAACAGCTTCCGTGACGAAGTGCGCGATTCCTACATTCACGATGCGGCCTGGCCCGAGCCGGGTGGCGCGGGTTATGCGCTCAGCATCTCCAACGCCTCCTCCGAGGTGCTGGTCGAGAACAACCTTGTGGTCAAGGCGAACAAGGTGATCGTCGGCCGCTCGTCGGGCGCCGGATCTGTGGTCGGCTACAACTACATGGACGACGGCTACATCGCCACCGACGAACCGTGGATCGAGGTCGGATTAAACGCATCGCATCAGGTGGGCTCGCACCACGTGCTGTTCGAGGGCAACCAAAGCTTCAACATCGACAGCGACGACACGCATGGGAACTCGACCTTCCTCGTGTTCTTCAGAAACTATGTGACGACGGTACGCAGCACGTTCACCAGCGACTACACCGGTAATACCATCAACGACGTTGGCAATATTCCCGGCGGGAGCAATAACCCCAATGGTCCAAAGCGGGCCATCGCCGCGATGACCTACGGCTACAACATGTCGTACGTGGGTAACATCCTCGGACAGCCGGGCCTCACCACGGCCGCCAACGGCTATATTGACGATGACACCTCGGCTTCGAGCTGGGGTCCTACCCTCTGGCTGTTGGGTTGGAACCCCATTGAGCCCTATACCGTGGACACTAAGGTTGCGGCCACGGCGATCCGTGACGGGAACTGGGATTCGTATCTGTCGCAGCAGACCTGGCTCACCAGCGCGGCGGCGCCGCTCCCGAATTCCCTGTACCTGGCATGCAAGCCCGCGTTCATGGGCTCAAACACCTGGCCGTGGCTCGATCCAGCGACGGGAACGATCAACACGCTGCCCGCCAAGGCCAGGCTCAGCACGCCAAACACTGTGCCAGCCACTGGGGACGCGTGCGTTCCCTGAGGGCACGCGTCGTCCAAGCCACCACAGGTCCGGCCTCGTAGCCAGTCGGACCTGCTTCGTAGCAAACTGACGCATCTCCCGATGCGAAGCGCAATTCCGCGCTTCGTCGATCGGGAGCCGTTGGTTCCATGGTGGCGGCATGTTGGCAAAGACGTGGTTGTGCTCGGCTTCCCTGGTCTTAGCCCTGGCGCTGTCGGCCTGCCGCGGCAGCTGCTCCTCGGAGAGCCGTCACGCGCGTATCAGATCTGCGGGCGACAGCTCCTCGGCCACCGCGCCGGCTGGTGGCTCGGCCAGTGCTGGCTCCGGTGACTACCGGCTGCCTGCCGAGCGCAGCACGGAATGGCGCTACGCCGGCCTGCTGTCGAGGGGCGGCGTACCGTCAGCGAACTGGCCGACCTGCAACAGCAAGCCGCTCGCCCCGCTCGGGGGCGGCCGGGACGACAGCGCGGCAATCAACGAGCTGATTCAAAGGTGCCGGGCCGGGTCCGTCGTGCAGCTGGCGGCCGGGGTGTTCACCATGGGGAAGGGCAACTATGTTGCCCTGAACAGGGGAGTCGTTCTGCGTGGGGAGGGCGCCGGGGTGACGATCCTGGCCAACCCACTGAACGTCGCGACCACGTCGAAGAACAGCCTTCAGGCTGCCGGCGATGCCACGCCGATCATCGTCATGGCGCCTGGTCGATGGCCCGGTCCCGATGGAGACACGCATTGCCAGGGTTTGACGCCATACCAGGCGCGCTACATGCAGCTGCTCACGGCCGATGCCGCGAAAGGCTCTTGGTCGGTGACGGTGGCCAATCCTGCGATCTTTTCTCCCGGGATGATCGTGCTCCTGGATGAAACCAGCGGTGCCAGCTGGCAGCCGGATCCGGTCCAGCTCTCGACCTCAGTCTGGGCACGCTCCGACTACTCGCTCGTGTGGATGTTCCACAATCCGTACCTAAGGGCGAAGGACGATGCCGCCTTTCCTCTGCTGACGCCCTCGGCCAGCAACAACTACGCCGGCATCGGCAGCGGGACGGACGCGGCGTGTTGGTTCAGCCGTCAGGATCGGCCGCAATCGGAGATCAAGGAAATCGCCAGCGTCAGCGGCAACGTGGTGACGTTCAACAGCCCGCTGCACAAGCAGTACCTGACGAGCCGCTATGCCGAGCTGACGACCTTCAGCGGCGACAACGAGCACTTGCGGAATGCCGGAATCGAGAACCTGACTGCCACGCGAGGCGGCAATGCCACCATCCTGGTCAGCGATGCGGCGTATGCGTGGGTGAAGAACGTCGAGGTGTCCGAGTCGTGGGGAGATGGAATCGGGGTGGCTCACTCGTTTCGGGTCGAAGTGCGCGACTCCTACGTACACGACATGGCGCATCCGGATCCAGGGGGCGCAGGCTACCTCTTCGATGTTTTCGCCGCCTCATCCGAGATTCTCGCGGAGAACAGCATCTTCATCAAAGGCAACAAGGTGATGGTGGTGCGATCCGCGGGGGCCGGCAGCGTCATCGCTTACAACTACGCGGATGACGGCTACATCGGTTACCAGGACAACTGGCAGGAAGTCGGCGTGAATGGCTCCCACATGGTCGGCTCGCACCACATGCTGTTTGAAGGCAACAGGACCTTCAACCTGGACAGCGACGCGACGCACGGCGGATCCTCTTACAACACATACTTCCGCAACTGGTCGACGTCGCAGCGCTCGAGCTTCAACAACGGCGTTACTGGAGCCCTGATTTCCGACGCTACGCAAAGGAATCACCCCTATCGTGCCGCCGGAGCCATGCGTTACTCGAACTTCATGTCGTTCGTGGGCAACGTCCTCGGCATGAAAGGAGTGACGACGGCAGCCAACGGTTATGCCGACTCAGGCGCGGCTCCCGCAATCTGGCTGATCGGCTGGAATGAGTTCAGTCCCTACAATCCTGATCCAACAGTTGCGGCAACCGTGATCCGCGATGGCAACTGGGACTGGTTTCTGGCCAAGCAGACGTGGCTCAACGGTTCGCCGGCGCCGCTGCCAAATTCTCTCTATCTGTCCTGCAAGCCCGCGTTCATGGGTTCGAACACCTGGCCCTGGGTCGACCCGACGACCGGCACGACCTTCACGCTTCCCGCCAAGGCCAGGTACGATGCCGGCGCACCAAACGCGGTGCCGACTACCGGAGACGCATGCGGTCCGTGAGCCCGCGATCAGGGTCCGGTGAAATACGATACGTAGGACTTCGGGAAACAGAAGAAGTAGTCGACGCGCGTGCGACCGTTCGGAAACAACTCGGCCATTCTGCGGCGCGACAGGACCCGGGTCGTTTCGATGTAGTCCGCCCACCACGCGGGCAGGCGCGCACGCCAGCTCCGGATCAGCGCCGTTCGCAGCCAGCGCGGATAGAACCAGTAAAACGGCATTCCCGAGTGCACCTCGAGGGGAAACCACATCGAGGGCGTCTGTACCCAGTAGGACCTTCCCAGGCGCAGCACCTCACGAGCGAATTCCGCCTGCTTGGCGGGCGGTCCGACGTGCTCGATGACGCTGTTGCTGAAAACTACGTCGAAGGAGCGGTCGCCATATTGGGTCACGTTGCATGCATCACCTTCGACGACGTGAAAAGTGTGATGCTCGAGGCTCGGGCTTCGCAGGATCTCGGACGTTCCCGGGGCGATCGTCAGGTTCAGGAGAGTTATCTCCAGCGGAACTGAAACGTGCTCCCAGATCGCGGGTGTGCCACCGAGATCGAGCACGCGCATGCCGGATCTGATTTTGACGGCCTCAATCAAACGGCTCATCCGGCGCCGCCGGAAGAACGCCGAGATCGTCGGCAGCACCTTATAAAAGAGCTTGAGGCGAACGCTGCCAGCCGGGGCCACCGATCTCACGCGGGGGTCGGCCGCGATCGGCTTGCGGGAACCATGTTCTTTGGGCGGTGTCATGGGCGATGGCGGACCCGGTCACTGCCATTTCACGGCATCGACAGATCCGGGCGATTGTTGCCGTCTCTCATCGAGGAGATCGACCCATCGTAGACTTGGCACCACGTGGGGCGCAATCTGCCGTCGCTCGCGAACGATTCGCGCCAGCAGATTGCCGGCTCCTCGCACGCTACACCGGTCCTGGCTGAGCGGCGGATATATGTTAATCAATACTTTGCGGCGCGGCGCCGGGCGGGACGCCATCGTCCGGGGCCGCCGTGATCCGGCCACCCTCGACACGAGAAAACTCCGGCGCGCGCGCGCTACACTGCTCCCGGGGGCATTCGTTCTTCGCATACCCAAGGATAAGAAAATGGCGGGGAGACACACACCACTCGACATGCCGCGTCGAGCGGGGGCAATTGCGCTACTGGCTGCGGTCGCCACGTCTGCGGGCCTGGCGCAGGCCGCGGCGCCTGGTTATGAGATCCAGGTCGGGGTGATCGAGTCGGATAACATCGAGCGCCTGCCCTCCGGAGGTACCGATCAGACCATCGGCGTCCTGGGTCTGGATTTCACCTGGCACGACAAGCGACCGTGGCTGGACGCCGACATCGAAGCCGACGTCAGCCATCTCCACTATTTCCAGCACACCTACAGCGACGAGTTCGTCGGCAACCTTCTCGGGGCGGTAAAGATCAGCCTCGTGCAGGATCTGCTGTCGTGGCGTTTCGCTGATAATTTTGGGCAAGTCCCACTGCAGCCGCTTGAGCCCATCACCCCCGCCAATCGCGAGAACATCAATTACTTCAGCACCGGCCCGGAGCTGTCCCTTCCTCTCGGACAGACGACACAGCTGGGTGTCATCGGTCAGTACGCAAAGGTGGACTACCAGGTGAGTCCTCTCGACAGCACGAACCTCACGGGTGGTATCGGCCTGCTGCACGAGCTTTCCCCGGTCACCAATATCTCCATCAACGCGAGGGACGACAGCATTCGCTTTGCCAATGACCAGTTGAATCCGGACTACGACAGGCAGGAAGTCTTTGGGCGCTTTGACACCAAGGGGAGCCGCACTACTTTGGGTCTCGATCTGGGATACAGCCATGTGCATCTGCCCGGGTTCAGCGACGGTATCCCTCTTGCGCGCCTGGATCTCTCCCGCCGGGTGTCGGCCAGCTCGACCGTCGGTATAGCTCTCGGGCACGACTACTCCGACGGCGCGGATTCGTTCCGCCTCGTGCAGGCCGTGGGAGGGGCGACGCTCAACACGCTGCCGGTCGTGGCGGCCGGCCCCCCCTTCGTAAGCAACTATGGGACTTTCGCCTGGACCTTTGAGCACGCCCGGACTACGTTGGGCCTCACCGCATCCTATTTCCAGGATCGGTACCAGACGGATGCACTCCTGAACAACGACCGAACGGTGGTCGACGCACGGGCAGCGCGGCAGATAACCCCCGTAGTGCGCTTGGCGCTGACTGAGGACATCGTCCGCTGGGAGTTCACCGGCGAAGGTGAAAGGGCGACGACGAGCGACACCGCATTACAGCTGACCTGGCGTGTAGGAAGCCGTGTCTCGGTCTTCCTTGCTTACAGTCTGGCCAAGGGCAGCGGCAACGTCCCGGGATTCGAATATACCGAGAACCGCGTGTGGCTCTCGATTGGCTACGGTCGTGCCGCGGAAGTTCCGCCGGGGCCAGCGCCCGTAAGGCTGCCCGTTATGCAATGAGATCCGTTTTGGTTGCAGTGCACCATTTGTGGTAGAGTTGATCGGACTGGCTTCCTCCGCGGAGGATCGCAGTAGCATCGGAGTCAGTACGGCGTTTTGCCCGGCCGACATCACTCGATTGATCAAGCAAGCGGCCCATACCCTGCTCGCCCTGCTGGTGATGGGGATGCTATGCACGCCGGCCGTAGCAGATCCCCTCCCGGCGCCGGCGGCCAATGTGGGGGTCGGTCCTGATTACCGGATCGGTCCCGGCGACAGCCTGCAGATCTACGTCTGGCAGAACCCGGATCTCACCGTCACGGTTCCCGTGCGTCAGGACGGCAAGGTCTCCACGCCGCTCGTGGAAGACATGGTTGCCGCCGGCAAGACTGCCTCGCAGCTCGCACGCGATATCGAGGGCGTGCTCTCCGAGTACGTCAGGTCGCCGAAGGTCAACGTCTTCGTGCTGGTCGCGGTCAGTGCCCTCAGCGAGGTGAAGGTCACCGGTCAGGTTAAGACTCCGAAGGCATTGCCATATCACGAGGGGATGACGGTGCTGGATGCCGTGCTCGCCGTCGGCGGGCTCACCGACTTCGCCGCCGGCAACCGCGCCAAGCTGGTTCGGACAGTCGACGGCAAGCAGCAGGAGATCAACGTTCGACTCGGCAAGCTGCTGGAAGGCGGCGATATGAGCCAGAACATCGCGCTGCGACCCGGTGACGTGCTGCTGGTTCCCGAGTCGCGTTTCTGAGGTAAGGCTCAGCCGGGCCTGTGCGTGGATAGTGTTGCGCGTCAGCGTAAAACCGGCGATTTCTGCTAGGCTTCCGGCCCCATGATGCAGCAGCTCGACAGCCTGCTGGAACAGCTGCGCGGCCTGTGGCGGTTTCGCTGGACCGGCATGGCCACGGCCTGGGCCGTGCTGGTGTTGGGGCTGATTGTCATTACCGTCCTGCCCGATCGCTACGAGGCATCGGCCACGGTGTTCGTCGATACGCAAACCGCCCTCAGCGCGGCAACTCGCAATCTCGCGGTCGATGAGAACACCGACGCACAAATCCAGCTGGTGCGCGAGGCGCTGCTGGGCGGTCCGCAGCTCGGAAAGATCGCCGACGATACCGGCCTCACCGCCCGTGCCCGGACTCCCGAGGAACGGCAGAAAGTGGTCGATAAGCTGCGCAAGGAGATCCAGATCACCGGTGGTGCCGCGGCGGCCCCCGGGGCGGGAACTTACGTCATCTCCTACAAGAACAAGGATCGCGAGAGCAGCCTCAAGGTGGTCGACCGCTTCGTGAACACCTGGGTCCAGCAGGCGGTGGGTGGCAAGCGCGAAGGCTCGATGGAAGCGCAGCAGTTCCTCACGCAACAGATCGCCGAGCTGGAGAAGCGCCTGCGCGACGCCGAAGAGGCGCTGGCCTCCTTCAAAAAGGAGCACGTCGGCCTGCTGCCGGGCGAACAAGCGGACTATTTCAAGCGTCTGGACACCGAGCTGGCCGACCTCGACGCGTCCCAGACCAAGCTTTCCGTTGCCACCATGCGCCGCAACGAGCTGCAGCGGCAGTTGCGCGGCGAGGAGCCGCTGGTTCCGGGCGCCGCGAAGGAGAACGCCGCGGCTACCGGCGCGCCGCCCAGTGACACCGCGACGCGTCTGCAGCAGAGCCAGCGGCAGCTCGATGAGCTGCTGCTGAACTACACGGAGAAGCACCCGAAGGTCATCGAGCTCCGCAACACCATCGCGCAGCTGCAGAAGCGCCTCGCCGATGAGATCGAGGCGGCGCGGCACGGCGATACCAGCGCCGCCGCGCAGACCGGTCTCGCGGCGAGCCCGGTGTATCAGAATCTGCAGTTGCAGAACGACCAGGTGGCGGTGGAGATCGCCGGACTGCAGGCGGACATCGCCAACCATCGTCAGCGCGTAGCGTCACTGCGCAGCATGATGAATACGGCTCCGGAGGTCGAGGCGCAGTTCTCCAGACTCAACCGTGATTACAACGTGGTCAAAGCGCAGTACGAAGCGCTGGTCGAACAGCTGGGGCGCGTGCATCTGGGTGAGCAGGCGGCGCAAACCGGAGTGTTTCGCTTCGAGGTCGTCGATCCACCCCGCGCCGGCGTCGAGCCGAGCTTTCCAAAGCGGCCACTGTTTGCCATCGGCGCGCTCGCGGCAGCCATCGCGGCGGGCGGTGGGGTAGCCTTCCTGCTGAACCTTCTGCGGCCCGCGTTCAGCAGCGTGCGACACTTGCGCGAGCGGACCGGATTACCAGTGCTGGGCGCCGTGAGCATGACTTGGATCGAGCGATACGACGCGCTGCTGCGACGCTCAGCGTTGCAGCTCGCGGGCGCGCTCCTCGGCATGGTGCTGCTGTGCGGCATATACGTCGTGACCCAGCGGCACCTGGCGAACGTCGTCAGAGCCTGGCTGACTTACGCATGAGTATCGTCGAAAGGGCTCTCGAGCGGCTGAGGACGGATTCCACCGGTTCGCGGAGCCGGCGCGTCTTCGGCAAGGTCGTCGAGTCCGCGGCGCCGTTGACCCCGAGCGGGCGCGTGATATCCATCGATCAGGACGCGCTGCGTGCAGCGGGTTTGCTGGCGCCCAAGCACCAGGAGCGGGAAATCGCCACCCAGTACCGTCAGATCAAACGCCCACTGCTTGGCGCGGCGATGGGCAGGGGGCAGGAGCCTGTCCCCGGCGGTCGTATCATCATGATCGCAAGCGCCCTGGCAGGTGAGGGCAAGACCTTCACCGCCATCAATCTGGCGTTCAGCATGGCGATGGAGAAGGATCTGCATGTCGTTCTCGTCGACGGGGACGTTGCGAAGCCCCAGATCAGCAGGATGTTCGGCGTTGGCGTGGAACCGGGCCTCCTCGATGCGGTGATCGATCCGAACGTCGAGTTCGAGCGGCTGATACTCCCGACGGACGTCGCCAACCTGTTTCTGCTGCCGGCCGGAACACGAAGTGATCGAGCTACGGAGCTTCTGGCGAGCGAGCGGATGGTCGAAGCCGTGAATTCGCTGCTGCAGAGGGATGAAAGGCGGGTCTTCGTGTTCGACTCGTCGCCCCTGCTACTGTCTACCGAAGCACGGGCTCTCGCCGAGATCGCCGGCCAGATCGTGGTGGTGGTGCGTGCCGAGTACACCGAGTACCACGTGCTCATGGACGCGGTGCATCGGCTGCCGGAGGGCTGTTCGCCTTCGCTCGTGCTGAATCAGAGCACCCAGAAGAATGCCGGCTACTACTATTACGGCTACGGCACCGCGGCAGGCGGAACCGCGGAAGGCGGCTGACGGGTCCCCGGGACAAGCCCGGTCAATGCCGTTGCTGGCGCCGGAATCGTTCCTGCACAACCGAGCGGGCGAGCTTCATCGGCTCGGTACGCCGAAACACGCCGACCACGACGCCAAGATATATGCAGGCGCAGAGGGCGGCGGACGCAACGATGCGCGACACGCTGTGCCAATGAGCTATCGCGGTCGTTTGCAGCAGCCAACCGCCGATCGCTGCGCCGATGGCACCGATCAACTGTGGCCCGACGGCACGGATCACCAGCGCCGAGCCGATGCCGATCGGGCTGCCGGCGTAGCTCACCGACGGGATCGCGAGCAGCAAGCTGGTAACGATGCCTGCGACGGCGACTCCCGTCGGGCCGAACGGCAAGCCCGCGAGCACGGTTACGATCTGCACGGCGAGCGAGACGATTCCCCAGTTGCGCCAGCGGTCTGCTCGCCCGATGGAAAGATGCAGCCACCCCTGCGACATTTCCACGACCTGGAAAATGCCGCGCAAGGCGATGACCCTCAGGAGCCAACCGGCGGCCCGCCACTTCTCGCCGAGCAGTATGACCGCCACGTCCTCGCCGGTCACCGACAGGATCGCGGCCGCCGGCATCACGAAGAACGCCATCGCCGCCAATGCCGCCTGGTATTTCTGCCGTAGCGCGTCCGGATTGGATTGCAGCTTGCTGAGGGCAGCGCTTCCGACCGTGTGTACCTGCGCAAACACCGCGAAGATCGAGTTCTCGTACAGCGTGATTGCGTTCTGGTAGTAACCCACCTGCTCGGGCCGGTAGAACAGGGCGAGTGCGATCCGGTCCACTGCCTTGGCCACGGTGTACGTGACCGAGAAACCCACCACGTGCAGCCCGAACCGGATCATGGATTTCACTTCTGCGTCGAAGGCCGGAAGCCCGGGCCGCCAGGGGCATGCGAGCCAGGCCCCGAGCACGACGCAAGCGGCGTTCACGATCGGGCGCGCTACCAGCGCCCAGTAACCGAAGCCGGCGAAGGCCAGCACGATCGCGGCGACGATTCCGGCCAGGGTGCCCACCATCTGTATCCGGGCGATTCGGCCAAATTGCATCGTTCGCCGCAGCAGGGCCAGGTGCTGGTTCGAGAGCCCCCACAACACGAAAGTGACGGAAGTACACAGGGCGATGGGCTCGAGCACCGGCTGGCGATAGACCATGGCAATCAGCGGACTACACGCGGCGAGCACGACCGCAACCGCCAGCCCTATTCCGGTCGCGAGCCAGAAGAGGCTGCTGATCTGACCCGGCGTTATGCGGCTTCTCTGGGTGGTAGCGTCTCCCAGGCCGAAATCGATCAGCAGGGGCGCAAAGCTCGTGAGAACGGTGATGATCGCCACCAGTCCGAAATCTGCCGGCGTCAGGAGCCGCGCCAGAACGATCGCAGCCAGTATCTGCAGCGCACCGTTGCCGTACTGCATCGCGACCGAGACGATGCCGCCGCGCAACGCGCGCCGTCCAAGATCGCCCGATTCCCGGTGGTCCTCGAAATAAGCATCCACGCTTTGAGCCATGCGGGTCGATCGCCTCGGGAATCAGGAAATGGGATGCAGAACGATGTCAGCCAGCAGTTTCTGGGATTCGATTACCTCCGTGCGCACCCCAGTCCGGGATTCCCACCAGGCGTCAGGGTTGAAATCCGAGTAGCGCGAGCCACGGACGCTCAACCGGAGCCCCTGACCACGGGTTGCCCGCGCCAGGATCCGGGCGGTTCGCCGCGAATGATCGAGAGTACTGACGAAGACCACTGTGCCGTAGCGGTGCTGTGAACACCACGCCGCGAGATCGTGCGACTCATCGACGGTGCCAGCGACACTGCGTGGTATCACCTCAACGGCGCCGACGCCGAGGTCGTGCAGTTGACTCACGGAGACAGCCGCCGCGTCGTGATAAGAGACGCCGCGTCGCAGGAATTCACGATCGACGGCGTCCGGAGGATCGGCGAACAGGGCGACGCGATCCGCGAAGTGGTCATGCACCAGGTCGGCAGCCTCGAGCACACCGGCACCATCGGAATCGACCGAGAGGACGATGACGTCCGCGTGTTGCAACTGGTCGCTCGCGACCAGGAACCGGCCCATGGCGCGCAGTACTGCAATGCGCAGCGGCGCTATGACGATTACGCAGGCCACGGACAGGATCACTGCGACAATTGCCACCGCGTACTTTCGCAAACGCATATCGGGGCAGTCAGATACAGCACGCGTGCGGCAATGGCAAGGCGGGACCGCGTGCGATTACGTCTAGCAGTTCACAATATGTCCGACCGTGATTGACGCGCCTGGCGTCCTCTGGCAGCGTGTGAAATGGCCTGAGAAAGGCTCGCTTCCGTGGCGTGCCACAAAGGAATGATCGGATCTGGGCCGTGCCAAACCGCAGGTATGTACTCATTTCGCCCTGCCGGGACGAGGCGGAGCACATGCGCCGTACGCTCGACAGCGTCATGGCACAGAGCATTCCCCCCGCTCTGTGGGTCGTCGTCGACGACGGGTCGACCGATGAGACGCCGGCGATCCTGGCGAGCTACCGCTCGCGCATGCCCTATCTGCGGGTAGTGCGCCGGGAGAATCGTGGTGCCCGCAGCGTGGGCCCGGGCGTGATCGAAGCGTTCTACGCAGGTTTGGAGACGGTCACGCTCGAGGAGTTCGACTACGTCTGTAAGCTCGACCTGGACCTCGTTATGCCGCCGCGCTATTTCGAAACGATCATGGAACGCATGGAGGCCAACCCGCGGCTCGGCACCGCATCGGGCAAGCCGTACTTCACGGCCCCGCGTACCGGCAAACTGGTTGCCGAGGTCTGCGGCGACGAGAATTCGGTGGGAGCCACCAAGTTCTATCGGGTCAAATGCTTTCGCGAGATCGGGGGATTCGTGCGCCAGGTCATGTGGGACGGTATCGACTGTCATCGTTGCCGGATGCTCGGCTGGGTCGCCGAGAGTGTCGACGAGGAGCCATTGAGGTATCTGCACCTGCGTCCGATGGGATCGAGTCAGAAGGGCATCTGGAGCGGGCGGGTGCGTACCGGCTACGGCCAGTATTTCATGGGCAGCGCGCCCGTTTACTTCCTGGTCAGCGCAATATTCCGCCTGCCGAAGCATCCGGTGCTGGTGGGCAGCGTTGCCATGCTGTGGGGCTACTTTACCAGCGCACTGCGCGGAGCGGCGCGCTACGAGGATCCGGAATTCCGCCGTTTCCTGCGCCGCTATCAATACGCCTGCCTGCTGCTCGGCAAGCGCCGGGCGACGCGGAAATTCAACGACGCACAGGAAGCGGTGTGGCGATCCAGGCTGGCGCCGCGAGCCGAGGGGCTCGAGTCGTGAATCCCGCTCGCATAGAGCTGCTCGGCAGTCCCTTCGACCGCGTCGGCATGCAGGCTAGCGTCGACCAATGCATCGCGTGGTGCAACGGACCACGGGTGGCCCACACCGTAGTCACGTTGAACGCGGCTCTGCTCTGCATGATGCGGCGGGATGAGGAACTGCGCGCGGCTTGCCGAGGCGGCGATCTGATCGTTGCCGACGGCGTGCCGGTAGTAGCGACCTCGCGCCTCGCCGGCGTCCCCCTGCCCGAACGCGTGGCCGGGGTGGATCTCACCGCGCGGCTGCTCACCGAGGGCGCAGCACGTGGGCTCAGCGTCTACTTCCTCGGCGCGCGGCCGGAGGTGGTACGGAGTCTGGCGGACTACTGCGCCCGCAACCATCCGGGGCTCAAGGTAGCGGGCTGGCGTGACGGGTATTTCTCCGTCGCCGACCACGCAAGCATCGTCGCCGAGATCGCTGCCCTCGAGCCGCACATGCTGTTCGTCGGCATGCCGAGTCCCTTCAAGGAGACCTGGTGTCAGCGTCACCGCGATGCCCTTGGGGTTCCGGTGATCATGGGAGTCGGCGGCACGTTCGACGTGCTGACCGGTTATGTACGTCGGGCGCCCCGCGCGCTGCAGGTCGTCGGCATGGAGTGGTCGTGGCGACTTGCGATGGAGCCGCGCAAGATGTGGAAGCGCTACCTGCATACCAACACCGAGTTCCTCGGGCTGGCCGCGTGCGAGATCTTCCGGCTGCGGGCCCGGCCACGGAATCCCTGGCGCGACGATGCGGGTGCCGGCACCAATGGTTGAGCGCCAGACCATAGATGTCTTCATGGGAACGCGTCCGGAGGCCATCAAGATGGCGCCGGTGGTCGCGGCCCTCAACGATGACGGCCGCTGGCGCTGCCGGGTGGTTGGCACCGGCCAGCACCGCGAGATGTTTCATCAGGTCGCCGGCGAGCTCGGGTTCGCCGTGGACGTCGACCTCGAGACGATGCGCGCCAACCAGACGCTCGCCGGACTGACCGCCACGCTGATGCACAAGATCGACGGCTGGCTCGAAGGCAACCAGCCCGACCTGGCGCTGGTGCAGGGCGATACCACTACGGTGTTCGTCGCTGCGCTGGCATGTTTCTATCGCGGTATCCCGGTCGGACACGTAGAGGCCGGGCTGCGCACGCCGAGCATCCGTACGCCGTTCCCGGAAGAGCTCAATCGCCGCCTGGCTTCGCGGATCGTGGCGCTGCATTTCGCCCCGACACGGTCAGCGCAGGCTGCGCTGCTGCGTGAAGGTGTCGCGGAAGCGGACATCGAAGTGACGGGGAATACGGTCGTGGACGCGCTGTTCATGGAACTGTCCCGTCAGGCGGAGCCCGGCGCGCGCGCCGCGATCGAGTCCTCGCTGTCGGCGGCGATCGCGGCCGATTGGGCCGCCCGGCCGTTCGTTCTCATCACCGGCCATCGGCGCGAGAGCTTCGGCCAGGGCTTCGAGCAGATCTGCCGCGCCATCCGCACGCTCGCGCTGCGCTATCCCGCGTATCGGTTCGTATATCCCGTGCACCTCAATCCCAACGTGCAGCGGCCCGTCAATCGGGTACTGAGCGACATTGCGAACATCGCCCTGATTCCGCCGCAGGGCTACCGCAATTTCGTGGCGCTGATGAGCAAGTGCAAACTCATACTGACCGACTCGGGAGGTGTGCAGGAGGAGGCTCCATCGCTCGGTAAGCCGGTGCTGGTGATGCGTGAGACCACCGAGCGCCCCGAGGGCGTCGAGGCGGGCACGGCCCGACTGGTGGGAGCGGCGGAGACGAGCATCGTGCAGAACACGATCCGGCTGCTCGACGATCCGCTCGCTTATGATGCGATGGCCAACGCAGTCAACCCGTACGGGGACGGACACGCGGCCGAACGCATCGTGGCGCGAATCGGGCGTTTCCTCGCACGACAGTAGCAACTGCAGGCCGGGGCGCGCGTGTTTCAGTATTTCCTGATCTCATTCACCATCGCGCCGATGCTGGTCGGCGTGTTCGCCGCGAACGCGCGCAAGGGGACCGGCAACCCTACGGCGCTGAGAGTCGGTTGGCTGGTGTACGCGGCCCTATGGTTCGGCTCTCTCTATTACTTGAGGCATCGATGGGCCTGACGCCCCAGCCTGCCGTGCGCTCGGAGCAGACTGAGAAAAGAAGCCCGCTCCTGGTGGTGATGCTCGGGCTGCTGTTCATCGGGTGGATCGGGGAATGGCCGCTCGACTTCGATGGCGTCAGCTACATGGGCCTGTGGCGAAGCCCCCTGGTGGTTTTCGCGCCATTCCTGGCCCCGGTTCCGGGAATGGGCCTGTCTCCCTGGCAGATTCTGCTCATCGCCCTCTCGCCCTTCTGTCTCGGCAGCCCCGGCACCGTGCGGCAGCATGCTCGTGAGATGGACCGGGCAATTCTGATCAGTCTGGGTTGCCTTGCCGTCACTTTTCTCTGGGGTACCGCCCGCGGTGGAACACCGCACTTTGCCTACTACCAGGTCTGGCGTCTTCTGGCCGCGTTGCTGATCGGGTATATGCTCATGTCGCTGCTGCATACCCAGCGCGACCTTGCGATCCTCGGCAAGGTGGTCGTTTTCGCCGCGCTGATCCGGGCGACGGTCTGCATTTACTATTTTTGGACCCATCTCTATGGCAAGGTCTACCCTCTGCCCCCCTGGGTCACCAACCACGACGACTCCATGCTGTTCGTCGTGGGGATCCTGATCGTATCGCTCTGGACATTCCTCAAAGGTGGCAGGGCCACCTGGACTGTTGCGGCACCGGTCGTGTTGGTTCTGCTCCTCGCGATGGCGTTGAACAACCGCCGCATCGCCTGGGTGGAGTTGGCGTCGGCGCTGCTGTTGATATACGCGCTGCTCGGCCCGGGGCCGTTGCGCAGCCGGATCAACCGCTGGCTGATGATTGCCGCGCCCCTGCTGCTGGTCTACATCGCTGTGGGTTCGGGCAGCGACAGCGCGCTGTTTGCCCCGGTTCACGCCTTGACGACCACCGGCAGCAACTACGACCCTTCCTCCCTGGCGCGCAAGGAGGAAGTCCGCAACCTTCTGCGCACCCTGGATCAGGGTAATCCGCTCTTGGGTACTGGCTGGGGGGTCCCCTACGACAAAGTAGAGAGCTTCTACGCGAATTACGACGCGCGTTGGGCTCTGTATCTGTACACACCGCACAACTCCATACTTGGCCTGGCTGCCTTCAGCGGGCTCGTGGGGGTCATAGGTATCTGGGGAGTGGTGCCGACGGCGGCTTACCTCGCCGCGCGCGGCTATCGTGGCTCGATCGATCCCGTGCAGCGAACTGCCGGGATGGTGGCGCTCTGCTCTCTCGCCGTCTTCAGCGCGCACTGCTACGGGGATCTCGGCTTGCAGTCATTCCAGGGCGTCCTGGTCCTCGGCGCCGCCCTTGCGACGGCGGGCAAGGTCGCAGCATGGAGCGCAGCGCTGCCCGCGGCGCAGGCGGTGCCGGCGCGAGCCGGCGGCCGGCGCCGCGCGCCGGAGACGCAGCCAGCGTACCGCCAGACCCCGGTGGGCGGGGCGCGTTCTGACTCCTTACCACCGCGGTCGGGACCGTCGGGCCGGCCGTCGACACGGCGACTGTCGCGCTAGCGTTCGGAACTGACAGATGTGTGGAATCGCCGGCGCCGTCGCAAGCCTCGCACTCCCGACTGCCGATGTCAGGCCGAATCGCGATGCACTCCTAGCCTGCGTCGAGCGCGTCAGCGGCGCTCTGCGCCACCGCGGGCCCGACGGCGCCGGACTTTGGAGCACGCCATCCGCCGAGGTGGTCTTCGGCCATCGCCGCCTCGCCATCATCGACCTGAGCCCAGCCGGCGCGCAGCCGATGATCGATGCCGAGTCGGGCTGTGCCATCACCTTCAATGGTGAGATCTATAACTTCCGGGACCTCCGGCGCGAACTGGAGTCGCTGGGAGAACAGTTCTTCTCCTCCTCTGACACGGAGGTCCTGCTCAAGTCGTATCGGCGCTGGGGACTCGCCGTCGTGCCGCGTCTGCGTGGCATCTTCGCCATGGCCATCTGGGACCCGCGATCGCGCTCGGTGCACTTGGTGCGCGATCACCTGGGCATCAAGCCGCTGTACTGGACCACGGTACGAAACAGCCCGCTGGGACGTGAAGTGCTGCTGTTCGCATCCGAAGTGCGGGCGCTGCTCGCCAGCGGTGTCATCGAACGCCGGTTGGATCCCGCTGCCGTCGCCTCCTATCTGTCGCAGGGTTTCGTGATCGGTCCCAACACCATCGTCGAAGGAGTCAAACTCCTGCCGGCCGCAGGTATCCTGACCGCCGGCCCCGGCGCGAGCGCGCAGGATGCCAACACCCAGACGCTGCAGTGCTATTGGAAGCCGCCTTCGTCCCAGGCAGGCCGTTCGACCGAGGGCGAGCTTCGCGAGGAACTGGCGAATACCGTGCGGATGCAGCTGGTCTCGGACGCTCCGCTCGGAATCTTTCTCTCGGGCGGGATCGACTCGAGCGCGGTTGCGGCGCTTGCGAGCCAGGTCGAGCCGGATGCCGTGCATACCTTTACGATCGGCTTCGATGAAGTCGACTTCGACGAGTCAGGATTCGCCGGCCGGGTAGCGGCAGCGATCGGCAGCCGCCATGCAACCCTGACATTGCGCGAACCGGACTTTCTTCGGCAATTGCCGGACGCACTGGCGGCTATCGACCAGCCTACCTTCGACGGCGTGAATACCTACTTCGTCAGCCGTGCAGCGCGCCAGGCCGGAATGACCGTCGCGCTGGCCGGAACGGGCGGCGACGAGGTGTTCGGGGGCTATCCGAGCTTCGAGGAATTGCCGAAGCTGGTGCGTGCGGGGTTCTGGGTGCCGCGCCTGCTGCAAGGGGCGATCGGCGGGACGGCGCGCATTGCCGGCGGGTTCTTCTGGGACTCTCTCCGCCGGGCTCCGCCGCAAACCCGCTGGGGAAAAATCGCCGACGTGGCGTGCGCGGCCCATGATCTGGTCGACCTGTATCAGACGTCCTATGCTCTGTTCACGCGCGAAACCCAGGCGCGCCTTGCCGCAGCGCGCGTGCGCGCTGCACAGAGTACTCAGGACTTCGGCCTGCCGCCCGAGGTGGCGGAGGCGTGGCGAGCCCGAACCGAGGGCAGCGAGATCCGCCATGCGGTCTCCCTCCTCGAGTTGGCCGGCTTCATCGGCGAGCGGCTGCTGCGCGACACCGACGCCGCGAGCATGGCCGTCTCGCTCGAGGTGCGCGTACCGTTGCTGGACTATGCGCTGTACGAAAAGGTAGCCGGCATCGATCCGGCGCGACGCTTCACGCCGGCTGGCAAGAAGCGCCTGTTGCGCGATCTGGCACTCGGGCGGCTCGATCCGGCGTTGTTCGATCGGCCCAAATCCGGTTTCGTGCTGCCGATTGCCGAGTGGGCCAGGCGGCGCCTGCAGCCGGAGATGGAGCGCGTGATGTCCGACGCGCGGCTGGTCGGCCGTGCCGGGCTGCGACCGGAGACCGTACAAACCTTGTGGAGGTCATACCTTGCGGGTCGGCCCGGCTTGTACTGGTCGCGCGCCTGGTCGATCTACGTGCTCCTCTCCTGGTGTCAGAACCATGATATGGAGCTGGCTGCATGAAGGTCGAATCGCGGCAGGGTAAGTCGATTCTGATTCTGAGCGGGATCAGGATCTTCCCGGTCATCATGGGATGTCACGTGCGCACCGGCGGCATCGCCCGGGCGCTCGCGCGCCTGGGCCACCGTGTGAAAATCTTCAGTCTGGCCGGCCGCCGAGAGGACTATCGCTTCTTCGGCGCTGGCGGCAGCTCAAGAGTCGTTCAGATAGAACCCAACCTGACGGAGGAGATTCATCTCGGCCTGGCGATCGGGCTGCTGCAGACCATCGGACGCCGCCTCGATCGTCCGCGCACCTGGCAGTACCGCATGCTGCAACGGGGCATCATTCCCGCACGGCTCAAGCGACTGCTGCGCGAGTCGGACATCATCATCTGCGACATGCCCTGGACGCCGCCGGTGCCGGGTCCCTGGTCGAGCAAGCCATGGTTCCTGATCAGCCACAATCTCGAGCATCGCCTGCTTGAGCAGTTCAGTGCGCACCACCGTCGCGTGGCGCCGTGGATGCGGGAAGTGGAAGCGCAGGCGCCGCGCCGCTTCCGGGATATTTTTGCCTGTGCCGAACAGGATCGCGATTTTTTCCGACAGCACGACCCCGCCGAGCGCCTGAGCCTGCCGATCATTCGTTGCGGCGTCGATCCCGCCGCCTACGAGGTCGCGCCCGGCACCCGCGCCCGGGTGCGCGCGGAACTGGGGCTGACGGAACAGGATCACCTCCTGGTCTTCAGCGCCAGCCGCTACCCGCCGAATTCCGACGCCGCCGAGGCCCTGCGCAAGTTCTGTCAGGAGGAGGCGGCTTTCCTTGCCCAGCACCACGTCAGCATTCTCGTGCTCGGCTCCGTTCTGCCGGGACCGCAGCGCGAGGGAGCATTCATTGCCACGGGCCGCGTGCCGGAGGTGGCTCCCTATCTGGCGGCCGCCGATGCGGGCGTCAACGCGGTCACCTGGGGGTCGGGATCCAACGTGAAGTTGTTCGAATACCTCGCGGCGCGGCTGCCGGTGATCTCCACGGAGTTCGGCGCCCGGGGTACCGGGCTCGAGGCTGGCAGGGACTATCTGCCGTACGAGGCGCCGCGGCTGAGCTCCGCAATCGAGCGGTTTCTCGGCGGTGGCACGCACGAGCACTGGCGCGCACACGCCGAGCTAGTGTGGCTGCGGCATCGGCGCGGTTGCGACATCCAGCTGCTGGTTGCCGACGCCGTGGCTCCGCTGCGGGAATTTCAAACGGACTCGGCGGTTGATCAGCGCGCCTTGGCCTGAGCCGGCAGGGCGAAGGTCACGAGGTCGTGGCCCGCCACGACGGCGATGACCTGGCGGTCGCCGCTGCGAAACGTCATCGGCGGGGCGCTGATGTGAGCGCCGGTGTTGAAAGACCACAATTCCCGCCCGTTGGACGCGTCCAGTGCATACAGGCGGCTGCCGTCCGAACCAAACAGCAGGCCTCCAGCGGTAGCGAGTAGTCCGCCGCGCGGTGCGCTCGTGACCGTCGCGTTCTTTCGCTCCCAGCGCACCGTGGCCGTGACCGGGTCGATGGCTCTGACGAAGTCCTTGGCCGGGTCGTCGAAAGTCGCCGTGCCGGCGACATACATGTGCCCGGGCTTTGTGCTGCTGTCGTTCTTGGCGAAGAACAGCGCGCCGGTCTCCTCGACGTTGGCGTAGTAGAGCCCGGTTATCGGACTGTAGGCGGAAGGCCACCAATTGGTAGCGCCGTTTGCGCTCGGATAGACATACACACCGTGCGAGGTCGGAGTGGAGTTGGGCGCTCGAATAGGCCGTCCGGCCTCCGTCAGACCCGTGGCCCACGTCTGCTTCGCGAATGGCGCGCCGCGAATGAACCGACCCGTCTGCCGGTCCAGCACGTAGAAGAAGCCGCCGCGGTTGGCAACGGCGAGCAGCCGCTGGGTGTGACCGTTTTCTTCGAGGTCGATCAGGGAGGGTGTCTGAATGGAATCCCAGTCGTGGTCCTCTCCGGGCAGGAACTGGAAATGCCATACCAGCTTCCCGGTGGCAGGGTTCAGGGCCAGTAGACAATTGGCGTACAGATTGTCGCCCGGCCGGAGCGCGGCGTTGAAGTCAGGCGCCGCCGTGGCGACGCCCCAGTACAGCAGGTCGAGTTCCGGATCGTAGGCGCCGATGCCCCACGTGGCCGCCCCGCCGGTCTTCCAGGAATCTCCACCCCAGGTCTTGTTGGCCGGATCGCCGGGCTCGGGGATCGTGTTGAAGCGCCAGCGCAGCGTACCGGTGGCTGCGTCGTAGGCGCTGATCGAGCCACGGGTGGGGAATTCCGAACCGGCGATGCCGGTGATGACGAGATCACCGACCGGCAAGGGCGCTGAGGTGATGCTGTACCCAATCTTGTAGTCCGCGACGCTCTGATCCCACAACAATTGTCCCGTGGTCGCATCGAGTGCGACCAGATGCGCATCGAGCGTGCCGAAATAGACCCGCTGCCCCAACACGGCGACGCCCCGGTTCGTGGCGAGACAACAGACGTGGAAATCGGGCGGGACCGGACGCGTGAACTGCCAGACCTTCGCGCCGGACTGGGCATCGACCGCGATCACCGTTCCGAGCGGCACCGTGACGTACAGGTAACGCCCCGACACGATCGGTCCGGACTCGTCCGGGGCGTCGCTGGGCGGCAACTGATATACCCACTGCACCGACAGTCCCGCGACGTTGCCGGTGTTGACCTCGGCGTCGCGCGAAAAGCGCCTGCCGTCATAGGACCCTCCGGGCAACAGCCACTCGCCGGTGCCGTTCGAGGACTCCAGGAGCTTCGCATAGGTCACTTCCGGAGCCGGACCCACCGCTACGCCCTCCGCTCCGGCCGGACCTGTTTTCAGGGCGCCGCTCTTACCCAGCTCACGCAGATAGGTGATGACGCGCCAGATATCCCTGCGATCGACCAGGCCGCCCACCATGGCAGTGCCGGGCAAGCCGCGCGAGACAGTCCGGTAGACCGCCCAATCGCTATCGCCGTGCTGCAGCGTGCGCCCGACCAGCGGCGGCCCCAGGCCGCCCCTGGCCACGGCGCCATGGCACTTGGCGCAGTTCGAGGCGAACAGCTCGCGGCCGCGCGCGCGGTCCGAAGCCGCCGTGTAGGGATTATCGATCGTGGTGTAGGGATCGCCCCAGCGGGCCAGATGCCGCAGCTCGAAGCCCGAGCGCAGGCGGGCGATGTCGCCGATGTCCGCCCAACTCACATCGGTGAGCAGCCCGGTCACTTTGCGCGCGACGACGATCGCGCGCCAGCGGTAGGCAGGCACTACCGCAACGGGCAGTGCGATCAGCACCAGTATCAGGAGAGACGCTACTCTTGCGTTCGGTCGTTTCACGACCGCAATCATGGCATCGCGCGCCGCCAATTGCGCGCTTTGATGAATACGCTTCGAGCCGGCTGGCGGCCACGCCCGGCCACTTACAACGGGCGATCCGGCGCGGTATCAGTACGCCTTGTCGTCGCGCACGACCAGCATGACGGTGCGCAGCAGGATCTTGATGTCCAGCCACGGCGACCAGCTGTTCAGGTAGTCGATGTCGAACTTCACGCGCGCGCTCATCTTATCCACGGTGTCAGTCTCGCCGCGCAGCCCATTGACCTGAGCCCAGCCGGTGATGCCGGGGCGCACCTTGTGGCGGATCATGTAGCCGCTGATGAGCTTGCGGTACATCTCATTGTGGGCAATGGCGTGCGGCCGCGGGCCGACCAGGCTCATCTGGCCCTGCAGTACGTTGAGCAGCTGCGGCAGCTCGTCGAGGGAGGTACGCCGCAGGAACTTGCCGAGGGGAGTGATGCGGGCGTCATTGCGCGTCGCCTGTGTTACGACGCCGCCGTCCTCGCACACGGTCATGCTGCGGAACTTGTAGACGTTGATCTGCTCGCCGTTGAGTCCGTAGCGGCGCTGCCGGAACAGCGCCGGTCCCCGCGAGGTGAGCTTCACGGCGACGGCGATCGCCGCCATCAGGGGCGCCGCCGCCAGCAGGGCGAGGCCCGTCAGGACCACGTCCATCGTGCGCTTGAGAACCGCATCCATGCCGTGAAACGGCGTATCGCACACCGAGATCGCCGGCATGCCGTTGAGGTCCACCAGGCGGCCCTGGATCATGTCGAAAGCGAACACGTCGGGCAGGAAGTAGATCGAGGCGGTCGTGTCGCGCAGCTCCCGGATCATTACCCCGATGCGCGGCACGTTGCTGAGCGGCAACGCGATGTAGATCGCCGTCACACCGTGGTTGCGCGCGTAGCTGGCGATGTCCTTGCAGTGCCCCGCCAGCTTGTCCGGGTCGAGCACCTGCGAGACGCGGTCGGCGCTGCGGAAGTCGAAGAAGCCGAGAAAGCCCTTCTGCGGCAGGCGCCGGAACAGCTCGAAGCCGACGTTGTTGGCGCCGACGATGATGTAGCGTGGACCGTGGTTCGCCGCCAGTATTGAGTGCGCACGCAGCCGCAGGCCATGCGCGGCGAGCAGGGCCACGGGGGTCGCGACGAACCAAGTCACCATGACGAGCCGCGAGAAGGTCGCACTCACCTTGAAGGCAAATCCGAGGAACAGCAGGATGGCGACCACCAGGGCCCATTCGACCACGATGCGTGAGTACGTCGTGGACAGGCGCGACCCCGGAATGCCGTTATGACGGGGCGATCGCGCGAAGATCGGGCTGGCGATCAGGAAGGTCAGCAGGCCGACTCCGAGGGTCATGTCGCTGAGCGGCTGGCGGTAGGCGAGGACGCAAACCAGCAGTGCGATGGTCGCGACCAGCGGGTCGAGCTGTTTGAGTAACGCAAGGGCCGCAGGCTCGACACTACCTAGTCGTACGCGCTTTGGGCCGGTTGAACGAGTGAGCGAGTCGCTTACCGACTCGAGGGACGCTGCCACGGATTTGGAACCTCTTCCTTGTTCGTTTTTTGGAGCTTTCGGCCTCTGGATTCTTCTGACCGGGAATTATGCGCTCGAACTGTTACCCGACCACTGCATACACCGCTCCGCGCCTGCGGAATGGCAAAACTGTGACGTACTTCGCAATCCCGGGGCTGCGGTGGCGAATGTTTCGAGGATCCACCGCGAAAGCGAACCATACTCTTCCAGGTAGCCGATTTCTATAGCTTTTTGGCAGTTCGGCGAGTTTCGGATTATGTGAAAGATGAGTTCTGGGAACACCGGTGGGCTGAAAATCCACCCCTCAATCCTGGGGAGGCGCAGTCACCCCGCCGGGCTGGCCGATTTGCCCGGCCCTTACGCTGCCCGCGTAGATGTTCGCGTATTGCTCGTCGACGGCGTGACGGTATCTCTCCGTCGCCTGCCTGATATAGGCCCGCAGCGTGCCTGCCTCGCTCTGCAGCCGCGCGAAACATGCTCTCAATTCATCGATCTTCAGGTCTTCCAGCCCCAGGCAAAAGCGCCCCAACCCGAGGTCCGCCAGGAGTGCGGTGACCTTCGGCAGATCCGACAGGGCAATGACGGGCTTGTTCAGCAGCAGAGCTAGAACGAGATTGTGGAACCTCGGCGAGATGACGACATCGGTCTCGCGCAGCTGCCGCAGCAACTCCTCCACGGTAGGCACCGGGTCCGATAGCAACAGGGGTGGCGCGGTGGCGGCGCCGCGTGACCCGAGCAGGGCGATCAGGTCCTCCCTGACGCGTGTGTCGTACTGCGCATCGCCGATGATTAGGCGAACCGCCGAGCCCTGCGCCTGCAGCCACACGACGAAATCCGCCATCGTGGCGAGATAGTCGCGATAGCTCCGCGCATCGGAATCGTCCACCGGCATCGCGTAGTCCTTCAGGCCGAGGCCGACGACCCGCCGGGAGGCCGTCGCAGTCGGCGCCTCCGCCAGGTGATCACCGGACAGGCCGAAGACGAGATCCGGATACACGGCATCGCCGGCGGTGTCGAATCCGATGGCCTCGAGGCGGCGCTTCGAATCAACATCGCGATAGCTGCGGTAGTGCGCGAGACCCAGGCTGCGCCTGACGAACCAGCACCCGAGCCGATGCTCGAATGGACCTGCGCCGACGCTCAGAAAGACGACCCGCTTGCCGCAGAGCCGCGCCAGCACGACGAGCTTGAACATGTCGTAAGGCCAGCCGAGCGACCCGCACGCGCCGTCGGTGACGATCCCCGTTCCCGGAACCAGCAGCACGTCACTTCGGGCCAGCGCCCGCAGCATCCGACGCCAATGGCCGAGCTCCGGCCCGACCCGGCGGAAGAGGATTCGTGCGGCCCGCGCCAGCGCGGCGCCCGCCCTGCCCAGGGCATGACCAGGGCCCGCCGGCATGCGCTGCCGCGCCGGCACACCATCGCGGGCGCCCTCGGCTGCACTCCTGTCCAGATCCGACCAGGACCAGCCGAAATCGCGCGACAGCGAAGTCGCGGCCGCAATGCCGTGGCGCGCCCGGACATCTTCGGGGTTAGGGCATACGCACAGCAGCTCCGCCTGAGGAAGGCGGGCAAGCGTCTGCTCGATGGCGGTCTGCAGGGTGACCTCGTTGCCGAGATTGCCCGCGCCGAAATTTCCGTAGAACACGATTCTCAGGGGTCGCATTCACCACCGCCCGCGGCGCGGCCGCGCATCTGTGACCGGAATATCATTTTTTCCGCTCGGGGCGGCGCGATTATGTTGTGCACATTTTCGCTGGCAGAAATGCGGCCATCCCATGGCTGAGATCGCGTGCGCAATGCTATGATTTGAATAGATTAAAACTTGGCAGTGGGGGTAGTATGGCCGCGGGGGAAGGCCCGCACGCTGCCATCGCTTCGCGAACCAATAATACCAGCGTCGCGATGGTCTGCTCTGATTCGGCCTGCACCAGAAGAACGGATTTTTCCAACAGATCATATGAAGATTCTCATCACCGGAACTGAAGGCTATATCGGCTCCCGGCTTGCGCCATTGTTGGCGGCTGCGGGACACGAAGTGCGCGGACTCGATACCGGGTTCTACCGTGAGGGCACGCTGTACGTGGATCCGAAGCGGATGCCAATCGTGCCGTTTACGCGCATGCTCGATCTGCGTCATGCTGAGGCGAAGGATTTCGAGGGCATCGACGCGGTCGTGCATCTCGCCGAGCTGTCCAACGATCCGCTCGGCCAGAACAACCCCGAAGTCACCTACAAGATCAACCACGAGGGATCGGTGCACCTCGCGAAGCTGGCACGCGCCGCCGGTGCGCGCCGTTTCGTGTACGCGTCCTCTTGCAGCGTCTACGGTCTGGGGAGCGGCGAGTTCCTCAGCGAGGAAAGCCCGGTCAATCCGCAGACGGCCTACGCCGTCTGCAAGACGCTGGTGGAGCGCGACGTACGTCCCATGGCCAGCCCGGACTTCTGCGTAACCTTCCTGCGCAACGCGACGGCGTTCGGTCCCTCGCCGCGCATGCGCTTTGACATCGTGATCAACGACCTGTGTGCGCTCGCCTGGACCAAGAAGCACATCGCGATGACCAGCGACGGCAGCCCCTGGCGCCCGGTGGTGCACATCGAGGACATCTGTGCGGCGATTCGCTGCGCACTCGAGGCGCCCGCGGAGGCCGTCAACGGCGAGATCTTCAACGTAGGGCGGAATTCCGAGAACTACCGCATCCGCGAGATCGCGCAGCAGGTGGCGGAGGTGTTCGTCGGCTGCGAGGTATCGAGCGGACCGGCGGCAGCGGACAACCGCAGCTACCGCGTTTCCTTCGACAAGATCGCGAGCAAGCTCCCGGGCTTCGTATGCCGCTGGAGCGCGCGGCAGGGGATACAGGAGCTGTACGACCTATTCCAGCGCATCGAGTTCAACAAGGAGACCTACGAGTTTCGTGCATTCACGCGGCTGAAGGAGCTCAAGTACCTGCAGCGCACCGGCCAGATCGACGCCGAGTTCTTCTGGCGCTGAACAGCACATGAAAGTCGTGCTGTTCTGCGGGGGTCTCGGTACGCGGCTGCGGGAGCATTCGGATACCGTGCCGAAGTCGCTCGTCAACATCGGTACGCGGCCGATCATCTGGCATCTGATGCGTTATTACGCGCACTACGGCCACAAGGACTTCATCCTTGCCCTCGGCTACCGCGGCGACATGATCCGGGAGTACTTCCTCAACTACAACGAGGCGCTCTCGAACGATTTCACGCTCAGTGACCGCGGCCGCAACATCGAGCTGCACGGGCACGATTGGGACGACTGGCGCATCACTTTCGTGGACACGGGCCTGCACAGCAACATCGGCCAACGGCTGTTGCGTGTGCGCAAGTATCTGGAGGGCGAGCCGATGTTTCTCGCGAATTACAGCGACGGCCTCGCCGACATCCCCCTCGACCGGGAGCTGGCCGAGTTCGCGCGCGGCGATGCCATCGCGACCTTCGCGGCCGTATCCAGCTCCCAGTCCTTCCACGCCGTGCGGCTCGGGGCCAACGGGCGCGTCGCCCAGATGGGGGCGATCTCCGATCAGGACCTGCTGATCAACGGCGGATTTTTCGCCTTCCGGCGCGAGATCTTCGAATACATCGAGGAGGGCGACGAGCTGGTCGATCAGCCCTTCCAGCGACTGATTGCGGCCGGGAAGCTGAGCGCGTTCCGTTGGGACGGGTTCTGGCGCTGCATGGATACCTTCAAGGACAAGATTACGTACGACCGCATGGAGGCGCGGGGCGATTGCCCATGGATGGTGTGGCGCCGGCGCACGGCCGCGCCGGAGGCTGGCGACTGATGCGGCCGCTGTCGATCCCCGGGGCCGCAGGGCGTCAGCGCCTGAATATCCTGTGTCTCGGTGCGCATTGCGACGACGTCGACATCGGCTGCGGCGGGGCGTTGCTCGCCCTGCTCGAGCGCCACAGCCATGCGGACGTGACCTGGGCGATCTTCAGTGCGCACGGCGAACGTGAGCGGGAGCTGCGGCGCAGCGGTCGGCGCTTTCTGAGCAAGGCACACGGATCGCGCATCGTCACCCACGCCTACCGGGACGGGTTCATGCCGGCGCATTTCACGGCCATCAAGGAGGACTTCGAGTCTCTGAAGGCGCTGCCTCCGCCGGACGTGATCTTCACTCACCGCCGCGACGACCGGCACCAGGATCATCGGCTCATTGCCGAGCTCACCTGGAATACATTCCGCAATCACCTGATCCTCGAGTACGAGGTGGCCAAGTACGAGGGCGACCTCACGACACCCTCCGCGTACATCGGACTCACCTCGGCGCTGGTCGAGCGCAAGATAAGGATCCTGCTCGATTGCTATCGGACACAGCGCAGCAAGCACTGGTTCAGCGGCGATACCTTCCGTGGCCTGATGCGTCTGCGCGGCATCGAGTCCGGCGCCGAATCCGGCTGGGCCGAGGGCTTCCACGCCAGCAAGATACTCTTGACCTGAAAGACTAAAGACTCTGAGAGGAACGATGATCTTCACCGAGACAGCTCTGCGCGGCGCCTTCATCCTCGATCTGGAGAAGCGCGGCGACGAGCGCGGCTTTTTCGCCCGCATGTTCTGCCAGAAGGAGTTCGAGGCCCACGGACTCAAGGCCGTGATCGCCCAGGCGAACATTGCCTCGAGCGCCCGCAAGGGAACCCTGCGCGGCATGCACTTCCAGTTTCCGCCGGCGGCCGAGACCAAGCTGGTGCGCTGCACCCGCGGCGCCATCCTCGACATCATCGTCGATCTGCGGCCCGAGTCGCCGACCTATCTCAAGCACGTGTCGGTCGAACTGAGCCAGGACAATTATCGGGCGCTGTTCGTGCCGGAGCGGTTCGCGCACGGCTATCAGTGCCTGACCGACCACACCGAGACGACCTACCACGTAGGCGAGTTCTATACTCCGGCTGCGGAAGGCGGGCTCATGTACAACGACCCACGCCTCGGGCTCGAGTGGCCGCTGCCGGTGACCTCGATATCGCCTAAGGATGCAAAGTGGCACCTGCTGGACGAAGTGGCGGAAGAAGTCCGGCGCCGTATGGCGGCGACCGTGTAAGGAGCAACAGACATGATCATCGTCGATAACGCGCTTAAGGCCCGCGAGACCGAAGGCAAGCCAATCCGGGTGGGTATGCTGGGTGCGGGCTTCATGGGACAGGGGCTGACCAACCAGATCGTTAACTCGGTGCCTGGAATGCGCATGGCCGCCGTCTACAACCGCAAACCCGAGCGGGCGGTGGGCGTATACAAGTATTCGGGCGTCGAAGATATCGCCCACTGCGGCAGCCAGGCCTCGCTGGATGAGGCGGTGCGTCGGGGCCGTGCCGCGGTCGCCGAGGATCCGTTCACGATCTGCCGCTCGCCCGAGATCGACGTGATCGTCGACGTCACCGGCTCGGTGGAGTTCGGCGCGCACGCGATTCTCGAGGCGTTCCGGCACGGCAAGCCCGTGGTGCTCATGAACGCCGAGGTCGACTCGACGATCGGCCCGATCCTGCGGGTGTACGCCAAGCGTCACGGCGTCATCCTGTCGGCCTGCGACGGGGATGAGCCCGGAGTGCAGATGAATCTCTTCCGCTGGGTGCAGGGCCTGGGCCTGATCCCGCGCGTCATGGGCAACGTCAAGGGGCTGCAGGATCCCTATCGCAACCCGACGACGCAGCAGGGTTGGGCGGAGCGCTGGGGTCAGAATGCGGCGATGGTCACCTCGTTTGCCGATGGCTCCAAGATCAGTTTCGAGCAGTCGATCGTCGCGAACGCGACTGGCTTCAAGGTGCGCACGCGCGGCATGTCGCGCGGTGTGAAGTACGACGGCAACATCCTCGAGATTCAGAAGCTTTACGACCTGGAGGAGTGCCGCGCGCTCGGCGGGATCATCGATTACACCGTCGGTCCGGCCAACGTCAAAGTGTTCTGCCTGGCTGAGCATCGTGATCCGAAACAGCGCCATTACCTGAACCTGTACAAGATGGGCGAGGGCCCCCTGTACGCGTTCTGGATCCCTTACCACCTGGTGCACTTCGAGGCGCCGAACGCGGTGGCGCGCGTGGTGCTATTCGGAGATGAGGTGGCGCCGCCCCTTGGCGGACCGGTCGTCGAGGTGTGCGCGGTCGCCAAACGCGATCTCAAGGCCGGGGAGACGCTCGACGAATACGGCTGCTACATGACCTACGGCGAGGCGGTGAACGTCGAGGAGATGTCGACGCGGCAGTACTTGCCCGAGGGCCTGGTCGAGGGTTGCAAGCTGAAGCGCGACATCCCCAAGGACCAGCCGCTGAGCTACGCGGACGTCGAGCTGCCGGCCGGGCGGCTGGCCGACCAGCTGCGCGCCGAGCAGTACAAGCACTTCCGCGGCGAGACCTGGCTGGAGGATGTCGTAGCCCGCGCCGCGGCGCGTCCGGCGGTCGCCGCGGCTTAGGCGACGCGGGCGGCGAGCTCTTCGAGACGCCCCCGCCGTTCGAGCATCGCTGGCGTTGGCGCGAGGCCGAGCGTCGCGAAGACATTTTCCAGGCGGTGGGTCCAGTCGTGCTTCAAGGCCGCGTGGCGCGCGTTCTCGCGCCCGATGCGCGCCAGCCGCTGCGGATCGCCGTCGAGCTCCGCCAGTAAGCGTCCCACATCGGGACAATCGAACGGCATCCGTATCACGACGTCCGGCCAGTCGAACTGGCTGCGAAACTGCTCGGTGTTCGGCGGCTCGCCCAGCAGCACTGCTCCGGCCGCGGCGCCCTCGTAGAAACGGCCGGCGATTTCTTCGTGCCCGCCGGTGTGCTCGGGCTCATTCACGCGGCTGCGGTTTGCGAGGAAATAGCGGCTGCGCTGGAGCAGGCTGGCGAGCAGCAGCCGGTGCTGGCGTGGATCAGCCACCCGGAAGGTGCGCTGTTTCTGGTCGCGGCCCGAGCCGCCGGCGAAGGTATCGAAGTAGTAGAAGATGCTGCGGGCTGCGGCCATGGCCACCAGGGCCTCGTGCGTGACGGGGGAGCGGCGGCCGATGTTGCACACGTCGATGTCGCGGGGTGGCTGATTCGGCCACGGCGAGAAGCGCAGCACATCCGCGGCCTGTGGCAGGTAACTGCACGGTCGGCCAGTCACGCGGGCAAGATCCTCGACGCAATGACGCGTGCCGACGAATACGTGATCGAACTCGCCCAGCAGCTCGAGAAGATACCCGGGGAGAAACTGCGCCCACACCTCGGTGATGAAGCATGCTCCGAGGCGGCAGCGGCTGCGCCAGTCCGGGAGCGCGCGCAGGGCGTAGAGCTCGTGAGTGTGGTTGAAAACCGGGAAGAACAGCTCGTAGTCGCGGTCCAAGGGGACCGTGGAGGCTGGTGGGGCAAGCGCGCGCGCGAGACGCCGTGAACCCGTGCCGAAACGCACCAGCTTGTAGGCCCGGCGCGAGAACTCGAGCGCATGCTGGTCGTCGACATCGACCCGATCGGCACCCGTGACCTCGGCGATCACGTCCTCAAATTCGTACTGGGCGCAGTAGGCGACGAGATCCGCCAGTCGCCGCATCGATAGCAGCAGCACCGTGCGGCCTTGCCCCGGCACGAGGCGGCTAGCGCGGGCGGGATGAGATTGCGGCACGCAAAGAACAGGCGGTGGACGGTCGCGACAGGTCGGGGCTCATCGGCTTGAATCGTACACGAGGTTGCCCGGGGCGCCGCTGCCCCGGCCTCCAAGCGCCAAGCGCTCGCGGCCGCGCTATTTCTTCGCGCGGCGACTCCGAAGCACCGCCAGTCCGCCGGCCAGCAACGTCAGTCCCGCGACTGCGCCGGCCGGATCGATCTCCGGGGCCCGGTGCGGGGGCGGTGGGGGCAGCTTGAACAGGGGCGTGGGTGAGGGCGAAGTTTGACCAGGAGCGGCTCCCGAAAAGGCGAGTCCGAGAGCCAGAACGAGTGCGCCTGCGAGTTTGTGCATGTTTTTAGTCGCCCCTTCGCGTGATTCGAGGTCAGAAATCTTTACGTTTCCCCTGTAAACCAATCCTAGTCCTTTCCGAGGGCGTTGCCTACACGGTTCCGTAACATAAGCGGGAGAAATCGGCGCCGATTCTGAGCACTACGTCACGGTTCCCGCACTACCAGAGCTCCCAGTGGTTGCCGAATACCACTGCGGCCGCGATCAGCCCATTGGTGGCGGCGTGGGCGCACGCCGCTTCACCGATACGTCCGGTCCTCAACGCGAGGAATCCATAGGCAAGCCCCGCCACCGTTGCCGGCGCCCACATCGTGCCGTGAGCGGCACCGAAGACGCCGGCGCTCACGAGCACGGGCCATAGACCTACCGTCTGGAAGCGCACCGCGGTGAAGTCTCGCGCGACGAGTCTGCGGAGCAGGTAGCCCCGGTAAGCGAGCTCTTCTGTGATCGGGACGATGACGACGCTGGCGAGGATTCGCGCCAGCATCCAGAGTGCACCCCACGGTTGCGCCGCGGCGCTCGCAGCGGGAGGCGTTCCCGCGAGCCGCAGCCGGTGAGCTGCGTAC
>DATKMS010000084.1:0-31439 GCA_035541735.1 Candidatus Margulisiibacteriota bacterium
GACGTGCCCTGGTGTATCAGCCCCACACCAACAACGACGGCCACGCAGGGAGGGCCGACCACGACACCGACAGTCCCGCCGACCGCAACGCCTTCCGCAACCGTGACGTCTACCCGGACGGCCACGTCCACCACAACGCCCACACCGATACCGACCAACACGGTGACGCCGACCGCCACCAATACCAAGACATCGACGCCGACGGCCACGCCGACAGAGACGCATACCGCGACTCCGACTGCAACTCACACCAGGACGGCAACGACGACGAACACCCCGGTCGCAACCGACACGGCGACAGCAACAGTGACGATCACACGCACAACAACCATCACACCAACGGCGACCGCAACGCCCACCACCACCGAAACGGAGACGGAAGAAGCTACGCCGACGCCGACGCGCACACCGACTGCGACCGCTACGGCGACGAGCACGCCGACGCAGACCCCCACGGGCGAGACGCCGACGTTTACCGTCACGCCGACGCAAACAGCACCGCCGACTCAAACCGCGACCGCGACCGAGGGCGCCAGCGTAACGGCGACACCGACGTTGACGTCGACCCCGACTGAGGCGGCGACGCGCACGCCGACGGAGACCCCCACGGGCGAGACGCCGACGTTTACCGTCACGCCGACGCAAACAGCACCGCCGACTCAAACCGCGACCGCGACCGAGGGCGCCAGCGCAACGGCGACATCGACTTTGACGTCGACCCCGACCGAGGCGGCGACAAGCACGCCGACGGAGACTCCCACTGGCGAGACGCCGACGTTCACCCTCACGCCGACGCAGACAATACCGCCGACTCAAACCGCGACCGCAACCGAGGGCGCCACAGCAACGGCGACGCCGACGCACACTCTAGCCCCCACCGATACCGCGACGAGCACGCCCACCCAGACCCCCACGGGTGAGACGCCGACATTCACCGCCACGCCGACACCTACGGAGACCGCGACCCTGGGCGAGACACCGACGGAAACTCCGACGGCGACGCAGACGCCCGAAGAGACCGCCACCGGCACGCCCACGGAGACGGCAACGGCGACGCCGACGTCAACACCCACACCGTCCGAGGCTCCGACGGCAACCACGACCTCCACTCCGACCTCCATCCCAACCCCGACATCGACCCGAACCCCAACTTCGAGCCCAACGCCGACGCCGAGTCCAAGCCCGACACCGGTGTTCTGCGAGGGCAACTGTAACGGCAACAGCGTGGTCACGATCGATGAGCTCATCACCTTGGTGGACATCGCCTTGGGTGAACAGCCCATCTCTGCCTGCCCGCACGGCGCCATGGGTTCGGTCAACATTGCCAACCTCGTCACGGCGGTGAACAACGCATTGCACGGCTGCGGGTCTGGCAGCGCGCTCTGAAACACCTCCATCCTTTTGAGACTGTCCAAGTCGTAGGGGCACAGCGCGCTGTGCCCCTACTCACACGCAGGGGGAAGCGTTGAACCTCGACCCCGCCAGCCTCGTTGACTATAATCCCGCCCACGCAGTGGGGTTGGGCCGCGGGGTGACGCTCTCCTTGGGTACACCAATACGCACGTGATGTGTCGATGAAACCACCGGAAAATATCGTTGCCATCGATCTCGGCGAAGCTGCCGAGCAGCGCTACCTGGCCTACGCGCTCAGCGTCATCACCACCCGCGCACTGCCTGACGTGCGCGACGGGCTCAAGCCGGTGCAACGGCGCATCCTCTACGCCATGTACCAGAACCTGCGCCTCACCGCGGGCACCCGCCCGCGCAAGTCGGCCGCCGTCGTCGGTGAGGTGCTCGGGAAATACCACCCGCACGGTGACGTCGCTGCGTACGAGGCGATGGTGCGCCTCGCTCAACCGTTCGCCCTGCGCTATCCGCTGGTGCACGGTGAAGGCAACTTCGGCTCGCTCGACGGCGACAGCCCTGCCGCCATGCGCTACACCGAGGCGCGCCTGGCGCCGATCGCCGAGGAACTCCTGCGCGACATCCGCCACGAGACGGTCGACTTCCGCGAGAACTACGACGCCACGCTGCGCGAACCGGTAGTGCTACCGGCGGCCATACCACAACTGTTGATGAACGGCAGCACGGGCATTGCCGTCGGCATGGCGACGAACATCCCGCCGCATAACCTCGCCGAAGTGGTCGAGGCGCTGGTGGCGATGATCCACAGTCCCGACATCGGCAACAAGGAGCTGTGCAAGTACGTCAAGGGACCCGACTTCCCGACCGGCGGCGAGATCCTCAACACACGCGCCGAGCTGCGCAAGCTGTACGAGACGGGTCAGGGCGCGGTGCGGCTGCGCGGGCAGTACGTCACGGCGGTGGAAAAGCGCCGTCAACGAGTGATCATCACCTCGGTCCCCTACACCGCCAACAAGTCGCGCATCGTCGAGGAGATCGCTGCGCACATCGTCAGCCGGCGCCTGCCGCAGGCCACCGACGTGCGTGACGAGTCGACCGACACGGTTCGCATCGTGATCGAGATCAAACCCGACGCGTCGCCGGAGGCGGTGATGGCGTACGTGTTCAAGCACAGCGGTCTGCAAATCAACTTCAACGTCAACCTGACGGCGCTGGTGCCCACCGCCACCCCGGGCGTTGGCCAACCGGCGCGCCTGACGTTGCGCGACCTGTGCCGGCACTTCCTCGACTTCCGCCTCGAGGTGGTGACCCGCCGGCTCGAGCACGAGCTGCGCGAATTGCAGGAGCGCCTGCACATGCTTGCCGGCTTCCTGAAACTGTTTGCCGACCTCGACCGGGCCATCAAGATCATTCGCCAGTCCGCCTCGCGCGCCGACGCCGCGAAGCAGTTGATGAAGGAGTTCAAGCTCGACGCGGTCCAAGCAGACGCCATCCTGGAGACCCGGCTCTACCAACTGGCGCGCCTCGAGATCGAAAAGATCCGTGAGGAACAACGCGAGAAGCAGAAACGCGCGCAGGAAATCGAAGCGCTGCTGAAGAGCAAGAAAGGCCGCTGGAAGGTAGTCGAGAACGAGCTGCAGGAAGTGGCGCAGAAGTACGGCGACAAGCGCCGTACGGTGCTGAGTGCGGGTGCCGAGCTGGTGTACGATGCCGAGGCGTACGTCGTCCACGAAGACACGACGGTAGTGGTGACACGCGACGGCTGGATCAAGCGGCTCGGGGAAGTAAAGGACCCCAGCAGCACGCGCGTCCGCGAGGGCGATGTCGCCAAGTGGATCCTGCGCGGCAACACGCGCGACAACCTGGCGCTGTGTTCGAACTTCGGCGTGGCCTACGTAATGAAGGTCGCCAATGTCCCCGCCAGCACCGGCTATGGCGAGCCAGTGCAATCGCTGCTGAACTTCAAGGACGGTGAACGCGTCGTTGCTGCAGCACTGGTCGCACCGGCGAGTGGTGATGAATCGACGCCGGCCGCAGGTCCCCGGTGGTTGGTTGCGAGCGCGCGCGGCATGGGATTTTTCTGCCGGCCTGATCTCAGCGAAACGACGAAGAGCGGCCGGCGCTTCGCGCGCACAAAGGACGGTGACGAGGTCATCGTGGTTGCGCCTGCACAGGGCGAGACGATCACCGGCGCCACCTCCGCAGGGAAGGTGCTCGTCTTCCCAGCGGAGGAGCTGCCGGAGTTGGCCGGCGCCGGCCGCGGCGTCATCCTCATGCGCGTCGACAAAGGCGATCGGCTCATCGGTGCGGTCTGCCACCCGCTCGACCAACCGCCGATTGCCGTCGCCGACGATGGCACCGAGCGGCGTTTCCACCTCCCCGAGGTTGCGCATCGCGCCCAGAAGGGCCGCAAGGCCCTCAAGCGATTCAAAGCTGTGGGCCTCGTGCCGCGTCCGGCAGTCGAGGCCGGGGCATAGGTCTCTTGGCTCGCCACATGGCTCGCCACGAAGCGTTGACAGGCGCGCCCGCAATGAGGCAAGTGACTAGCTGACTGTTGCTGCGCGCCGCCGATCGGTGGGCGAAGGAGGGTGCCGATGCCAGCCATCCGCGTGACCACGTTCAATCTCGAAAACCTGTTCAACCGCTATGCGCTGCTCGACGTGCCGTGGGAGGATCGCAGCTATGAGAAGATCGTGCAGGCAGTCGGGCTCGCCTCCGTCGCCAGCCGCGCCGGCGATCTCGTCTCGTACGAAACGACGGCTGTCCAACGTGACAACACCGGGCGTGCCGTGTTGGATTCGAAGCCGGATATCCTCGCCGTGCAGGAGGTCGAGAACCTCTACACGCTGCGCATCTTCAACAAGCAGTACCTGAAGAGCTACTTCGACCGGATGATTCTGATCGACGGCAACGATCCGCGCGGCATCGACGTCGGCTTCCTGGTGCGGAAGGGCTTCGCCGGCCAGATCACCGGTATCCAGACGCACGTCGATGAGGGCGAAAGCGGCAAGGCGGTCATCCGCGGGCCCGGCGGCCCGCAGACCGCCGTCGGCTATCCGGCGACCAACGCCCTCTTCTCACGCGACTGCCTGAGCGTGGATGTTGCCATCGCCGGCAAGACGATTACCTTCCTGGTGAACCACCTCAAAGCGCAAGACGGTACCGAGACGGCCGACAGTCGCCGCCAGCGGCAAGCCAAACGGGTGGCGGCGCTGGCGGCCGAGGCACGCAAACAGGGCAAACTGCCGATCGTGCTCGGCGATCTCAACGCCGACGTCGCCGATGCCCAGCAGAACAAGAACAAGGCAAAGAAGCGCGCAGGAGAAAGCCTCCTGCCGCTGCTCAACGCGCCCGGCCTGGTGGACGTCTTCGGTGGCACGGCGGAGAACTGGACACATTACTACGAGTCCGACGACTCGGTGAGCCGGCTCGACTACGTCTTGGTCGACAAGCAGCTCACGGTGAGTGGAACCGAGATCCTGCGCCAGGGCCTCAGCCTCAAGTGCGAGCAGACCGACGCCGCGCGCTATCCGACGATCGGGCTGGCGCATACCGAAGCCAGCGACCACTGCCCGGTCACAGCGGTGATCGAGGTGTGAAAGGAGGCATCCATGCTCAAACTGCACTATCACCCCTTCTCGACGTTCTCGCGCCGCGTCCGCATCGCGCTGCTCGAGAAGAACATCCCCTGCGAGCTGGTCGAGGTCGACATGGTGGCGCGGGCACACCGCGGCCCGGCGTACCTCGCGCTCAACCCCTACGGCCGCGTGCCGACGCTGGAGGAGGACGGCTTCATCCTCTACGAATCGACGGCGATTCTGGAATACCTCGAGGCGACGCATCCGACCCCACCCCTGGCGCCCGCCGACGCCCGCGGCCGCGCCCTGGTCGCGATGCACATGAAGCTGTGCGACATCCAGATGGCGCGGCAAACGGGGGCGATCATCTTCCCGAAGCGATTCCTGCCGAAGGACCGTTGGGACGAAGCGGCGATGGCGCAGGCGAAGAAGGAGATCGAGAAACATCTCGAGATCGTCGACAACCAGCTCAAGGGCAAGGACTACATGGTCGGCGACTGCTACTCGCTCGTCGAGGTGTGTTACACGCCGTTCGTTGAGTTCCTGCCGTTGATGGAGATCACGCCGCCCGCAAGTGTCGCCACCTGGATGCGGCGCATGCTCGACCGCCCCAGCGCGCAGCAGACGAAGCCCGCGGCCTAATCGCAGCGGTCAGCGCAGCAGCAGTGGCCGGACCTCGACCGTTTCCGCCGCGTCGTCTATAATCCGCCGCACGTGGAGTGGTTGATGGGCGGCGGCATCCTGAACATCAGATCTTCAAGTTCACCCGCATGAAGAAGTACACCGCGAAAGACATCACGGTCCTCGAGGGCCTCGAGCCGGTGCGCAAGCGCCCCGGCATGTACATCGGCGGCGTCGACAGCGTCGGGCTGCACCACCTGCTGTGGGAGCTGCTCGACAACTCCGTTGACGAGGCGATGAACGGTCACTGTGACAAGGTCACCGTCACACTGCACAAGAACGGGCAGACGGTGACTGTGAGCGACAACGGCCGCGGCATTCCCGTCGACGTGCATCCCAAATACAAGCGCCCGGCGCTCGAGCTGATCCTCACCACACTGCACGCGGGCGGCAAGTTCGAAAACCAGAACTACTACCACTCCGGCGGCCTGCACGGTGTCGGCGCATCGGTGGTCACGGCATTGTCGTCCGCGCTCGTCGCCAACGTGAAACGTGACGGTCATCACTGGGAACAAAAGTGTGCACGCGGCGTCGCCGTCGGCAAAATCAAGAAGCTCGGGCCGGCGCGCGGCACCGGCACCACGATCACCTTCACTCCCGACTCCCAGATCTTCCCGAACACGATCTTTAAGCCCGCGGTCATTCGCGAGCGGCTCGAAGCACGTTCGTACCTGCACCGCGGCCTGACGCTGGTGTTCGAGAACGAAGTGGAGAAGCAGGCCGAGACGTTCCATCACGACCGCGGCATCGCCGAATACATCGAGAAGCTCATCGCTGATGGCGGCAAGGGACAGATCGCCGAACCGTTCTATGCTGACCGCAAGAACGGTTTCGTTCTCGAGTGCGCACTGGGGTGGACCGAAGCCACCGACGAACGCATCCTATCGTTCGTCAACGGCATCCCAACACCGTCCGGCGGCACGCACGAGAACGGGCTGAAGAACGGCCTGACGAAGGCGGTGCGCAACTATCTCTCGGTGCAGAACCTCATCCCGAAGGGAATTGCCATCGCCGCGGAAGACATCCGCGAGGGGCTGGTGGCGATTCTCAGCGTCTACATCCAGCAGCCGCAGTTCCAGGGCCAGACGAAGGACCGACTCAACAACCCCGAGGTGAGCGCGCCGATCGACAACTTCATCCGCACCGGACTGGAGAACTACCTGCTCAGCAATCCCAGTCAGGCCAAGGCGATCGCCAACCGCGTCATCCTGGCGGCGCGGGCGCGCAGCGCCTCGCGCGCCGCCGCCGAGAGCGTGCAACGCAAGACCGCCGTGTCGCACCGCCTCAATCTGCCGGGCAAGCTTGCCGATTGCAGCTCGACCGATCCCGGCGAGAGCGAGCTGTTCATCGTCGAGGGCGACTCGGCTGGCGGCTCCGCCAAGCAAGGACGCAACCGCGAGTTCCAAGCCATCCTGCCGCTGCGCGGCAAGGTGCTCAACGCCGAGCAGGCATCGATGAGCAAGGTGCTTTCGAACAAGGAGCTGAGCGATGTGATCTCAGCGTTGGGATGCGGGGCAGGCAAGGACTTCGACCCGGGCAAGCTGCGCTACAACAAGATCTGCCTGCTGATGGACGCCGACTTCGACGGCCATCACATCTGCACGCTGCTGCTCACCTTCTTCTACCGCCAACTCCCCGAGCTGATCCGCCGTGGCCATGTCTTCATCGCCCAACCGCCGCTGTACAAGGTCGAGCTGGGCAAAGAGGTGCACTGGGCCCTGAGCGACGACGAGCGCGACCGCCTGCTCGCCAAGGCCAACGGCAAGGCGGCCACGGTACAACGCTTCAAAGGCCTCGGCGAGATGAACCCGGATACGTTGAAGCAGACGACCCTCGATCCCAAGCAGCGCACGTTGCTGCGCGTCGAAGTCGCCGACGCCCACAAGACCGAGGCGACCATCCAGACGCTGATGGGCAAAGAGGTCGAGCCGCGCTTCCGCTTCATCATGGAGCACGCGCCGAAGGTGGAGGAGGTGGATGTCTGATGGCCAGACCGTCGAGGCTTGAGAAGCGAGAGATTCTCTGTCTTGTGCCTGCGGCGCCGGGGGCAGATCCCTTCGGAAACTCTGGAGTCTCGACCGTCGGCGCTCGACTCCCATGACCGAATTCGTCCACAAACATATCGACACCAACGGCATCCGCATGCACGTCGTCGAGGCCGGCAGCGGCTTTCCTGTGCTGCTCTGCCACGGCTTTCCGGAGCTTTGGTACTCGTGGCGGCACCAGTTGCGTGCGCTCGCGGAGGCCGGCTTCCGCGCCATCGCGCCCGATCAACGCGGCTACGGCGAGACGGATGCGCCGCCAGACATCGAGGCGTATAGCATCCACCATCTCGTCGGCGATCTCACCGGCCTGCTCGATGGACTCGGCATCGAAACCGCCGCCATTGTCGGACACGATTGGGGCGGGGTTGTCGTCTGGCAGATGGCGTTGCTCGCCCCACATCGCGTCGCGGCTGTGGCTGGCGTGAACACGCCCTTCTTCCCGCGCCTGCCGATGCGTCCAATCGACATGATGCGCGCCATGGCGCAGGGCAACTTTCACTACATCCTCTATTTCCAAGAGCCCGGTGTCGCCGATGCCGAGCTGGCGCGTGATGTCCGCCGCACGCTGCGCGGGTTCTACCAGGAGCTGCCCCGCGAGATGATCGAGGCAACCCGCGACCTCCAGCCGGGTGTGCTTGGGCCAAACGAAGGCGGCCTCATCGATCGCTTGCCCGACGGACCACACGGAGCATTCCTGAGCGCCGCCGACTTCGAGGTCTTCGTACGTGCCTTCGAGCGCACGGGTTTCACCGGCGGCCTCAACTGGTACCGCAATTTCGATCGCAACTGGGAGACCACTGCATATCTCAACGGCGCCAAGGTCATGCACCCTGCGTTGATGATCACCGCGGAGCTCGACCCGGTGCTGCGCCCGGAGATGGCGGACGGCATGTCGGCGTGGGTTCCCAATCTGCGCGACACCGTGCTGATCAAAGGCTGCGGCCACTGGACGCAGCAGGAGAAGCCGGCGGAGGTCAATCAGGCGCTGATCGATTTCCTCAAACGCCTGTAGCGTGACGCCAGGCCAGCCTCCCCTCACCCCTGCTTGGAGGACTATCGATTTTCTCGCGGAGGCGCCCTTCGAGACGCCGCCTCTTCGTGTCAACTCGGAGAGAATGGAAAACCGGAAACGACGAAACCGAAAACACGAGACCGGCAAACGCTCCTGCTACCCGTTCATTGGGAGGAGACTCCATTTTTTCGGGGCCGTCTCGAAGGGCGGGCTGGCGATTTGTCGACAGTCCCTTGGTAGAGAGGGGCATTCGGAATAAGGTGCCTGAACATGAAAGGCGCGGCCTGCGGTACCGAGCAACCCGACTACGAAGGCGTGCTGCGTCGGCATCAGCTGTGGCCGCTGCGACGCGAGTCGGTGCGGACCCTCCAGGTCAACGTCGGCAAGCTGTGCAACCAGGCCTGCCATCATTGCCACGTCGATGCGGGACCCAAGCGAACGGAGATCATGACGGGGGCGACGGCAGAACGGGTGATCGCACTGCTGGCCGCGAGTCCAGGTGTCGAGACCATCGACCTGACCGGTGGTGCCCCGGAGCTGAACCCGCACTTTGGCTTCCTCGTCGAACAAGCGCGGGCGCTGGGGCGGCAGGTGATCGTGCGCTGCAACCTCACCGTCCTCTTCGTTCCGGGCATGGAGCATCTGCCGCACTTCTATCGTGATCGCGAGGTGCAGCTGATCTGCTCGCTGCCCTGCTACACGCCCGAGAACGTCGACCGCCAGCGTGGACCTGGCGTTTTCGACCGAAGCATCGAGGCCCTGCGGCTGTTGAACCGCCTCGGGTATGGTTGTGCCGGCTCACCGCTTACGTTGAATCTGGTGTACAACCCGCTTGGCGCCTTCCTTCCGCCACCGCAGCCCACGCTCGAAGCTCGCTACCGTGAGGAGCTGGGACGCCTCTTCGGCATCGCGTTCCACCATCTGTTCACCATCACCAATATGCCGATCAAGCGTTTCGCCGATCAGCTGCAGCGCTGGGGCAGGTACGACGAATACATGGGACTGCTGGTGAACCACTTCAACCCGGACACGGTTCCCGGGCTGATGTGCCGGAGTCTCGTTAGCGTCGGATGGGAAGGCACTCTGTACGACTGCGACTTCAACCAAATGCTCGAGCTGCCAATCCCATGGTCGGTCGGCGAGTTCACAAGGCCACTGACGATATGGGACATGGCACGGCTCGATGAGATCGAGGGCCGGGAGATCCGCACGGCGGCCCACTGTTTCGGTTGCACCGCCGGTGCCGGCTCGAGCTGCGGCGGCGCGCTGGCGTGAGCAACCCGTCCGCAACGCCCCTCCGCCACTGCCCGCGTCTCGCCCGGAGACCTACGCGGCGCGGTAGAACACGCGTTCGTCACGTTCGTCGCGTACGGCCTTCCCGGCGGCACGCAAATACTCCAGATGTGCCAGCGTTTCGAAGGTCGCCGGAAATTGGATGGTGAGCGGGCTGTCGCTGTCGAACGCGAAGGCAATCGTTGCCACGTCGTAAGCAGTGCGTGGCTGCCGACGGATGGTATCGAGCATCTCCTGCATGCGGTACTGGTGGTGCTGGATGATCTGGTTGGCGCGGTGACGGTGATCGGTGAACACACCGCCATGCGCCGGCAGGACGAGGTTGACGTCGAAGCGCTGCACCTTGCGTTGCGATGCGATGAAGTCGGCCAACGGGTTCGGTGGCCCGCCCGGAAAGACGCCGACATGCGGCGTGATCTTGGGCAACAGGTGATCGCCTACGATCATCAGTTGCTGTCGGCGCAGATACAGGACGCAGTGCCCCGGCGTGTGCCCTGGCGTGGTGATGACCTCGAGCTCGAAGCCGCCAACGCAGATGACGTCGCCGTCGTCGATGAAGTGGTCGGGCGCCGTCGGTACGTAGAGCCTGTCCCAGAACTCCCCCGGCGACGGCACCTTCACAAAGCGGTGCAGGGGTATGCCGTGCTGCAGGAAGAAGCGGATGGCCTCCTCGCTGCGTCCCTTCGGGGCGTAGTGCTTCGACGCCTCGTACTCCAGCGGGTGCAGGTACACCGCCGCTCCGGTCAGCTCCTTGTACGCCTTCGACGAGCCGTAATGATCGGGATGGTGATGTGTGCTGATCAGCTTGCTGATTTTCTCGGGTGCGCAGCCGACTTGCCGGAGCGCCGCCACGAGCGTGTCCCTGCTGTCGGCGGTGCTGACGCCGGTGTCCACGAGCGCCCACTCGTCGCCGCTGTGCAGCAAGGTGACGTTGACGATCGTCGGCCGCATCGGCAGCGGCAGATGGATGACGAAGACGCCGGGGTGCACTTCCCGAATTTTCGCTTCGGTCATAGGCGCTCTCAGCCCTCAGCCATCAGCGTCAGACCCTGTGCATTATTCAGAGCTGAAAGCTGAGCGCGGACGGCTGACCGCTTGCCTACTCATGCAACCGATCCTGCACGGCGAATGCCAGATCGATCTTGACGCGCCACTGTGCCACGGTCCCGTTCTCGATCACGGCGTTGATGTCGAGAATCCGTGCCTGGCGAATGCTCTGAATGGTGACCGACGCCCGCGACACGGCGATGTTCACCGCGTCCTCGATGCTGTTCGTCGATGTGCCGGTCAGCTGAATCGTCTTCTCGACCATGCCTGCCCTCCGCTCGTGCCGGCACGGTAGGAGAGGGCACCTGGTCAGTCAAGGTAGGTCGTTCACACCATCTCGCGTTGGAGGCATACGAGCCGCGCCCCCCTCTGGTATCGCGTGGAGATCGGTGACATATCGACGCCGATGCGGGGACAGTTGGAGGGTAGATGACCGGTTCACCGGGACCAAGGTATTACGTGGGACTCCTGATGCTCTGCCTCGGCGGTTGTGCCGCAACCTGTAGCAGCAAGCCATCGGGCAAATCGGTCGGCGAGCCGGTCACGCGTCTGCAGTACGTTGACGCAGGAGCCGGACTGCCGCAGGGGCAAATGTGGAAATCGCACATCGCCTTCGCCGACGTGAACGGCGACGGGTTTCCCGATCTGGGGGCGGTGACTCGCCTCGCGGATGGCCCGTGGATCTTCGCTGGAGATGGTCACGGCCATTGGACCCCGGCGGCCGACGGGTTGCCGCGCGAAACGTTCTGTGGCGGCGGCATGGGCTTCGGCGACATCAACCGCGACGGCAAGATTGACGTCGCGATCGCCTGTCACTGTACCGGTGTCTGGGTCTATTGGGGCGACGGACACGGTCACTGGACGCGGGCGCCCGGCGCGCCCAAGACGCGCTCCGAAGATATTGCGGTTGCTGATTTCGATCATGACGGCTGCCTCGATCTGGCCTTGGCAACCTCGAACGAGGGAATACAAGCGCTCAAGGGCGATTGCAAAGGAGGGTTCAGCGACAGCTCACACGGCCTGCCGCAAGAGGAATGGGGCAACTCGGTGGTCATGGCGGACATCGACGGCGACGGTAATCTCGACATCGTCGCCGCGTACTCTGCCGGTCCGCGCGTCTGGCTCGGCGATGGAAAGGGCAACTGGCGCGACGCCTCCGACGGGCTCCCCAGCCCGTCGGCTCACGGCCTGTACTGGGGGATCGCCGTGGGGGACGTCAATGGTGATGGCAAGCTCGACCTCGCGGCAGGCGCGATGATCCCGGGCGCCGAAGTGTTCGTGCAGGAAGCCGGGCCGAACGGGCCGCAGTGGCGCAGCGCCAGCGACGGAATCATCACGCTCAATGCGGTGGGGGTCGCCCTGGGCGACCTGGACAACGACGGGCACGTGGATCTCGTCGTGACCGGAAAGGCCGATACCAAGAACCTCGGTGGCGTGTATGGGGTCTTTCCGTTTCTCGGCGACGGAGCCGGACACTGGTCGCTCGTCAAGGACAGCGGACTGCCGGCGACGGGCCGCGAGCGTACCTGGGGGGTCGGCCTCGCTGATATCGATCGGGATGGGATCGTGGACATCGGCGTCGCGTACGGTGACGTTATGTCCCGCGCGTCCGTGCCTGGTGCGAAGGCACAGCGCGGCTTGTTCGGTGCGCTCGAGGTTTGGCGGGGCGTTAGCCCGTCACGCAAGCCCTGAATACGGGCGCCGTCGCCGCCAGGGGGCGGCTCGCCGGGTCGGCTCGCCGGGTGCTTGACTGTTACCTTGTATGCGGCGTATGGGCGGTCTTGTCGGTACACGATTTGGTGTTCTCGATCGCGTGCCCCGTCGCTTCAGGCAGGCGGTGTTATGATTGAGCCGTCGTCAACCGAGACCATGCACTGCAGGTTGATCGTTCTCTTGGTCATCGTCGTCCTGCGGTCATTGGTCCCACTGCCGTCGCTTGCGGCGCCAACCGTCGCCGACTTGGCCGCGGAAGTTGGGCTCACGCCGGAAACCCTGGCACAGGTCGAACAGGGGGAGATCGTTGAAACGACCCCGACCGACCGGTCCGATCGCGAGTTGGCCATTGGTATGGTGTTTCTTGTGCGGGCTCCAGTGACCCGGGCAGTCCAAGCGTTTCAGCACGCGAACGATCTCAAGACCGATCCGCACCTCATCGCGCTGCACGAACTGAGTGGAGCGGGTACGCTTGCTGATTTCCAGGATCTCCGGCTGGCCCCGCACGGCAGCGCCGAGGCGGAACGCTACCTCCATGCAACTCCTGGCGAGACGCTCAACCTCTCCACAGCAGAGATCGCCGCGTTCCGAGCGCTCGGCGCCGTGGGCCAACCGGAAGTCGAGGCACAACTCCGTGCCATGCTGCTCGCCCGCTACCAGGCGTATCGGACGCAAGGACTGGACGGCACCGCACCGTACGACCGTGGTGACGGCGTGCGGCGGAGTCTGGCCGAAGAGCTGCGCCGGCATTCCGCGGCGAAGATTCTCGGCAAGCACAGTCCCGCGTTCCGTGACGTGCTCCTGCACTACCCGGCGACACGGCCCGCCGGTCTCGAAGAGCGGTTCTTCTGGCTCGTCTACGACCTGGACGACCGTCCGACGCTCACGCTGCGCCATCGCATGGCGCTGCCGATGGGTGACGCGTTCGTCGTGGCGGACCGCGAGTTCTACGTCAGCCAGGGATACAACGCCGTGCAGGCGCACGCAGCGTTGCTCCCGGCCAAGGACGGGACGATGGTCTTCTACGTGACCCGCACCTCGACGGACCGCGCCAGCGGATTCGGCGCATCGGCCAAACACGCGATCGGCCGGCGCATGATGACGCAGGAGATCCAGAGCACCTTCAATCGGATGCGTGCGGCGTTCGCGACGCACTGACTGAACCGTCTGCCAGCGATTGAACCACAGGCTCGCCAAATCTGAAACCCATCCTTGTGCGTTCCGCTCCGCTCAGCTACAAGCCACTGACAGTCTCAACGGGGAGAGACCGCCGTTTGGAGCCGCAGAGCGCACCGCTCTTCGGTTTTCTCGTTCGCAAGAACCATCGCGTTCCAGATCCAGTAGCTTCCCAGTGACGAGTACGAAGGAAAGGAGGGAAGCGCATGGCTCAAGGAATAGTGAAGTGGTTCAATGCCGAGAAAGGGTTTGGCTTCATCTGCAACGATGCCGGTGGCGACGTGTTCGTGCACCACACCGCGATCATCGGTGAAGGCTACCGCAGTCTCGACGAAGGCCAGAAGGTCAGTTTCGACGTGACCCAAGGCCAAAAGGGACCGCAAGCGTCCAACGTTACCAAGCTGTAACGCACTCGCCATGGAGGCCCGAGCGGGGGCCTCCATGGGTTTTTCCAAGATTCAACACGGCAGGTGCCGGCCGCGGCCTTGCGCCGCCGATAGCGCGTCGCGCCACGATCGCTCTGAAGGAGACACGGATATGGCTGACCATGGCATTTTTGAACCGGATGTCCTGATTGCTGGCCTGGTCGTCGGCGCCCGGCGTCGCCGCGCAGCGCTCTCTGGCGAGAAGCGGTTGATGCTGGCCATCGTGGAAAACGCTCTCGACTACTACCAGAAGTACCTCCTCGCCACCGACCGCGTCGGCCGCGCCCTGTTCGCGGAAGCAGCGGAGTGGATGGCATCAACAAGTGACGAAGACGTTTATTCGTTCGAGAATATCAGCGCGACACTCGACATCAACGCATCGTACTTCCGGCGCGGTGTCGCGGCGTGGCACAAGCGGCTCCTGGAGGCGCACAGCCGCGCCGCTGAGACTCCTGTCGCGTCGCCGGACCCGGTTCGGGTGGCCGGCTGATCGAAGCGCTCCTTGCAGCCGCGGGATTGACTGTTAGCTTGGTGCGCATGACGTTAACCGAAATCTACGCCGTCGCGCGCGACATCGACAAGCAGATCAACCGAGTCCCGCAGTCTCACCCCAGTAAACGCCACCTGGACGCCTGGTCCAGCGCCGAACTGAGTAACCCCGAAGAGGCCAACAGCGCCCTCGACCACGCGCAGGCTGCGTTGCAATCATGCGTCGAACCGGACGAACCGTCCCACGTGGCGGGAACCTTGGCCATGGCGGCTTGGTTGGTCACAAACGGAGCCATCGAGAGGGAAAGCGAGCAGGGAGACATGTTCCTCGAGGCCGCGAAACAAAGCATCGAGAGCGTCACTCCTCCCACTCGCTACGCTTGGTAGCAGGCGTTAGAGCGACGGCCGACGGTTCCGCGGATTCTTCCGCAGTGCCACGACTGGTCAATGCAGCGCGAGAAACGATTGGCGCGCGACTTCGAAGAGTGAGGATGGGAACAGTCCGAGCAGAACGGTACCGGTGACGGTCAGCAGCAGCGTGGCGAAGAGGTATGGCCGGCTGCTCGGCGCTGCGACCTCGGTCGTCCCTTCCGTCATGTACATGCGCACCAGCACGCCGACGTAGTAGTACACGGACACGACGCTGTTGAGCACGCCGATGATGGCAAGGCCGGTGTATCCCGCCTTCACTGCGGCGCTGAAGATGTAGAACTTGCCGACGAAGCCGGCGAGCGGCGGGATGCCGGACAGTGACAGCATGAAGACGGCCATCGCGGCGCCCAGGAACGGGCTGCGGAAGCCGACGCCGGCGTAGTCGTCGAGGTTCTCGTTCGCTTGCCCGCGGTGCCCCAGGGCGATCACAACCGCGAACGCGCCGAGGGTCATGAACGCATAGGCGATGAGGTAGAAGAGGACGGCGCTGCCGCCTGCTTCGCCGCCGGCTACCATGCCCACCAATAGATAGCCGGCGTGTGCCACACTCGAGTACGCCAACATGCGCTTGATGTTGCGCTGCACCAGCGCCGTGACGTTGCCCACCGTCATGGTAAGCACGGCCAGCACCCAGAGCACACCCGCCCAATCCGCTCTGAAGATGACCAGCGTGTGCATGAAAACGCGGGCGAACGCCGCGAAGGCGGCGGCCTTGATGCCGACCGCCATCAGCGCCGTGACCGAGGTCGGCGATCCTTCGTAGACGTCGGGCGCCCAGACGTGGAAGGGCACCGCCGCGACCTTGAAGCCGAAGCCAACGATGAGCAATGCCATGCCGGCGGTCACCAGCAGCCGTTGCTCGCCAGCTAGGGTGGTCAGTCGCTGCGCGATCTGGGGCAATGTCGTGGTGCCCGTCGCGCCATACAGCAGGGCGATACCAAACAGCAGGAAGCCGCTGGCGAACGCGCCGAGGAGGAAGTATTTCAGCGCCGCCTCGTTCGACCGCAGCTCGCTGCGCGCCAGCCCGGCCAGCGCGTACGCCGCGATCGACATGACCTCGAGCCCGAGGAAGATGACGATGAGGTCGGTGGCAGTGGACATCAACACCATGCCGACCGTCGAGAAGAGGACCAGGGAGTAGTAGTCGCCCGTCTTGATCTCCGTCGCTTCGAGATAGCTCATCGACATCAGCAACGTCAGACCCGAAACCACACAGAACAGCAGCGTGAAGAACAAACCGTAACGGTCGACGACGAGGGCGTCGGACAGCGTGCTGATGTGCGTGCTCCACAGCGTCAGCGCTGTGATCGCAGTTGCGAGCAGACCCACCAAGCCAATCCATCCCAGTCCTTCGCGGTCCGGCCCCTCCATCCACAGATCGGCGATCAGCGCCAGCAACGCCGTGCCGGTGAGGATCAGGACGGGCAGCAGCGCGACGTAGGAGATGTTCGGTGCGGGAATCATTAGGAAGAAAGTTGAGAGTTGAGAGTTGGCAGTTGAGAGTTGCGGGTCATTGTCAGCGTTCCCCGCCGCTGATTTCCCGTTGAGTGCTGACGGCTGACAGCTGAACGCTGCCTGGCGCCGCCGCCATCTTCTGATGCAGCCGGCCGAGATACGCATTGACCGACGGCTCCATCCGGCTGAGGATCGGCCGCGGATACATGCCCATCACGAACAGCATCACCAAGATCGGTACGAATACCAAGATCTCGCGCGCCGACAAGTCCTTCAGCGCCCGGTTCGCCGGATTCTCCAGCGGACCGAACATGACACGCTGGTACATCCACAGCAGATACACGGCTCCGAGAATCACACCGCTGACGCCGACCACGGTCGCCGCGCGGTGCACACCGAAGGCGCCGAGGAGGATGAGAAACTCCCCGACAAAGCCGTTCAGGCCCGGCAGGCCGACGGAGGACAGCATCACGACCATGAAAATGGCCGCATACACCGGCAGCTGCGTCCACAGGCCGCCGAACTCCTTGATCAGCCGCGTGTGCCGCCGTTCATAGATGACGCCCACCGCCAGGAACAGCGCGCCCGTCGACAAGCCATGGCTGAGCATCTGGTAGATGCTGCCCTGCACACCTTCGGCGTTGAGCGCAGCCATCCCCAGCATGACAAAGCCGAGATGGCTCACCGATGAGTACGCCACCAGGCGTTTGAGGTCGGGCTGCACCATCGAGACCAGCGCTCCGTATACGATCCCAATCGCGGCCAGCGCTGCGATGATCGGCAACGCTTCATGCGCGGCCAACGGGAAGAGGGGAATCGCAAAGCGCAAGAAGCCGTAGGTCCCCATCTTCAGCAACACGCCCGCCAGGATGACCGAGCCGCCCGTGGGCGCTTCGGTGTGGGCGTCGGGCAGCCAGGTGTGCAGCGGCCACATCGGCACCTTGATCGCGAACGCCAGCGCAAACGCCAGGAACAGCCACCGCTGCGTCGCCAGCGGCACCGAGAAGTCGTAGAGCTGCTGCAAGTCGAAGGTGAGCACGCCCTTCTGCTGCTGATGCATCCAGACGAGGGTCAGAATGGCAACCAGCATGAGCAAGCTGCCCACCATCGTGTAGAGGAACATCTTGATCGCTGCGTAGATCCGCCGCTCGCCGCCCCAGACGCCGATGAGGAAGTACATCGGCACCAGCATCGCCTCCCAGAAGACGTAGAACAGGAACAGGTCGAGCGCCACGAAGGCGCCGAGCATCGCGGTCTCCAGGAGCAGCATGAGGATCATGTACTCCTTGATCCGCTTGTGGACGTCACCCCAGCCCGCCAAAATCACCAGCGGCATGAGGAAGGTGGTCAGCAGCAGGAGGAAGAGACTGATGCCATCAACGCCGAGACTGTAGCTGATGCCGAACGCCGGGATCCAGGCCACCTTCGCGGTCATTTGATACCCCGGATCGGCAGGGTTGAACGCCAACAACATCAGGATCGACAGGACCAACGGCGGCAGCGAGAACACGAACGCCGCCCGCCGCAGCGCCGCCGCCTGCTCCGCCGGCATCATCACCAGGAAGAGGACGCCGAGCAGCGGCGTGAACACGATGAGAGAGAGGATGGGCATATCGCTTACGGCTTGTCGCTCTTCACTGGTCTCTAGTCCCTGATCATTTCTGGTTACTGGTCACTGATCACCGATCACTGATCTCCTCACCGCAGTGCGTAGTACCCGAGGATCACCACTGCCCCGAGCAGCATCGAGATGGCGTAGTGCTGCACGTTGCCGGTTTGCAGCCGCCGCCACAGGCCGCCGTTGGCGTTCACGACACGGGCCGTCCCATTGACCAAGCCGTCGATCACTTCACTGTCGACGGCGCGCCAGAAGAAGGTGGACAGGGCCAGCGTCGAGCGCACGAACAGCAGGTCGTACAGCTCGTCCACGTAGTACTTGTTGAAGATCAGGTTGTAGGCGCCCTTCGCCTTCCACGCCAGCAGCATCGGCAGACCCGGCTGCACGAGATAGAAGAGATACGCGACGCCAAAGCCGATAGCCGCCGCTACTACCGACGCGCCCATCAGCACCGATTCGGTGCCCGCGCTCAGATGTTCCGACGCGTACGCGCCGCTGAAGATCGGCGCGAGGAACTCGCCGAAGCGGTCGCCCCACAGCCAATGCTCTGGAAGGCCGATCCACCCGCCGATCAACGACAGGATCGCCAGCACGATCAGCGGCATGGTCATCGACGCCGGCGATTCGTGGAGATGATGCTTGGCGTGTTCGTCGATGCGGCACTCGCCGAAGAAGGTCAGGAACAGGAGGCGGAACATGTAAAAGGACGTGAGTCCGGCGGCAAGCAGCCCGAGCACCCACAGCCACACGCTGCCGTGTTCGCTCCCGTAGGCGGCACCGAGAATGGCATCTTTGCTGAAGAAGCCAGCGAACGGCGGGAACCCGGCAATCGCCAGGGTGCCTGCAAAGAAGGTCCAGCACGTGATCGGCATGTAGCTGCGCAAGCCGCCCATCTTTTGCATGTCCTGCTCGCCGCTCATGCCGTGGATGACGCTGCCCGAGCCGAGAAACAGCAGACCCTTGAAGAAAGCGTGCGTCATCAGATGGAAGATGCCGCTGCTGAAAGCACCGACACCGACGCCCAGGAACATGTAGCCGAGCTGGCTGATGGTCGAGTACGCCAGCACCTTCTTGATGTCGTTCTGCATGAGGCCGATCGTGGCGGCGAACAGCGCCGTCAGCGCACCGATCGTCGCCACCACCGTCATGCTGGTCGGCGACAGGATGTAGAGGAAATTCAGGCGCGCGATCATGTAGACGCCCGCCGTGACCATGGTGGCGGCGTGGATCAACGCGCTGACCGGCGTCGGGCCGGCCATGGCGTCGGGCAGCCAGACGTAGAGCGGCAGCTGCGCCGACTTGCCGGTCGCACCGACGAACAATAGCAGCGTGATCACCGTCACGGTGTGCGGCGGTATCTTGCTGGCGTAGGCGGCGATCTCGGTGAAGCGCAGCGAGTGTGTGCCGGGTCCCAGAGTCCAGAAGATCAGGAAGATGCCCAGGATGAAGCCGGCGTCACCGACGCGATTGACGACGAACGCCTTCTTGCCGGCGCTGGCGTTGGCTTCCTTGTCGTACCAGAAACCGATCAACAGGTACGAGCAGACGCCAACACCCTCCCAGCCGACGAACATCAGCGGCAGGCTATCGGCCATCACCAGAAGCAACATCGAGAACATGAAGAGATTGAGATAGGCGAAGTAGCGCGCGTATCCGGCGTCTTCGTGCATGTAACCCGTGGAGTAAACGTGGATCAGAAACCCGACGCCGGTGACGATCGAGATCATCACGCCGGACAGGGCATCGATGTGGAAGGCCACGTGCACGTCGAGCGTGCCCGCCGTGATCCAGGGATAGACGTCTTGGACGAGCGCGGCGCCGTGCGGCAAATCGAGGAGGCGCATGAACGTGTAGCACGCCAGCGCAAACGACACGCCGACGACCGCTGGCGAGACGAAGTTCACCGCCCCGCGCCCCGCACGTGGCCCGACGAAAATGTTGAGCAGCACGCCCAGCGCCGGCAACGCCGGGATGAGCCACAGGAATTGAACGGGAGTCGCCGCCGCGTGCATGCTGCTACCAACGCAGGAAGTTCAACTCGTCGGCGTTCACGGTCTCGCGGTTGCGGAACGCCGCTATGATGATCGCCAACCCGACAGCGGCCTCGGCCGCCGCGACGGTCATTACGAAGAACACGGTGACCTGGCCCTCCATGGACTGCCACTGGCGCGCGAAGGCGACGAACACCAGGTTGACCGCGTTCAGCATCAGCTCGATCGACATGAAGATCACGATCACGTTGCGGCGCACCAGTACACCGACGGCGCCAATCGTAAACAGCACCGCGCCGAGAATCAGATACAACTGGATGGGGACCAGGGTCATGCCAGCTTCCGTTTCGCGAGGACGACTGCGCCGACGATGGCCACCAGCAACAGGATCGACGTGACCTCGAAGGCCAGCAACGAGCGCGTGAACAGCTGCTCGGCCAACTGCTCGATCGTTCCGAAGCCGGGCGGTACCGCGCCCGCGGCCGGCAGCGCACCGAGCGGGCGCATGAGAAAGTGGACCGCGCCGAGGAAGAACAGGGTGCCGACGAGACCGGCAAACCCGCGCACCCCCACCCGCACCATCGCCGGCCGGTCCTCGTGCAGATTGAGCAGCATGATGACGAACAGGAACAGCACCATGATGGCGCCGGCGTAGACGATTATCTGCAGCATCGCGACGAGATGCGCATCGAGGGAGACGAACATCACTGCCAGTAGGAACAGCGTCACCACCAACGACAGCGCGCTGCGGATCGGGCTGCGGTTCACGATGACGCCGAGCGCCGAGAGAATCATGAGGCTTGCAAGCAGCGCGAACACGACATGCCCCAGATTGATGCTGGCCAGAGCGATACCGCCAACGGCCACCACACCGGCCAGCGACAGCATCATCAGCATCACAAGTAAGCCTAGGCCGAGCAGAATCATGTCGGCCCTCCGACCGCCAAGACGACGGTTGCCGTCGCCAACATGTTGGCCAGCGCCAGCGGCAGCAGGCCCCTCCACCCGAAACGCATCAGCTGATCGTAACGCAGCCTTGGCAGCGTCCAGCGCAGGAGAATCTGCAGCCAACAGAAGAGCAGCACCTTGACCATGAACGCGGCCACCTGCAGCAGGACGACGAGCAACCGCGGCAACAGCAGCGCCGCCCCTCCAGGGAAGTGGAAGCCGTCGCTCAGGAGATACGGGATCTGCCACCCGCCGAAGAACAATGTGGTCACCAGGCCGGCCACCACCGCCACTTCGGCAAAGTCGGTCATGAAGAACATCAGATACTTGATCCCCGAGTACTCCGTGAAATAGCCGCTCACCAGCTCTGATTCGCCTTCCGGCAGATCGAACGGCACGCGCTTGCTCTCAGCGATCCCGGTGCAGAGGAAAATCAGGAACGCCAGCGGCTGGTAGAGAATGCCCCACGCTGGCAACCAACCATGGATCAAATGGCCTTGCAGGCGCACCATTTCCTGCAGATCGAGCGTGCCGAAGGTCATCACGATGGCCACGATCGACAGGCCCATGCCGATTTCATACGAGATCATCTGCGCCGAACCACGAATGCCGCCGAGCAGCGACAACCGGTCGTTCGATGCCCAGCCGCCCAGCACCACGCCGTACACACCCAAGGACAACATGGCGAGCACGTAGAGCATACCGACGTTGAGAGGGATCGCCTGGAGTTGAATGGTGCGCTCACCGATCGTGATGGCGTCACCGAATGGAATCGCCGCGAATGCCACGATGACCGGGAAGAGGTTGACGCAGGGTGCCAGCGTGTGCAGCAAGCGGTCGGCGCGCACCGGGAGGATGTCTTCCTTGGTGAGGAACTTGAGCGGATCGGCCATCAGCGTGTTGACCAACCCCGCCGCGGCCACGCCGAAGATCGAGGCGCGGTTGGCGCCGATGCGGTCCTGGATCAGTGCGCTGCCCTTGCGCTCGATCCAGCCGAGCACGCCGGCCAGGCTCAGCACCATCAGGATGACGACGAGCGCCCTGATCGTGGCGATGCCTACTTCAATCCCCATGTGCGCGATCGCTGCACCTTTGGCAGTGGACTGATGAACGATCCGGCACGCGGCTACCGCAGGGCCAGCGTATCCGAGCCCGTCTCGTGCGTCCGGCTCAAGCGGGTCAATCCCATTCCAGCGCCCCCTTGCGCCAGACATACAGCAGCGCCACGCCCAGCACCGCGACGAACAGTATCACCTCGGCGAAGCCGAACCAGCCCAGTCGGCGGAACACGACGGCCCACGGATAGAGAAACACCACCTCGACATCGAACACGATGAACAGGATCGCCGTCATGTAGAACTTCACCGCGAACCGTCCCCAAGCGGTGCCGCTCGGCGGGTTGCCGCACTCGAAGGGCTCCCCCTTCGTGCGTGTCGGGCGGCTTGGACCGAGCAAGCGGCCCATCGACACCATGATTCCCACCAATGCGCCGGCCAGGCAGAAGGTCACAAGAACGGGCAAATACTGCTCAGTCATGAATGGTGATCCCGTGGTTGCCGCTCTGCCGCATCGCGTCTCTCAGAACGCGCGGTGCGGAGCGTTCATCATCACGAGCCCCTTATGCGAAGGCGGCATTCAAGTCAAGGTAACAGCGCCGCGCACGCGGTTGCCGCCGCGGATAATTTTCTTACGCGTCGCGCAGCGAATTCTTATGGTGTCTTGAACACCACCATTGCCAGCGGCGGCAGCGTTAGCACCAACCGGCAGGCCCGGCCGTGCACGCCGCATCCTCATGCTGTTCCGGCAAAGTTTGGTCAGCCCGTGGCGACACCAGCTGCTCGCCCCTTTCTCGGGAGGCCTTTAATCCCTGTACGGGGTCACGGTACGGGGTCACGGGTCGAGATTTCGTGTCCGACGCACGAAAATCTAGCGGCCAACCCCGTAAGTAGGGTAGAGGAGGAAACCGGTGTTCGTGCATGGGAGCAGACTGGGAGCGTCGTGAGAAGCTTCTTGCTCAGCTAGCGAGTCAGCCCTTCTTCGAAGCAATTCGAGCCAGGCTGATGGATAGACTTGCGCTCTCGCAGTACGCGGCCGAAGACGCAACCAGTGACGCGATCGAGTGGGCCTGGAGGCACTTGGAAGCCTATGACCCGGAAGGGGTCTCGCTGCACAGCTGGGTGCTCCAGCGCGCCTATTGGCGCGCACTCGACTACCTGAAGCTTCCGCGGTCCACGTTCGAACAGGGCGCGCAAGACGTGGCGGACTTCGCCGACATGCTTCCAGACCCGCACGAAGGGGTGGAGGCCATTGTAACCCAGCGTGAGCTGGAAGATCGGGTGCTTGAGATGTTGGCGGAAACACCACTGTTGCTTCGTCTCTACAAGATTCGCCGGGCGTGGAACTTATCGCAAGAGCAAATCGCGTCGAACTTGGGTGTATCGGTGAGGGACTTGAAGAACCTCTACGAACAACTGACTCGAGCCCTGAAACGAATCAATACGCTGTTGGAAGAGGAGGCAAAACGTCGATGAAACCGAAGGTCCCCCCGCTCAGCGACGACGAGCGCGCCACGATCTTCGAAAACCTGATCCATGATCTCGCTGCGATGGACACGACGAACGAGGAACAAGCTCGTGCCATCAACCAGCGTCTGGTTGCGGAAGGTCGCATCGACCCTGACAAGACCGCCGATGCCCACCGTCGATTGTTAGCTCGCCTCGGCGTTGGGGCCACTGCGGAGAGACTGATCGCCGGTGATCTCGTCCGTTCGTACGAGACGCATCGTGGCGTGTCGCGTGAAGAGATCGCGCGCGAGTTGGGCGTCGATCTGCAGGCACTTGGGCAGCTCGAGGGTGACACGACGCCGGTACCTGCGTCCGAGTTGGGCTTGGTCGAGGCGGGGCGGGCGCTTGCGCAGCGGTTTCACGCCAACGCGGCCGGCATCCTGAGTGCGCTCCGCCTCGGCCGAATGCGGCTGCTCGAATCAATTGCTGAGCCGGGCGTCGCGTACGCGTGTAAGGACCAGCCGAAGTAGGAAGGATCTGCGCACTCGTGGAAGCCGCGTTCATCGTTGGCCAGCTTGTTCGCTTGCGGGCTGACCCCTCCAAGGCAGGTCCCGTCATCGAGATATTGCCCGCGGTGCGCGGCATGGAACGCTACCGTGTCTTCCACGGCCGCTCGGAGGTGCGAGACTACTATGCGGACCAATTGGAGGGCGCGGAGCCACCGCGGGCCGACGCGCTCCTAACTGCCATCGCTGAGCACAGGGGTGTGGACGCTGAAGTTTTCCGCGCGCGGCTGACCGCGTCGCGCCTTGCGCGGCCACAAGTTGACAATCTCTACGCTCTGCACGCCGCACGTATCAAGTACGTTCCGTTCCAGTTCAAGCCGCTCTTGCGCTTCTTGCGTGCCGATCAGCCGCGCCTCCTGATCGCCGATGAGGTCGGTGTAGGAAAGACGATCGAAGCTGGCCTCATTCTTAAGGAACTCCAGACCCGGCAAGAGATGGGCACCGTTCTGATCGTCTGCCCGAAGGACCTCGTGGAAAAGTGGCGGATGGAGATGCGCCGCTTCGACGAAGACTTCCGCCCCCTGACTGCCGAAACCTTGCGCTACTGCTTACGCGAGGCGCATCTTGACGGTGTCTGGCCCGCACAGTACGCGCGCGCCATCGCTCATCTGGAACTTCTGAGGATGGATGAGTACCTCACGGGGACGAGCGGACGCCGCTCGCGGCCGAGTCTTTTGTCGCTAAACCCGGCACCGCACTTTGATCTCGTCATCGTCGACGAAGCACATCACCTGCGCAACCCAGAAACGAACTCCCATACGCTGGCCAGCTTCCTGTGTGAGGTAAGCGAGGCGGTCCTGTTCCTCTCGGCCACCCCCGTGCATGTGGGCTCCCGCAACCTCTTCACGCTATTGAACCTGCTGCGTCCAGATCTCTTCCCCGATCAAGCCGTATTTGACCAGCTCGTCGAACCCAGCCCGCTTCTTACGAAGGCGATGCGACACATCCGTACCCGCGCGCCGCACGACGGTTGGCAGCGCGAAGCTGCTGGCGCTCTTGATGCCGCGGCGCGCACGTCCTGGGGACGCCAGGTACTCGCGCAGGACCCACGCTTCATCGAATGGCAACAGAACCTTGGGCCAGACGTTCCCGCCCTCTCCGATGCAGACCGCATTCGCTGTCTTCGCGACCTTGAGGAGGTCCATTCGCTCGCCCACGTCATGAATCGTACGCGTCGGCGCGACATCGGTCGATTTACCATTCGCGAGCCCCGCACCGTTTCGGTTGCGTTCACCGCTGAGCAACAGCGCTTCTACGATGAGTTGATCGCGTTCCGTCGCGACGTGTTGTCGCTGAACTATGATCCACGGGTGATCGCGTTGGTGACAGACACTTTACAACGCCAGGCCGCGAGTTGCCTTCCAGCTCTCGTCCCAGCTCTTGATGCGTTCCTCAAGACAGGGCGGTTCTCTACAGCGATTCTGACAGACACCACAGAAGAAGAGGACGACGAGCACAACCTTCCCCCGGAGTTGATTGATCGAGCTCGTCGCTTGCGCAACATGGCCGTTGCGCTTCCGCCAGACGATCCAAAGCTCGATCAGCTCCTCACCATCGTAAGAAGCGCCCTCGCCACCGATGGCCCCGGCAAGGTCTTGGTGTTTTCGTTCTTCCTGCACACGTTGGGATATCTGGATGCGAAGCTGCGTGCCCATGGCTACCGCGTCGCGGTTGTCTCTGGCCGAGTACAGGATGAGGAGCGAGAACGATTGCGCGAACGCTTCCGGTTGCCGCGCACCGATCCAGACGCCTTGGACGTACTGCTCTCGTCGGAAGTGGGCTGCGAGGGCCTCGATTACGAATTCTGCGATCAGCTGGTGAACTACGACATCCCGTGGAATCCCATGCGTGTCGAACAGCGCATCGGGCGAATCGATCGCTTCGGGCAGCGCAGCGAGAAGGTGCAGATCTTCAACTTCATCACACCGGGAACGGTCGAGGAGCGGATCTTCTTCCGTTGCTACGAGCGGCTTGGGGTCTTCAGGGACACAATTGGGGATCTCGAGGAGGTGCTCGGCGATGTCGTCCAGGATCTGACGCGCGTGGCACTGGATCCCGCCCTGACTCCGCAGCAAGCGGAAGAGAAGGCGCGCCAGGCAGCCGACAACGCGATCCGGCTGATTGAGGAACAACGGCGGATGGAAGAGGAGGGCGGTACGCTCCTGGGGTTGGACCAGGCGTTCGTCGAGGAGGTCGACGCACTCGTAGCCGAAGGAAGGTTCGTTTCTACCAATGATCTACGGCAGATGATCGAGAGGTTCGTCGAGGAGCCCGCGTTCGGAGGAAAGCTCACGCCCGACGACCGTCATCCTGGGCTGTTTCGCCTCCGGCTCAACAAGGACGCGCGGATGGGGCTAGCCGAAAGGGTCAGAGCGCTAAAACGACAAGATCGTCCCACCGCCTCCTTCACTCGGTGGCTTGGCGGCGATGATCCGTTTCTGTCGCTGGCGTTTGAGCAGGAGGCCGCGCTCGAAGACCGCGACGTTCCGTTCGTCACGCCGGTCCACCCGTTGGCCAGGATAGCGATCGCTCACTGGACTACCGCTCGCGAACCGCTGGTTTCGTGCCTCGCCGTGCGAGACGACCAGCTACCCGAGGGTCGGTATCTCTTCGTCTGTGACCTGTGGGAGGCGATCGCAGCGAAGCCGGAGCTTCGCCTGGTGACCCTTGCCTGGAACATGGACACCTCGCGCGTAGCGTCAGAAGTGTCCTTGTCCCTGCTCCGCCTCTTCAGTCTAGCGGAGGCGCTGCCATCCTCCACGGCGCCTACGGCAGAGATCCTCGAACTGGGACTCCGACAGCTGGAAGAGGAGGCCCATCGGCTCTACCTCGAAGCACGAACCAGGCTGTGCGAAACAAACGAGACTCTGGTCGTGCGAAAGCTTGCGAGCCTGGACGGTTACTACCGCAACCGCCTCCAGCGCGTTCAGGCAGAGCAGAGCGCAACCAGCGATTCCCGGATCGCGCGCATGAAGGAGGCTGAGCGCGCACGCATCGAACGAGACTACGATCAGAAGCGTAAGGCGGTTGAGAGCCGGCGAGATGCCGACATTGTGAGCCAACGCGTTGCAGCGGGGATCTTGGAGATCAGACGTGGCGAGTGATTACGAGCGTATTCGCGATGACAATCTGCGGGAGTACGGGCAGGGCACGCGCCACTTGGAGTTCTTCCAGCGGCTCTATGCGGACAGGACACATTTCGTATTCGAGCTGCTGCAAAACGCCGAGGACGCCGGAGCGACGTCGGTTCGATTTGACCTGTACCACGACCGGCTTGAGGTCCGACACAACGGGAGGCCGTTCGACGAACGCGATGTGCGCGGAGTTTGCGGCGTTGGCGAGGGAACTAAAGCAGACGACCTTACTCAGATCGGGAAGTTCGGCATCGGCTTCAAGTCGGTCTACGCATACTCATCGTGTCCGGAGATTCACTCGGGGGACGAGCACTTTCGCATCGAGCACTACGTTCGCCCTTGCGCTGCGCAAGCAGTTGAGCCTGGTGGGACCTGGACGACGTTCTTTCTACTACCGTTCGCCGACCCTGCTCAGGCATTCGGTGAGATCGAGGAGCGCTTCGGCTCCCTGCAGTCGCAAACGCTACTGTTCCTCCGCCATATCTCAAGAATCGAATGTAGCGTTGAGGGCAAAATCTGCAGCTCGTACGTTCGCGACCCGGTGGAGAGCGGCAGCTGTCGCCGAGTTCGCCTCATGGAGCGGGTCCCCGGTCAGGAGGACAAGGAGAGCGAATGGCTCGTATTCGAGCGCGGCGTCCAGGTTCCCGAGAAGAACGATTTCGTGCGGGTTGAAGTGGCCTTCAAGCTTGCCAGACAGGGGAGCGCGAACGACACCATCGTTCCAATTCAGGAATCGCCGTTGGTCGTGTTCTTTCCGACGGCGAAGGAGACGGATCTGGGATTCCTCATCCAGGGTGCATATCGAACGACACCAGCCCGCGACAACATTCCCCGTGTTGACTCTTGGAATCGGCAACTCGTCGCGGAAACCGCCACGCTGGTTGCCGACTTGCTGCCCGTCCTGCGCGACATGGGCTTGCTGACCGTCGGGCTACTGGAGGCGATGCCTATCCGTCCTCAGAACTTCCCTGAAGACGGGATGTTTCGGGCGATCTTCGATCGCGTTCGTGAGACGCTGCGGGAAGACGCGCTGCTGCCGGCTCACGGTGGAGGGTTTGTTGACGGCAAGCAGGCGAAGCTGGCCCGCGGCGCTGAGTTGCGCGAGCTGTTGCCTGAGCAGCAGTTGCGAGTGCTCTTCGAAGGAGGCTCAGATCTGAAGTGGCTCGCCGATAAGATCACGGCGGACAAGACTCCCGAACTCAGGAACTACCTCGTGGAGGAGCTCGGCATCGAGGAGGTTACACCGGAAGCGTTTGCCCGTCGTTTCGGCCTGGACTTCATAGCGGAACAGGCGGACGGATGGGTGGCAAAGTTCTACGGCTTTTTGGACGGACAGAAAGCTCTCTGGCGGGCGCCCCGTTGGCAAGGGGACTCCGGCGGACCGCTACGGGACAAGCCCTTTGTCCGGCTGCAGGACGGAAGCCACGTCGCCACGTTCCGCAGCGACGGGCTGCCAAACGCACACCTGCCACCCTCGGGCGAAACGGATTATCCCGTTGTGAAGCGGGAGATCGTTGAACAGGATGAAGCCCTCCAATTCTTGAAGAATCTTGGCCTGAAGGAACCGAGTACCGTAACCGAAGTGATCGAAAAGGTGCTGCCCAAATACCATCCCGATGCAATCGATGCCCAGCCACTGTCGGCAGATGAGCATGCCCGCGACATTGAGAAGGTCTTTCGTGCCCTGAAGACCGATTCTCAACACGACAAGGATCTCTTGGTGGGGCAACTCAAGCGGACGTGCTTCTTGCGTGCAACGAACGTCGTCACCGGCCAGACTTCGTTCAAGCAGCCAGGCGACATATACATCCGCAGCACCGATCTCGAGCTGTACTTCGCAGGCAATCCGAACGCCTACTTCTTGGCAGCCGAATACGCCGACAACCAGGTCGAGAGTCTGTGCCAGTTGGGTGTGAGCCGGACAGTCCGTGTCCAGTGCAGGCAGCCGGGCTCGGACGGAAGCGTCATGCTCGGTTACTACGAGGGAGAGCACACGTACAATCGGGGAACACGGGGCTTTGATCCGAAATACGAGATCGACGGTCTTGAGTACGCGGTGCGGCATCCCAGCAGCGACAAGGCGGTGTTCGTGTGGAACACGCTGCTGGTCCCAAGGTCTCATCTGATTCGAGGCTGCGTTGAGTCCGCTACTCGTTCGAACTTCAGGCCAGCCAAGATGGAGGAAAAGCTTTCAAGTGCAGGTCGGCTGGTCTGCGATCTCCCCTGGCTTCCCAGCGCACCTGCCACATTTCATCGACCGCAAGAGCTGTCCCTCGTGGATCTGCCGGACGGGTTCCGACGGGATGAGGACGTCGCACGAGCGCTCGGCATGAAAGCACCAGTATCGGAAGCGCTCGCACGCGAGGCTGGAGTGGCACCAGAGGATATCGAGTACCTGAGGAGCAACATAGATGAGTTCAGGAGATGGAGGACAAAGCGATCCAAAGCTGACTTCCCCGTGAAAGAATCCAGCAGCGCCGAACTTCGCTCGCAGAGAGTTGCCGCGCAGGCCAAGAACGCGCGACGAAAGCAATACGATCCCAAGACGCGCAGTGTCCGCATTTCCGACGATCTCCAAGGCGAGGCCAAAACTTACCTTCGCGAACTGTACACGAACGACGATGGCCAGATGGTTTGCCAGGCCTGCCACGACGAGATGCCCTTCAAGCTCGACGACGGGAGTTACTACTTCGAAGCAGTGGAATGCGTGACGGGCGCGGATCGCGAGCACCGCGAAAACCATCTCGCCTTGTGTCCAGTCTGTGCCGCGAAATATCGCTACGCTAACAGCAGCGATCCGGCGCAAGTTCGAGAGAGTATACTGCAAGCGACTGGTGAACTCAGAGTTCCCATCACGCTCGCTCGTGAACCTCACGCGATCCGCTTCGTCGAGGTGCATTTGCAGGACCTGCAGGCCGTGCTTCGAAGTGAAGTCACACCACCGGACTGAGCGGAGAGGGCCCCATGGATTACGAAAACCGAATTGGCTGTGGCCGATGACTGCCCCGAGGACGAGAACAGCGGTCTTCGATCCGCATGCGTTTTATCCTCTACGGAGCCTAGTGGAGGGGCCGTTCTCTCAGTGGGACCTTCTGGAACCGCTCGAGCGGTTCGTGCGTGGGATCGTCCTCCACGATGAGATGGTGATGGAGATCGAGCCCTGGCCTTACGATTCGAACGCCGACGATGAAGCCGGACCGGAACCCCGAAACGTAGTCACCGGGGTGGGACCGGTCCTAACTGGGTACGAGTCCGTTTTGTCCGCACCCATCGGAGTCGGACCGAGACCCGCGCCCGACATCGCCCTGTCTCCCGAAATGCTACGTGTGGCAGCCGAGATCTCCAACGCGGGGCAGGAAAACGTCTACTACAAGGCGCACGTAGAGTTCATGCAGCGTACGCTGGGCGCCGTCCGTGCCGGAGGGAGTGCCATTTGCGACGGCGACGTCTGGAGGGCGATTGACGCGCGGGCTACCTCGTTTCCCGCCGAACTGTTCGCCACCCTGGATGACGAGTGGAAGGAATACGCACGCACAGCCGACGCCGGCCAGATCGGCCCTGTGATCCCGCCTGTTCTCTCGATCGTGCTCTCCCGGGCTGGGAGTCGCGACCGCACCTGCACGATGCTCCAGGACCTGAGGGACGAATGGGCGGACGCACGCGCGAAGGTCTGGGTATTGGTGGACGCGATGAAAGAGGCCGCGACAATGCAGGAGTTCAGCGAGCTGCGGAGGCACTTGAACGACGCCACGCCGCATTTCTCTCCGAAGCGCGACTCCAACAGCCCTCGGCCCCTCCGCGTACTCTGGAATGTCCTCGCTGACGCAGGGGCTGGCGCCTTCACCGCGAGCGTCGCCGGCGGTGTGCCGCTGATCGGCGCGACGGTCGGCAGTGTACGCGCTGGCGTTGCTGCTGCGGCCAAGACCCTACCCGAGTCTCTCGATGCCCTGCTGCGCCGCGGCGCATT
>DATKMS010000085.1:0-12801 GCA_035541735.1 Candidatus Margulisiibacteriota bacterium
CCGCGATGGCCGTGCGCCACCGCGATAACGATACTCCCCCTTCCACTGGGTGAGCGTCTTGCGTTAGGGGTGGGTGCGGAAGCAGGCTTCTCCGCGAAGCCTGGCCGTAAGAAGATTCCAGAAGAGCTAGAATGCCGGAAGCGAGCTCTGCCCGCTGCTGCCGGCTACTTGCTGCTACGCCGCGAGCCGAATAAGGCCGCTAGGCCCAACCCGAGTAACGGCAGAGTCGACGGAAGAGGAACGACATTTGCGCTTGCCGGAGCGACTCCAGCGCTCAGGCCCCCGAAGACCACCCAGCCAACGGCCAACGATAACAAGACCAATTTTTTCACGACAGCGCTCCTTTCACGCCAGGAATTGCTTACTTGTTTCGGCGGTTCGACAGACCCAGCGCCGCTAAGCCCAGCCCCAGCAACGGCAGAGTCGATGGAAGCGGGACTTGTGGTATTGCGTGCGCGGGAGCGACACCGGAACTCAGGCCCCCGAGGATCACCCAGCCGAACCCCAATACCAAAAGAACTCCCTTTCTCATGCCAAGCCCCCCTTTTCTCCCAAGCTTCAAAGTTACAGCGCAGAACTCTGGACAGGTCAGCATGGTCAGTGCCACCCTGCAAGGCGATGCGGTTGTTAGATTTCTTGCGCCGCACCGGGACAGGAGACGCAGGAGATGTATGCTATCCCGACACCCACATTCCCTGGGGCAGCGACATGGGCTGCCTAAATGTTCCTTGGTATTCGTGGTCTGGAAGGTATCTCACCCCTTAGCCTGCAGGGTGTCAGGAAATCCGACGGAACAACCGGGAAGATCACGCCGTCGGACATCACCGGCCGACGGGCAGCGGCACGTCGGCCGTCAGCACCGACTCCGCGAAGGCGTCGGCATTGGTGGCGCCCGGCAACAGCGAGCGCGCGCAGTCGAGGAGGATCGCGCGGCGCGTGTCGAGCGACAGCTTGTTCGGCGACTCCCCTTCGCCGGCCGCGCTCCCGCAGCGGGCGCGGAGCGCGTCCAGCTTGGCGCGCCCGTGCAGCTGCCCGGGGTCCGGGAACGCCCACGGCGCGAGTGCCACGAACTCGCCCAGGAGCGGCGCACCGAGGATGGTGAGCTGACTCCCTGGGGCCATGCCGACGAAGCTGCGCTTCGGCGGATGCGTACCGCGCTTGGTGACGCTCGACTGGCCGTCGAAGACGATGCCGGTCGGTAGCCCGTCCGGACCAGGGCTCCCAGGGAAAAAGCTGCCGGTCATCATCGACGTCGCGTTGTACGTCAGGTTCGGCAGATCGGCGCGCAGCATGCCGAGCACGGACTCCGTCCACTCGTCGGGCTGCCAGGCAGAAGTCGCACTGGGCGCGGCCCACAGCTGCGAGTTGGCGTCGGGCTGCAAAACGAGCGTGGCGCCCAGATCGTCGAGCCGGTGCACGTATTCGGGGGTAAAGGCATCGAGGCTGATGGCGATGCCGAGGCGGCCGGCCGGGGTGTCGAACACCTGGACATCGTCGAGCGCGCCGCTCGAGAGGTTCAGGATGTCGCTCTCCTGCTGCGTCAAGTTGACCTTCCGTGTCGTGCCGATCAGCTGGCCGTCAGGCCCCCACAGGAAGGCGGTGTTGTAGACGTCGGCCCCGTTGGGCAGGAACACGTCGGTGCGACCCGGATTGTCGACGTCCCCGAAGAACGCCACGTCGGCGGGCGCGGTCGACCGGAGCGCGGGCGCCACGTTCGTGCAGGCGACGACGTAGGCCCCGACCGCCGCGGCCTTCGCACCGAGGACGGGCACGAAGGCGCGCCAGAGCGTGTCGGTCAGCGCGAGCGTCAGGGCACGGGCGAGCGGCCCGCTACCGGTGCCCGGCAGCGTGAGGTGATCGAGGTAGAACTGGGCTTGGGGCTGGTACGTGACGAACAGGCTGCCGAGGCCGGTGAGCGGATCGGCGTCCTTCGCGACACGGGCGGCGGCGCCACGCGAGCCGAGGAGGGCCGAGGGCAGCCCGAAGTCCTCGGTCAGCAGCACGACATTCGGCCGCCCGGTAACCAGCTTCGGGACGACCAGCGTGTTGAAGATGCGGTCCACTTCCGCCTGCCAGGTGGCGAACGACTCGTAGGCGGCGAAGTTGATGCGGTTGCCAACCACGACCAGGTGAACACGCGCGTTACCCGGCTTCCATTTGAAGCGGCGCTCGATAGTCGTCCCGGGGCCGCTGACGCTGATGGTGTTGCGGCCGCGAGCGAGTACGGCGCTCGTCCCGGGTACACCGGCCAGGACGAGCGTGCGCGTCGTCCCCGTGCCCCGCAGCCGGCCAGTCACGTCGTGCTTATTCACCTGTATGGTCAGACCCGCCGCCTCAGCAGGATCATCCATCGACAAGACCACTGTGACGGCGCTGCCGGTCTCGATCGCCTCAGCGAGTGGGGCGTCCAGGCGGACGGCAGCAGTCGCAGGCATGGCGAGCAACGCGAGGGCGACGAGGGCGCGCAGAACGATAGCCATACTGGCGCCTACCATCGGCGCCAGCCGCCGGTCAACATGGATTTCACTGCACATGAATTTCTTTGCGAACACAGAAGGACGCTCGCTTGAGAGCTGGTGACACGCATCTGCTGGGTGCCACCCTTCAAAGGGAGATGGGTGGTCCTCCGATGGGTAACCGCGCGTTCACGCGGGTACCGTTGCCCGGTGTCGACTCGATTGTCAGTTCCCCGCCTAGGAGGTGCGCGCGCTCACGCATGCCCAACAGTCCGCCTGGGGCGCGATCGACCACCGCCGTCTCGAAGCCCTTGCCGGCGTCGAGGACCTGCAACGTCAGCGTGCCGTCCTCCAACCAAATACGTACAGTTGCCTCCATGACCGCGGCGTGGCGCGCCACGTTCGTGAGCGCTTCCTGCGTGATCCGATACGCACCGGTTTCGACCTCGGGCGCGAAACGCCGGTCCAGTCCCTGGTGCTCGATGTGCACCCGGATGTTCGTTTGCCGCGAGTAGGAGTCGATCAGCCACAAGAGAGCGTACAACAAGCCCAAGTCATCCAGCATGGCGGGCCGGAGATCGAGCGAGAGATCGCGCACACGCGTGATCAGATCGTTGAGATGCTGCCGCGCCGCGTGCAGACGAACATGCGCTGCTGCCAACGGAGTCTGGTCGATAGTATCCAGGCTGAGTTTGAGCGCGGTCAGCACCTGCCCAACCTCATCATGAAGTTCGCGGGCGAGGTGCCGGCGCTCGATCTCCTGGACCTGGATCAACCTGCGGGAGAGCATCGCCAGCCGTTCCTGCCCGGCCCTCACCTGCTCGAACAAGCGACTCTTCTCCACCGCGATCGCTACCGCATTGCAGACTTGGGTGAGGGCCCCCATTTCGCCGGAGTCGCAGCCATCGACTTCCCGCCAAAACAGACTCAGGATGCCGATCACATCGCTGCCCGCGCGCAGGGGCAGAGCAACCAGCGAGCGAAATCCGAACCGGCAAATCATTCGTACACTGGCGAACTCCGACTCGGTCGCCAGATCCCGCACGACGTGGGGACGCCCCGCGCGGGCATCGGTGACGGCAGGAAACTCTGCGGCGTGCAACCGCGCACCTTTGGCCGCACCAAGCGCCCAGGGCGCATCGGCGGCGACGAAGGAGAGCCACTCCTGGCGCTCGTCAAAGAGGGCCAGACTCGCAGCCGCGCAACCCGCCAACTCTCGGAGTCCGGCACAGACCTCGGGGAACGCCGCTGTCACATCCAGATGCGCGTTGATCGCACGCAGGATTTCGTTGAGGATCCTGGTTTCGCGTTCGTGACGTCGCCGCATGTGATCGGCACGCTGGCGGTCCGTGATGTCCTCGGAAATGCCGAGCAGGTAAGCCGGCTCCCCGTTGCTGTCGAAGAGAGGAATCTTCTTCGTGTGCAGGAGCCGTTGCCCGTGCCGGCCCGTTGCGATCGGTTCCTCAGGGATGTCGAGCAGGGTCTTGTCACGCAGGACGGCACGGTCCTTCTCGGTGAAGAAATCCGCCTCCTGTTTCGGAAAGAAGTCGTAGTCGTTCTTGCCAATGAGGTCGGCGCGCCGGTAGCCGAGGAGTTCCTCGCCGGCGCGATTGAACAGCGCGAACGCCAGGTTCTTGGCGTCTTTGACGAAGACCATGTTGGGAATATTTTCGACGATCGAGTCAAGGAACAGGTTGGTGCGTTCAAGTCGCTCCCGCAGGCGTTTACTCTCGGTAACGTCCCGATGGACGGATACCCAGACCGCACCGTACTCGGCATGCGTGAACGTGGAGACGCTGGCATGGCACCAGAACGGTGTCCCGTCCTTCTTGCGGTTGTAGACTTCGCCTTCCCACCGCCCGTCTCTGCGCAGCGCCTCCATAATCAGGCGGGCGGTTTCTTCGGGGCTTTTGTCGGTTGGCGCATTGACAATGGCGACATGTTTTCCCAAGAGCTCCCCCGGTGCATAGCCAAACATCTGCTCGAACCGGGGATTGCAAAACACGATGACGCCGTCGCTGTCTCTCGTGAGAAAGACGCCCTCGCTCACGTGGCTGAGAATTTCACTGCTGAGCCGGAGGGCTTCCTCCGCACGCTTCTGCGCCCGGTGCAGTTCGCGCTCCCGCATCGCCCGTTCAACGGCCAGGCAGAGACGTGACAGGCGATACTTGCTCACAACGTCCTGCGCACCGGCTCTCATGGCCGTCACCGCAGATTCTTCTCCGATTTGACTGGATACGACGATGATCGGCGCGTCCACGCGGCGCTCACGCAGGAGTTGGAGAGCGTCCATCCCGCTGAACGCTCGCATGCCCCAAGCACATGTGATGAGCTCCCATGCCTGATCGTCAAGGGCGGCACCCAAGGTTTCCGGGGTATTGACGCGCGCCCAAACCGGCTCGTAACCGCCCGAGCGCAGTTCGTTGATGATGAGTTGGGCGTCCTCTTCCGAATCGTCGATCACCAGAAGGTCGAGACGGCTCATTGGGGAATTCGCGTTGACGACAAACGTGGCGAAATCCTGTAGCAGATGGCCGTCTGCACCTCAAAGAGACTGATACGATCTGGACGCCATCAGTGCAAAGCCCAGGGACGCAGTCCAACGAAACGTCAACAACGCGGAATGCCGGCGTAGCGCCGCGTTTGACGACTGCCGTGCAGCCAGGCTGGTGTAGCTGCACGGCTTGCAGTCGGGCGACGATCCGGTAGTCTGCAGCGCACAGGGAGCACAACATGAACGTCTCGATGTGGGCCAAGGCCGTCAATGTCATTCCACGGGTCAGCAAGGAGGAGTGGGACGGGCTCGATGTCATCTCGCGGTGGCTGATCGCCACCCGCTCCGCGGTACTGGTCATGACTTTCATCTCGGCAGCGATTGCCGGTCTGCTGGCGGCGCGTGCCGGGCACTTCAATGTGCTGCTGTGGCTGATGGTGACCGTCGGTCTCTTGTTCGCACACGCCACCAACAACCTGGTCAACGACATCACCGATCACCTCAAAGGTGTCGACAAGGACAACTACTTCCGTGCGCAGTACGGCCCGCAGCCCCTGGAGCACGGCCTCATGACCCGCGGCCAAGCGGTGCTCTACACCGCGGTCACCGGCCTCATTGCGTTGGGAGCCGGCGCGATTCTGGTGGCCATGCGCGGCGAAGCGACGCTGGGCCTGCTCGCGATCGGCGCGTTCTTCGTGCTCTTTTATACGTGGCCGCTGAAGTACATCGGCATGGGCGAGGTGGCGGTCATCCTCGTGTGGGGTCCGCTGATGGTGGGGGGCGGGTACTACGTCATCACCGGCGAAACATCTTTCGCGGTCGTCTGCGCCAGCCTGCCCGTTGCGCTTGCGGCAACCACAGTCCTCTTCGGCAAGCACATCGACAAGCTCGAAGCGGATGCGGGAAAGGGCATTCGGACGATGCCCGTGCTGCTGGGAGAAGCCAACGCGCGGCGCGCAACCATCGCCATGTTCACGCTGCAATACCTGTTGGTCGCCGGTCTCGTGCTGAGCGGCTATCTCTCCTGGCTGCTGCTGGCGGTCCTGGCCGCACTGCCCTGGTACATGCGCGCGTTGCGCGTCTACCGCCAGCCACGTCCCGCCGGGCCGCCGCCGGAGTACCCGCCCAACATCTGGCCGCTGTGGTTCGCGGCGTTTGCCTTTCAGCACACGCGCCGCTTCGGCAGCCTCTTCCTGCTCGGGCTTGCGGCCGATGTCGTGGCGCGCAAGCTGGGGATCTTGTAGAACGCGCACGACGCCCGGCGCCCGACCGAACAACGACACCAACGATACGGAGGTTGCTACACGTGCAGACCGCCCTCAAGGAAATCGACGTCATCAGCGCCAAGCTCTACGGCGAACAGGGCTACCCGCACGAGGCCTGGACGCGGCTGCGGCGCGAGTCGCCGGTCAACTGGTGTCAGCCGCCGGGGTACCGGCCCTTCTGGGCGGTGACCAAGCACGCCGACATCACCGAGGTCTCCACCCAGCCCGACAAGTTCAAGAGCGCCGGCCGCTTCATTCTCTTTCCGGAAATGGCCGAGGGTGGCGGGCCATCGCTGGAAGAGGAGCCGCCGCTGCGCATGCTGGTCAACATGGACCCGCCGGAACACCGCGACTATCGCAAGCTGGTGAGCAACTGGTTCACGCCGCGCGCCATCAGCCGCCTCGAGCAGCGTCTCGAAGACATCACACGCGAGGTCTTCGACGAGCTCGCCAAAGACGGCGGGACCTACGAGTGCGACTTCGTCCGCGATGTCGCCGCCCTCCAACCGCTGCGCATGATCACCGAGATCCTCGGCATCCCGCGCCAGCGCGAGCAGTTCGTGCTGAAAGTCACGAACGAAAACTTCGGCATCGAGGACCCCGACTTCCAGCGCCCGGGTGACACACGCGAAGACCGGCTCGGTTTCTTGCAGGAGGCCTTCGCGTACCTGTCGGAGATCACGGAAGACCGGCGCCGCCAGCCGCGCAATGATCTGAGCACGGTGCTCGCCAATGCAACGCTGCACGGCGAGCCGATGCCCGTGTTCGAGCTGTTCTCGCTCTACTTCCTGATCATGGTCGCCGGCCACGACACGACCCGCAACGCGATCTCGGGCGGACTCCTTGCCTTGCTCGAGCACCCGGAGGAATTCGACAAGCTGCGCCGCAACCCGGGACTGATCGAGACCGGCGCCGACGAGATCGTCCGCTGGACGACCCCGGTGAACCACTTTTCGCGCACCGCGACCGTCGACTACGTGCTGCGCGGCAAGCCCATCAAGAAGGGCGATTCGGTCGCGCTGTTCTATGCCTCGGCGAATCGCGACGAAGACATCTTCCCCGACCCGTTCGTCTTCCGCCTCGATCGCGATCCGAACCCACATCTCGGCTTCGGCGTCGGCGAGCACTTCTGCTTGGGGGCACACCTGGCCAGGCTCGATCTGAAGGTCTTCTTTCGCCAGTTCGCCGAACGCGTCGAATCCATCGAGCTGGCCGGTCCGGTGCAACGCCTGCACGCCAGCTTCGTCGGCGGACCGAAACGTCTGCCGATCCGCTATCGCCTGAAGCCTGCCTGAAGAGAGCGCCGCCATGAGCGTGGACACGGCGGAGATCCAGCTCCTCGACGGCAACTTCTACACGCGCGACCCGCATCGCTCCTTCCGCTGGATGCGTGCCAATGCACCGGTCTACTGGGACGCGGGCGGTAGTGTGTGGGGCATCGCGCTGCATGAAGACATCATGGCGGTCTCCAAAGACCCGGAAACCTTCTGCTCGCGTTTCAGTTCCCGTCCGGACGCACCGCCAATCCCCTCGATGATCAACATCGACGACCCGGATCACAAGCGGCGGCGGAATCTGGTCAACAAGGGATTCACGCCGCGGCGGGTGCAGGAGCATGAGCCGAGGATTCGCGACATCTGCAACCAGCTGATCGACCGCGTGGCGCCGCGCGGTGCGTGCGACTTCGTCCATGACATCGCCGCGCCGCTGCCGATGATTGTGATCGGCGACATGCTCGGCGTGGAGCCGGCAGACCGCGACATGCTGCTGCACTGGTCGGATGATCTGCTGGCAGCCACCTCGATGACCGCACCGCCTGAGGTGCTGCAACGCGCGCAGCAAGCCTTCGAGGAGTATGCAGACTACAACCGTCGCGTCGTCGCCGATCGGCGTCGCCATCCACGTGACGATCTCATGAGCGTGCTGACGCACGCGGAGATCGATGGCCAGCGGCTGACCGACGATGAGATCTTACAGGAAGGCTTACTGATCCTGGTCGGCGGCGACGAGACCACGCGGCACGTGATCTCCGGCGGCATGGAGCAGCTGATCCGCCACCCCGCGCAGCGGCGCAAGCTGATCGACGATCCATCGAAAATTCCGGTCGCGGCCGAAGAGATGCTACGCTGGGTGACGCCGATCCAAAACATGAACCGTACGGCGACGCGCACGGTCGCGCTGCGCGGCCAGACGATTCGCGAGGGTGACAAGGTGCTGTTGCTGTACCCGTCGGCCAACCGCGACGAACGCGTTTTCGACCGGCCGTTCGACTTCAACGTCGAGCGCGAGCCCAACAACCACGTCGCGTTCGGCGGCTACGGCACCCACTTCTGCCTGGGCGCCAGCCTGGCCCGCCTCGAGCTACGGGTAATGTTCGAAGAGGTACTCCGTCGGCTCCCCGACATCGAGCTGGCCTGCAACGCTCCGCTCCCGCTGCGTCCCTCGAACTTCGTCGTCGGCATTGAATCGATGCCGGTAGTCTTCACATCCGCGCACTGTTGATCACACGGCGCCTCGAAGCGGAGCCTATGGCTCATATCCAGGATGTGGCTCCGCGGAGTGCCGCATCAAACGGTACGTGATCCCGGTGGCGATCACCAGCGGCAGCACGCCCAGACCGATGAACACGGCATCGCCCGGCAGCCGCGACCATTCGATGATGCGCACGATTCGTTCGTTCAAGAACTCGGGTCCACGCGCATGCCAGTAGCCATTGTTGAGTACGTCCGCCAATTGCAGCACGCCACCCGGGAACAGGTTGGTGACGACCATGAGCGCGAGGCCGCCGTTCAGTCCCCAGAACGACAATCGGACATGCTTCTCCACGCGCTCCCATTGCGTATCCGTCAGCACCTGACGACATGTGAACACCGCCAGCGCGATCGCCAGCATGCCGAAGACCCCCATCATCGCGGTGTGCCCGTGATTCGGCGTGAGAATGGTGCCAACCTCGAAATAGCTGACGATCGGCAGATTGATGAGGAAGCCGAATATTCCCGCGCCGACGAAATTCCAGAAGCCAACGGCCATCAAGAAGTAGAAGGTCCACCTGTGCGGAATCGAGATCTGCTTCCCGCAGACGTCGCACTGCGCCCGCGTGAGCTTCACGAAGTCCCAGGCGTCGAGCGTGAGGAGGGTCAGCGGCACGACTTCCATGGCTGAGAAGGTTGCCGCAAGCGCCATGGTGATCGTTCCCTGCCCGGTCCAGTACCAGTGATGCCCGGTTCCGAGAATGCCGCTCCCGAGATAGAGGATCGCATCCAAGTAGACGACGCGGGCCGCGGTCTGCTGCGACACCATGCCCAGTTGGTAGAAGATGATGGCCACCATGACGGTCACAAACAGCTCGAAGAAACCTTCGACCCATAGATGGATGATCCAGAACCGCCAGGTGTCCACGACGGAGAAGTGGCTGGTGCTGCCGAAGAACATCGCGGGCAGGTAGAAGAACGGAATTGCGGCCGCGGAACCGAGGAAGAGCGAGGCGATTTCTCGGCGTTCCGGATCGTTCCGTGCCGGCGCGACCGCTCTGACGAGCAAGACGACCCACGTGGCCAGACCGACCGCCAGCAGTATCTGCCAGGCGCGGCCGAGGTCGAGATACTCCCACCCTTGGTGCCCAAGCCAGAACCACAGACCGCCGAGGAGTTGATTGATGCCAAGCATCTCACCGGCTAGACTGCCGAGCACGACGACCACCAACGCGGTGAACAGGAAGTTGACGCCTTGCACCTGTCCTTTCGGATCCGTGCCGCCGAGCGAGGGTGCCAGCAAGAGCCCACCGGCGACATACGCGGTCGCGATCCAGAAAATAGCCAGCTGGAGGTGCCACGTGCGCACGATGTTGCTCGGCAGCAAGCGGGACAAGTCGATGCCGTAGAAAGCGCCGGGCTCGGCCCGGTAGTGTGCCGTGGCTCCGCCCACCAACGCCTGCGCGAGAAAGAGCACGGCAACCACCACGAAGTACTTCACCGTGGCCCGCTGACTTTCGGTCGTCACGCCGGGCAGCAGCTGCGGGTGCACGTGCGTTGCCTTCCCCTTCCACCCGAGAAAGTCGAACCGTCCGAACGCGAGCAGCACCGCCGCCGTCGCGGCCAGCAACGTGATGAGGCTTAGTGCGCTCCACACGAGGGCCTCGGCGCTCGGCGTATTGCCGACCGCCGGGTCGTACGGGAAGTTGTTGGTGTAGGAGTATGGTTTGCCAGGACGTCTCGCCACCGAGGCCCAGGCGGTCCAGGCAAAGAAGGCCGTCAGCCGACGGAGTTCCTGCGCATCGTGGATGTAGCGGGGCGGGAGACCGGCACTCGACGCGGATCCAGCAAAGTACGCCGTCCACTTGGCGATCTGCTTCTGGTACGAAAGGGTTTCCGGTTCCGTGAACGTCAGGGTGTTCGTTCGTGGATCATACCGATTCCCCTGCAAGACTTGCGCGACCTCTGCATAGACGCTGCTACGCGGCGCTGGATCGAGCTCGCTCGGAGACTCGCCATAGCGTTGGTGTGCGATCGCCTGACCGACATCGTCCGCCAGCGTGTGCAGGTACTCAGCCGAGAAGTCCGGGCCGAGGTAGGCGCCATGACCCCAGATGGTACCGTTCTCCATCAAGGCGTAGCGCAGGAAGACCTGCTGCCCTCCGACGATGTCGTCTCGGGTGAAGAGCACTTCGCCGGAGGGCGTCACCACCGTGTTCGGAACGGGCGGTGCGTCCGTGTACGTTCGCGCTGCGAGCCAGACGAGGATGGCCAACCCCGAGACGACGATGAGGATGACGCCGCGCATCCACCACGGAGAGAGCGTGTCACCACTCATGCAAGACCTCACCCCTGGTTCGCCCAGTGTTCCAAGAGGCGTCCCCCTAGTTCGCGGTGTCTCGGCAGGAAATACGCGAGCATTGCGATCGCCGCGATGATGTTCGCGACAAAAATCGTCCACCAGCCGAGTGATGCCAAGAGCGCCTGGTCGACCAGCATCACCAAACTAAAGAAGAATACCTCGAAACAGGTGAACAGCACAAAGACGCCGAGCAGGAGCAGCGGCTCGCGCTCGGCGAGTGCCAGCAGGACGGCGGCAAGGATGCCGAAGAGGACGAAGGCGGCCGCGTGCAGCACGGTGTAGCCAAGGACGACGGCGGTCGAGATGTGCAGCGTCGCAGGGTCGCGCAAGCCCTTGAGCATGGCAGCTCCCAGCAAGGCGGGCGTGTACAATGGCCGGTCAGTCGCCGTGTCGTACAACACGAACCAGACGGCCACCGTCGCTCCTCCAATGATTCCACCCACGACGCCTTCGCGGACGACGCTCGTCCACGGGCCGAGCAGTGCCCGCCCCAGAGCTTGATGACCGAAGAAGAAGTGCGCGAGCATCGCACCGCTCGCCAGCAGGTTGGCCACCAGAATGCTCCACCACGAGAGATTCGCCATGAGCGCCGGTCCGTGGAACATCACCAGCGCGATGAAGAAGACTTCGAACCCCGCGAAGAAGATGACGAGCGCAATCACCAGCCCCGCCTCGCGCTCAGCGGCGGCGATCAGCGCGGCGGCCGCAATGCCGAACAGTGCGAAGGCAATCACGTGCAGCACGCTGTACTGTGCGACGAGTGACCAAGTGATGACCGGCACATCGGCGCCGGAGGCTCCGTGGAGGAGTACGGCCGCCAGCAGCGCTGGCGTCTCAAACGCCCTGCCCCGACTCGCGTCAAACACCAGAAACCACAGTGCCACCGCGGCTGCGCCGAGCAGACCGGCAATGATGCCGTCGATGATGATCTGGCGCTTCCTCGTCATGAGATAACCCGCGTCAGCCTGGCGCTCGCCAGCGGCCGGCCCGCCGGCGGTTCGTCCCGGTCCTCGCGCTGCGCCCAGCGGAAGAACATCATGCTGAAGACGCACATGAGGTAGAGCCCCGCACCGACCCACATCAGCAAACCCCCGAGCACCTGGTCGGCAAGCGGCGTCAGCCCTCCGGGGTGCGGGCCTTCGAGATACCACGGGTAGATCACCTGTGACGCCAGCGTGATGGGCGCCGACACCGCGGCCATGGGGATCAACAGCAGGAACATGTAGAGCGTCTGCGCCGGATAGGGCAGACGCGGGAGCTCCGGCAGCGGGCTGAGCAGCGGCCACCACACCAGCGTACCCGCGACCATCAAGCCGAGGTGCATCACGATGTGCGCGGCATCGTCCCGGACCATCCACTCGAATACCGGCGGCGTATGGATGACCGCCAGAAAACTGTTGTACAGCGCGAAGGCCACGATCGGATGTGTGAGGAACCGTGCGAACGCGCGCAGTGCGTGCCGGTGCAGCAGGGGACGCAGCATCCAGTCCGGCAGGCCCAGCAGGAGCAGCGGCGGCATGACCAGGCCCAGGAGAAGATGCTGCAACATATGCGCGGCGAAGCCGCGGCCGTCGGCAATACGGTCGACCGGCCCGTCGAGGGCTACGAAGATCGTCGCCAGCGCCGCGATGAATGCCACGGCCTGTCGTGCCGAAGCGCGGCGTCGCAGTCCAACCGCCGCTCCTGCATACAGCAGCGCCAGCCCGACGACACCGACGACGACACTGGGGTGCAGCTCCTCCATCGCCAGTCA
>DATKMS010000086.1:0-6260 GCA_035541735.1 Candidatus Margulisiibacteriota bacterium
GGCGAGCACTTCTGTCTCGGCGCCCACCTCGCCCGTCAGTCGCAGCGCGCATTGCTCCGCGAGCTCGTTCGCCGCATCGATGCTCTGGAGCTCGCTAGGGATCCGGTCCGGATCACGTCCAGCTTCGTCGTGGGTTTGAAGAAGCTCCCCCTTCGCTATCGAGTGAGCCAAAGCGCATAGAACGACACTCGCAACGGTGCGGCACACCAGGGGAGGACATGAGCATGGACGGCAAGACGCGCTACGAAGAGATCCGCTACGAGGTGGAAGACGGACGGGCGCGGATCACCCTGGCGCGCCCAGACAAGCACAACGCCATCACGCCGCGACTCCTCGATGAGCTCGAGCACGCGCTCTGGGAGGCTGACGACGACTGCTCGGTTCACTGTGTGGTCCTGCGCGGAGAAGGGGCCTCGTTCTGCTCGGGCTACGATCTCACCGCTCTGGGCGGAATGAAGCGGCCCGGGCATCGAACGGGCCGCAGCCACGACGACGACATCTGGCTGATCGAACGGAACAACCGACGCATCCGCGCGCTCTGGGAGATGCACAAGCCGTCCATTGCGCAGGTACACGGGAACTGCCTGGCGGGAGGCACCGATCTCGCAATGGCCTGCGACATCGTCATCGTGGCGGACGACGCCCGCATCGGCTTCCCCGCGGCGCGCACGATGGGTGCCCTGCCCAACAACCTCTGGATGTACCACTGCGGCCCGCAATGGGCGAAGCGGCTGCAGCTGACAGGTGACTCCGTGACCGGGGCGGACGCGGCGAAGATCGGGCTGGTGATGAAGGCCGTGCCTGCCGACGTCCTCGAAGACGAGGTGGAAGGCCTGGCCGACCGCTTCAGCCTGATCGACCCCGACCTGCTGTCGGCCAACAAGCGCATCACCAACCTGGCCCTCGAGCTGATGGGCGCCCAGACACTCCAGCGGCTGGCTGGCGAGAATGACGCCCGTGCCCACCGCGCTCAGGCGGTCCGTGACTACGGGCGCAGCGTCCGCGAGCACGGCCTCAAGGAGACCCTGCTCCGGAGGGATGAGCCCTTCGGTGCAGGCTATGCGCGGGTGGGAGTCCCCGAGGGGCGGAGCCGTGGCACGCGACCCTCAGGTGAGGAATGATCGCCGCGGTTCCGGGGATGGTCGCTAACAGATCGCCAACGAAACCGCGGCAAGGAGACAGCAACCCGGTGAGCACGAAGCGAAATCCCGAACGCGTCGCGGTCCGCATCGCCCACCAGCTCGTGAGCGAGATCCGGCGCCGGCGCCTTCGACCCGGGACGCCGCTCGCCGCCGAGCACCGGATGGTCGAGGCGCTCGGCGTGGCGCGCGCCACCGTGCGCGAGGCGCTGCGATTCCTCGAGCTTCAGGGGGCGCTCCGCATCAAGGCCGGGCTCGGCGGGGTGCTGGCCTCGATGACCCAATACTCCACCCTCGGCGCGACCGTCGTCGACCGGCGGTAGGGGACGAGGCGATGTTTACCACCAGCTGCGCGGACGTGATGGAGCTACCGTGAGCCGTCGTCGAGATGGCTTGCTCACCTGGCGCTTCGCCGGCCGGCTGCTCGTGCTCAGCAGCCTGCTCATCAGTGGGCTGGCGGGCGCCGAGGAGGTGGGCAAATCCTGGACCCTCGACAGCAACAGCTGGCAGCTGGGCAAGGATCTGCTTCCTGAAGTCGTGCTCGCTCGCGTCAAGAAGGGCGACTACACCTACCGAGTGGTCCCGATCGATCCGGAACGCTTCAAGCAGAACTATTCGCCAAAGTTCTGGGAGGCGAGCGCGGCCAATGCCGGCAAGTACGACATCGACCCAGAGACCTGTGGGTTGAAGGACGTGCAGACGGGCAAGATACCGGATTTCTACTTTGGCTATCCGTTTCCGAAGATCGAACCCGCCGATCCACACGCGGCGTGCAAGATGGCCTGGAACTTCACGGCCGCCACCCAGATGGGCAACGGTCAAGGCGCGACGTTCACGCTGAACGGGATCGATAGCAGTGGCGAGTTCCGGCGTCTCAAGCTCTGGGCGGAGCTCAATCCCTACCTCGGACGCTCGGCGGGTCCGATCCCCAATCCCGACAGCTTGCGCACTGCCGTGTTGAACAATGTCCTCGAGCCCCGCGACGTCGACGGTGTGGCCGGGCTGAGTCGCACGATCAACGATTGGATCTCACAAGACGAGGTCTGGTTCTACGTGCCGGCGACCCGTCGCGTGCGGCGCGTGAACGCGGCGACGCGCTCCGATCCGGTAGCCGGGTTGGACTTCTTTGCCGACGACGCCAACTGCTACGGCGGCAAGGTTGAGTACTACCAGTGGAAGCTTGTCGGCGAGGGCAACATCCTCGCACCGGTGTTGAGCCCGGAACCGCTGCCGCAGGAGCCGGTCAGTCGCACCCGCTGGCAGGTACGTTTGCCGTACTTCAAAGCGGCCTATGAAACCCCTGGGGCGAAGGGCGCACCGTGGCAAATCGTCGAGAACCTCACCATGGTGCCGCGCCCTGTGTGGGTCATCGAAGGGCATTCCGATGACCCCTACTACAACTTCGGCAAGGTGATCATGTACATGGACAAGGACATGTACCGCATCTACTGGAAGCTGGTCCACAATAAGGCTGGTGAGTATTTCTATAACGCGATGTGCGCCTACCACTGGTCGAAAAGTGCGGATGGGACTTTCTCGGCCGTGACGCCCAACATGGTCATCGGCGTGAACGACAAGACCAACCGCGCCGCGATCGCCGGGCGTTATACGTCACAGTTTATCGAGACCGACTTCGATGACAAGCACTTCAGCCTCTCGCACCTCGCGCACATGTCGGAATGACGCCACGGACTGGCACGTTCGCGTCAGCAGGACCCCGATAGGGATGGCTTCGATCACCAATCGACGCGGCATTTGGTCATTGGCGCTGGGCGCGTGCGCTGTGCTGGTGGGAACGCGGCTGCCCGTCCGGGCGGCATCGTTGGACGCCAGTGGCGACTTGCGGCTCGGCCTGCGCACCTACGCGCTGGCACGCGTCGGCAGTCAGGCGTTCGATTTCACCGACAACGCCGAGGTCTTGGAGGGATCGTTTCCCGCGTCGTCCGCCGGGCACGTACGCCAGCTGCGATACTTCACCGAACTAGCGCTGGACCACGATCTCGACCGCCTGGTGCACGACGGAATTGGTCCGTTTGCCCTCACGAACCCGCTACCCTTTCGATTGTCCGGGCTGAAGTACAACCTTGTTTTTCGCAGCGAGTACGACGGGGTCTACGATTTCGGCCCCAGGGAGTTCAGCACCGCCGAGGCCTTCAGAGCCGCGACCAACCCTCTGACCGGTGTGCCATTGCCGCCGGAGGCCGTGTCTGCCCAGCGCCAGCACCTGCGCAACATCGCGGTGCACCGCGAACGCCTGTTTCAGGCGTTTGTCGAAGCGAATGCGGGCGACCTGTTCATCCGCTTTGGCCGGCAGATTTTGGTGTGGGGCGAGACCGACGTGTTCCGCCTGCTGGATAACATCAACCCGACCGACAGTAGCTTCGGTGGATTCTTGATTCCTCTCGACGAGCGTCGCGTGCCCCTCGATATGCTCCGCCTCAACTATTCGATCGGAAGAGTCGGGCCGCTCTCCGACCTCTACGTCGAGGGCTATGGCGCAGTGGATAAGGATGTCGCCTACTACCCCGGCATCCCGGCAGGGTCTCCGTGGGCCCCGCCCGTCCTGGGATATCCCAATACACTCATCTATCCGGTGTTCACGCGCCCGGCGGCAACCCTGACGGCGGCGCGCGGCGGTGTGCAAGTGAAGGCCAACGTTGCGCTCCCGGCAGTGGGGAGCATGACCGTCGGTCTGGCACACTACTACACTCGCTTCGACCTTCCGGGCATCGAGAATCAGGTGCACAAGAACTTCCTTTTCATTCCCTTTCCGAACACCATGGGCGCCATCGTGCAGTCGGTGCTCACGGCACCAATGGTCCAGGTGTCCGGGCTGACGTCGACCTTCGTCATTCCGTCGCGGTACGTCCGCAGCATCGGCTTGACCGGTGAGCCGGTGATTCGCAGCGAGCTGGCCTATTTCCACAATGAACCACGCTATTCGCAGGCGCAGCTCGATCCGTTCGTGTTCATCCGCACGCCCGAATGTCGAGCCGCCGCAGAAGATGCCCTGTGCACGGGCGGGCGCCGTGTGGGAAACTCGTGGAACTACGTCCTGGGAATCGATCACAACCAAACTATCCGGTGGCTGAATCCCAATCAGTCTATCCTGTTCAGTACGCAGTTCTTCTACAAGCATCTACTCAATGCGGTAAAACGCCAGCCGATCCGCAGCCAGACCGGTGTCGTGGAGAATGGCGAAGTGATCCCGGTCCCCGAAGAGGTCGACAAGACACAGCTGCAGTTGCCTTTCGTGCGCACGCCTATCGACCAGTACGTTCAGACCTTGTTGGTCACCACGTCGTACTACAGCGGTCAGGTAACTCCAGCGATGATACTGGTTTACGATTGGAGCGGTGGCTTCGCCGCCCTGCCGCAGGTGACCCTCAGCCGCGACCCGTTTCGCTTTACCATGGGCTACGATCTGATCAGCGCCGCCCATCTGAAAGGCGCCAGCGGCGTTAGCCTGCTGCACGATCGAGACAACGTGTTCTTTCAGGTGGAATATGCACTGTGAGACCTGTGCCTCGCCAAAATCCCATTCACACGCATATCCATTGACCACAACGACCGCACCCAGCTCTCGCTCGGGAAAGACCCGCCGACGACAAGAGCGGTGTCCCCGGCGCCGTCGCAGCTCGCCAGGGTCATCGCGCTTCCCCCTTTTCGGCGGCATTCACCACCGATACGAGTGGCGAGCAGCCGCGTGACGGGCGCGGATGGGGCTTTGGCGAGGCTCGGATTGCAGTCGCGTGCATCGCAATTCCATGATACTAGTTACCCGCTTGCCAGCGAAACTGTGCCACGGAGGTACGCCAACCGGATGAGCAGGAGGCGAAATCCCGAACGCGTCGCGGTCCGCATCGCCCACAAGCTCGTGAGCGAGATCCGGCGCCGGCGCCTTCGACCCGGGACGCCGCTCGCCGCCGAGCACCGGATGGTCGAGGAGCTCGGCGTGGCGCGCGCCACCGTGCGCGAGGCGCTGCGATTCCTCGAACTTCAGGGGGCGCTCCGCATCAAGGCCGGGCCCGGCGGAGGCCCGGTGGTCAGCGCACCGGGCGCGGATCATCTCGCGAGCGTGCTCTCCCTACACCTTCAGTTCGCCGACGCGTCGTTCCGGTCGGTTGTGGAGGCGCGTCGCTCGATCTACCCCGTCCTGGCGGCCGAGGCCGCGCAGAACGCGAGCCGCGAGGACGTTGCGACCCTGCACGAGAGCATCGCCCGGATGCAAGTCGCGGCTCGCGACCCGGAGCTCTTCCGAGAGGAGGCCCGGCGCTTCATGAACCTGATCGCCGCCGCATCGGGCAACCGGGTTCTCGCGATCCTTGTGGAGGCGCTGCACCGCATGTCCGGGGAGTCAGGCAGCGCGTGGGAGGAGAAGCAGTGCCGATCGGCGGTGCGCAGCTACGAGCGGACGGTTCGAGCGATCGAGGACGGCCATTCGGACGAGGCGCGATCGATCATGGAGAAGTCGTTGGCGGCGGCACTGGGGCACTGGGAGCGAAAGGCCCCCGACGAGCTGAAGCAGTCGGTCGCCTGGGTCGCTTCCGATCGCTGGCTGGACATGACTGCACCGACCCGAACAAAGCCGACGCGACTGAACACCAGGGAGCAAACGCGCCGCCGCCAGCGGGTGTCCTCTGCTGTGAAAGCGGGGAGCAAGGCATGACGGATCAGTGCGACAAGGACACCGAGCCCTCCTTGCTCTTCGACAGGCAGGCCGGCGTGGCGACGCTCACCCTAAACCGACCCGCGACGCGCAATGCGCTGACCACCGGCCTCTTCCTCGAGATGGAGCGCATGCTCCTCGAGGTCGAGGCGGACGACGCCGTGCGGGCGGTGGTCCTGACGGGAGCCGGTCGTGGCTTCTCGGCGGGTGGCGACTTTAAGCCCGTCTCTGAGGAAGAGCGTCGTCGCACTGAGGCTTCCTCTTTCCCCGGCGACCCTGGAGGCGACATCCTCGATCGGGGAAACCGCTGTATCCGTCGCCTGCGGCAGCTTCCGAAGCCCGTCGTCGGCAGCATCAACGGTGACGCCGTTGGCATCGGCTGCAGCCTCGCGCTGGCCACGGATCTGCGCATCGCCTCGCAGGCGGCGCGCTTCGGCGTGGTCTTCTCCCGC
>DATKMS010000087.1:0-2729 GCA_035541735.1 Candidatus Margulisiibacteriota bacterium
GCCCCAGCAGCATGGTCGTCAAATGCGAAAACATATGGTAGGCGCGCTCCGGCACACCGGCGCGAATCGCCTGTTGTCTGGGTGGAACGTGTCGGGCCAATTCGTAGACTTGGCCGACGTGGTACAGATGGTCCTCGTAGAGCGCCAGGCTCACACGATCCGGCAAATCCTTCACAGGGATTTGGTACGGGATGTTGAGGAGTATGCTCACGGTGACCAGCGTCGTCAGAACCCAGTCGATGCTTTCCCAGAACTCGCGTAGCCGCACACCCATCCCTGCTCGCCAAGCGCGGGCATACGGCAAAATGGCCGCGCCGCCCACCGCGGCTTGCAAAACGTAGAAACCCGCCTCGAACTGCACGACGGCGAACGTGAAGTAGATTACGGTGGTCAGGGCGTAGGCCGCCGTGACGCTGAGGGCGCCTCGGACAATGCGATCGGGCACTTCCGTTGCCAGCAGGCGATACAGGAGCAAGCCGAGCGGCCCCCACAACATGACGACGCCAGCAATGAAGCGCAGCACTTCGAGGACGCCCCACCCCGTGACTGCAAGGTAGGCCGCCATCCCGATCGCGTTCAACACGGCCAACAACGGTGACCGGTTGTAGGGCGCGGTCATGAGAACCCTTTGCTTGGCTACCGCCACGATGCGCTCCAATAGCGGCTGGGGCGCTCGCTGATCAAGAGTAGCAATCGGTTGCAGAGTGTGACGTGATGGACCTGCCGCGGTGCACCGGGCGTGCGACAAATTCGTGGGCTGACATCGCTTAGTCAGGCAGCAGAGCGCCAGAGGTCTTCCCAGCGGTTACCGAGGAGGCGACAGCGGAGCGCAATGATGGCGTTGGCGCCGGCCACGGTCCAGCGCATGCCAGATTGCTTGAGGCGGTGGCCAATAAGGGTTTTGCAGCCAGCCTCGACGACACCGGAGCCGACAAAGAAGCCGCGTGCGCGAAAGTACTTGTAGCACATGCGCAGTTTGTTGGCGTCGAAGTACTCGGCCTCGTTGCGTAACTGGCGGCGCACCTTGCGATGGCGACGGGCCAGCTGGCCAATCTCGCGCACGATGATCGCGACATCGCCGGCGTCGAGTTCATCCCGGCGCGCCGCCACCCAGGCTTTGCCGGTCTCGCTAGCGCTGCCAAAGGCGAGGCGGCCGACCGCTTCCAGATGTTCCCGCGCGTGGTACAGATCGACGATCTGCACCGCGCCGGGGAAGTCTGCCTCGGCGCGGTGCCAGATCCAGGGCGCTCCGTCGCCGAGGACGATGACCGTGGTGGCGGACGTGTACCCCCGACGCACCGCCTCGGCGTGCAGGCGCGGGCCGAACTCCTCGGCCGTCTCGATGGCGCCCACGTACGTGGTGGACTCGGGATCGCGCACGGGCCAGCCCTGCGCGTCAAAGCTGGTCTGCGTGAAGACGCAGCCCAGCTTCGCTTCGCGGGTTTTGGCCGTCCCGTCCGGCGCTTTGCCCGTGCGGCCCTGTGTGTCGTGTGGCACCGCCGGCACGCCGGTACCATCCATCTCGACATAGAGGCGCGTCGCCGTGGCAATCGGCGGCCCCTGGCCGCTCAGGAGCGCCGCGCGGTCGACTTGATTGGCGGCCTCGGCCGCCACCCCGACCGCCTCGCTGATGCGCTCCACCGCCTTGATGGGCACCACGACCCCGGCCAACTCGGCCAAGTCCTGACGCGCCATAGCGAAGGCTTCCTGCGCCCCCACCCTGGCCATCAACCGGCGCAGCCCCGGGCTGAACGAGGTGCCGACCACATCGAGTTCCTGGTCCTTCGGAATCAGGCCGCGCCGGCCGTGCGGCGGGCACTGCGCGCAGCAGTAGTAGGCGCGACGGACCTGCACCGGGCCGAGGATCGTGTGCACGTGTTTGGTGCGGTAGTCGATGAACTCGGCCTGGTGCCCGTGGCCGCAGGGCAGGCGCGGACCGCGGTGGCCGCCGTGGTCGGCGTTGAGCAAATGCTCCAACAGCACACTGCCCACTTTGTGCAGCGCCGCGCGGACCTCGAACTCGGCAGCTCCGAGGTCCAGCTGCCCGTCGCGGCGCGCCGCGAAGAAGCGGCTGGTTATCTGCTCGACCTCGCGCGCCACCTCCGTGTGGACGACTTCGGCAATTTTTTTTTGAGGGCCTGCCGGTGGGGCGAGTCCGCTTCATCGTCCACGGGGCGCAACCGGCAAATCGCTTCATTCACCTCGACGAGGTCTTCGATCGCCCGGCGGAAGTGGTGATAGGTGTCCACCTCCCGCAGGAGCTTGCTCAGCTCGGGACCGGGCCGCAGCTGGATCGTCTGGGTTTTGCCGTCCACCTTGCGCGTGAAGGCATAGAACGGTCCATGGCCAGGATGCTTCGGGTGAGCACACCCGCAATTGCTCTTTCCACACGACCGATAGCTCTCCGTGATCGAGCCCTGCCGCATGTCACCGGTCGCGCTCACGGCCCGCAGCAGAGCGGTCCGCCTGGTCTCCAATTCTTCCAGTGTCTCCGCCATCCACCCCTCCTCTGACTGATAGTATGCTTACTATCAGATAGGCCCATGAAATCAAGGTGGATCGAAATTCCCCACATCCGTGACGCACACCCCACACCGTCTGAGGCAACACGTCGATTTGCCGGTCGACGAGCCGGCGTGCTAGCTTCCACCGCTTCTCTTTCCAAAGTGAAATGCGGCAGAGCATGATCCACAGATTTGCTTCGATCATTCTCGTCACTCTTGCGTTGA
>DATKMS010000088.1:0-18877 GCA_035541735.1 Candidatus Margulisiibacteriota bacterium
GCAGCGCGGCAAGGCGTCGCGTGCCGGCAGCCCGGTGGCGCGTGCGATCCCTTGCGCGTCGGTGTCACCCTTCCAGATCACCTTTCCCTCGCAGTCTTGAATGGCGACGTGCGCGCCGCTGACCGGCTGGGCGTCTTCGAGCGTGGTGACCCACACCAGCGAGTTCTCGTCGCCCCATTTGAAGTGGACCGACAGGTTCGTCACCAACGCCGCTGTCGGCACGTACATCGGCTGCTCCTTGCCGAGCAACGCCGCGCCGAGGCGCGGGCTCGACAGCTCGACGACGTAGAGCCCGGGTGCACCCAGCGGGATGCCGACGACCTCGAACGCCTTGGCTCCATTCGGCTTGGGCAAGGCAAATGATTTCACCGGCAACGCAGGCAAGGCGGTCGGCTGGGCACCCGGCGTCGCGCTGCGCAGCGGCTTGTCGGCGCGGAAGACCGATGCCATGCGGCGCGCCAGGTTCACCTTGCGCAGCCACGGCATGATCTCGTCGAAGCGTTCGGGAGGAATGCGCGTGAGGGTGCCGGTGACTGTGCCGATGTTCCCCGCCACCTCCGGCTCGAGGTTGCGCAGGGTCACCGGCAGCACCGGTTCACCCGCCTTCGATTCGATGATGCCGAAGCGTGAGGAGAACTTGGCCAGCGGCGGCAGCGAAGCGGTCCTCACGGTGAGCGGGTATTCACTTGCATTGACGAGCGAGCGGCCAGCCTCGTCGTGCAGATCTGGCGGCAGCTCGACGCGAAAGGTAGCCGATTCGGGAAACGGTCCTTTGAAGTCCACCCGACTGACGAAGAGGTCGGGCGTCTTCGGCTCGTCGGTCCTCGCCTCGGCGACCCAACGTTTGCCGTCCGCGCCGGTCAGGCGGATCTGGCTGGCCTGCTCCCACTTCACGGGTGCGGAAAAGGACACGCTCATCGCGGTCAGCGGGATGCAATCGGTACGGGCGTTCTCACGCTGGCAGTAGAACTGAGCGGTGAACGCTTTGCGGGTGGTGAAGCTGAGCACCTGGTCGCGCTCGGTGGCGACGCCGCTCGCCGCGGCGATACCCGTTCCCCAGACAAGACTCACCTTGGCGTCGTTCGGAAAGCGCTGGCGTGACTGCAGGACGATGATGGGACCGTTGAGCGCGCCGCGCCAGAAGGTTTTGAGGATCGCATCGCGCGCCGCGCCGGTGACCAAACGCACGCCGACTCGTTCCTGAATGCCGGCGACACGGAACCAGGCATGTGCAAGCACGGATGCTTCAGTCGGCTCCGCATCCAGTGACAGCACGAAGGCCTGATCCTCCTCGATGGATTCGTTGCCTTCGAACGGCTCCGAGCGCCGCACGGCAGGGCCGCCGGTGGAGAAGGTGAAGGTGCGCGTCCCGCCGACGGCTGTGCCCTTCACTGTCTTCAGGCCGGCACGCAGACGGAACGTGCATCGCACGCCCCCGGGGACGTCGCGCTTGAAGTCATAGGCCCAGTTGCGGCTGTCGATCCAACGGGCGGTGCCTTTCTCGGTGCAATCGATCGCGAACGGGTCGACGGTGCTGCGCGGGTCGCCGAGTGGCACCATAGGTTCTGAGAAGCGCGCGGTGACCTGGCGGACCTGTTTGACCGTGCGCTGCGGGGTGAACTGGACGACGTGCGGGACAAGGGGTGCGGCGGCGGATGTGGTGACAGCGCACGCCAGCTGCACGGCGATGGCGAGCGCGCCTGCTCGATAGAGCGCCATCACGTCGTGGCTTTGCATGCGCATCGTGTATTTGCCCCCCGTGCTGGGCTCACGGCATACCAGAAACCCTTGCGAAGTGTAGGGTGCGCCAACGTCAGCTCGGGTCTGTTGTGTGACCCTCTGTTGTCTGTTGTCAGCATTTTGGGATGCCCTGTGAATCGTCCGGGCCCCTTTCAAATCTGGCGCCCCTCCTGCGGCTTGCTGTCGACCCCTCGCGCAGATACTTTCTTCTGCATGTTCGCCGTGCGGGCGCAGCGAGAGGGTAGTCAGGCGTGACGGTATCTTCACTGGACGACGCACCCGTCGTCTTCTCCGACGTTGACATGGCCTTCGAGAAGCGGCATGTGCTGCGCGCGTTCTCGTGCCGCTTTGCGGCCGGCAAGATCTCGGTCATTCTCGGCGGCAGCGGCTCCGGGAAGACGACCATCCTGCGGCTCATCGGTGGGCTGGTGCGGCCGCAGCGTGGCCGCATCGTCGTTGCCGGCGAGGACATCAGCCGGCTGTCCGAGACCCAAATGTACTCCGTGCGCTGCAAGCTGGGCATGATGTTCCAAGGCGGCGCGCTACTGGATTCGCTGACGATCTTCGATAATCTGGCGTTTCCGTTACGCGAGCATACGTCGATGAGTGAGAATGAGATCGCCGCCGAGGTCCACCGCCAGCTGCAGGCTGTCGGCTTGTCGGACGTCGACGATCTGCTGCCGGGGCAGCTCTCGGGTGGCATGATCCGGCGCGCCGCGCTGGCTCGCGCCATCGTTCGCAAGCCGGAGATCCTGCTGTGCGACGAGCCGTTCTCGGGGCTCGACCCGATTTCGGTGAAGCGCATCGAGGCCTTGCTGCGCCGCATCAACCGTCAGCTGGGCGTGACCATGCTGGTGTCATCGCACCACATCCCATCGACGCTGCGCATGGCCGATCAAGTCGTGCTGCTCCTCGGTGACCGCGCCGTCTCGGGCTCGCCCGCGGAACTGTGCCAGAGCACAGACGCGCGCATCGCCGGCTTCTTGAACGAGGAGGTGGACGAGTCCATCGAGCCGCCCGCCTACGCCGGAAGCCACAGGTTCGCGGCGCCATGATCACGCTGGTGCAGGATCTCGGCGCCGGGGTTCTCCAGTTCATCGCCCACCTCGGGCGCATCACCCTCTTCGGCGCGTCCGTCGTGCGCGCCGCGCTGACCCGGCCCAACCGCGTGCGCATTTTCGTGTCGGAGCTCTTCAACCTTGGCGTGCTGTCACTGGTCATCATTTGCGTGTGTGGCTTGGCCGTCGGCATGGTGCTCGGCCTGCAGGGATACAACACCCTGGTGCGCTTCGGCGCCGAGCAGTCGCTGGGCGCGGTGGTCGGCCTGAGCCTCATCCGTGAGCTGGGTCCCGTGCTCACCGCGCTGCTGGCGACGGGGCGTGCCGGCTCCGCCACCACCGCCGAGATCGGCACCATGGTCGCCACCGAGCAGCTCGACGGCTTGCGCATGATGTCGATCAATCCGATTCACCTCGTCGTGATGCCCAAGACCTTCGCGATGGTGTGCGTGATGCCGCTGCTGTCGGCGTTGTTCATCGTCTTCGGCTTGGGCGGCGGCTATCTGGTCGGCGTGGTGCTCATGGGCGTCGACGGCGGCGTGTACATTTCGAGTCTGCAGTCCGCAGTCGACTACTACGACGATGTCGCCGGCAGCCTGTTGAAGGCGTTGGTTTTCGGCGTCCTTGTCGGGCTCATCGCGACCTATCGCGGATACACCTGTGCGCCAACGTCTGCCGGCGTCAGCTCGGCGACCACCTCGACGGTGGTCGTCGGCTCCGTCTCGGTGCTGATTTTCGACTACTTCATCACCGCTTTGTGGGGAGTGTAACCTGATGAGCCGTTCGCCCGCCCGCGACTTCGTCGTCGGCCTCTTCGTGCTCGCCGGCCTGGGCGCCATCGCCTACCTGTCGATGAACGTCGGGGGGTTTTCGTTCCGCCGCGCCGGCGGCCTGGTCGTCTACGCGTCGTTCGATCAGACGGGCGGCCTCAAGGCACGCGCGCCGGTGGTGATCTCCGGGGTCAAAGTCGGGCAGGTGGACTCCATCGGGCTGGACAAGAATTTCCGCGCCCGGGTGGAGATGAGCCTCGATCACAACCTGCAGATCCCTGCGGATACGTCGGCGTCGATCGTCACCGCCGGGTTGCTCGGTGACCGCTACATCTCGTTGCAGCTGGGTGGCGAGGACAAGTACCTCAAGTCGGGAGATGAGATCACCATGACCGAGTCAGCTGTCATTCTGGAACGTTTGATCGGCAAGCTGATCCACAGTACGGACGTGCAGAAATCGGAGTGAGGCGTCGGGGGGACACTGTGAGCTGGTTGCGCTACTTGACGCTGGCGGTCGTGCTCGTCGGCCTCGCGGGGCTGCCGCTCCCCGCACACGCGGCCGCGGCGGCGGAAGCGGAATCCAACCACGACCCGCTGGAAGGCTTCAACCGCGGCATGTTCTGGTTCAACGACAAGCTCGACCTCTACGTGATCGAGCCGGTGGCCAAGGGGTGGGACAAGGTCATGCCCGATGCGGTGCAGCATTCGATCCGCAATTTCTTCAGCAATCTGCGATTCCCGATCGTGGCGGGAAATGCCCTGCTGCAGGCGAAGTTCAAACAAGCGGGTTCGGACGTCGGCCGTTTCGTCGTGAACACGACGGTGGGCGTTGCAGGCTTCTTCGATCCGGCCACCGGCTGGGGATTGCCGGCACACGACGAAGACTTCGGGCAGACGCTGGGCTACTGGGGCACGCCGCCCGGCCCGTATCTGGTGCTGCCGTTCTTCGGCCCGTCGGATCCGCGCGACACGGTGGGCTTGGCGGCGGATTCGTTTTCCACCGTGTATCCGTTCTTCATTGTCTACTACTACACGTTCGGCGCCCGCGCGATCGACCTGGTGAACACGCGCGCGCACTATCTCAAACAGGTGAAGGAGGCCAAGGAGGCGTCCCTCGACTACTACAGCGCGGTCCGCAACGCCTACGTGCGGCGGCGCAAGGCCTTGGTGAACGACGAGACCGGCATCTCTGAAAAGGAGGCCGAGTACCTGTATAATGTCGACACCGACGAGGAGTAGTCAGCCATGTACGAGCAGCGCACGAATTGTGGACATCATCCGGCGGGCGTGAGCGAGCAGCGCCTTGGTCGATGGCTAGCGGCATGTATTGCGGTGTTCCTTTGGATCGGTCAGGGCCGCGTTGCCGGCGTCGCCGCCGTGGAGAGTCCGACGGCGGTCGTGCAGCAAACCGCCGACGCCGTCGTTGCCGTGCTGGCCGACAAGAGCCTGACTACAAAGGAGAAGCGGGCCAAGGTCGAGCAGATCGTCTATGCGCACTTCGACTTCACCACCCTGTCGAAACTGGTCCTGGCCCGCAACTGGAAGCAGCTCTCGCCAGAGCAGCAGCATGACTTCGTCGAGGAGTTCAAGCGGCACCTGTCGGTCACCTACGGCCGTAACGTGGAGACCTACAACAACGAACGCGCCGTGATCACCGGGGATCGGCAGGAGTCGAACGGCGACTGGACGGTGAAGACGAAGATCGTCCGCCCGAGCGCCGAGGACATTCTGGTCGACTATCGCCTGCGCCAGCAGGACGGTGAGTGGCGGGTGATCGACGTGATCATCGAGGGCGTCAGCCTGGTGGCGAACTTCCGCTCGCAGTTCCAGGAGATCCTCACCAGCAGCAACGCCGATCATCTCATCCAGTTGCTGCGCGAGAAGAACGCCAAGGGCGAGCCGCTGAAGTCGTAGCGGCGGGTTTTCCTCGCGACGCCGCAAATCCCCGCTCACTGCGTTCGCTGCCCCCTTTTTCAAAGGGGGCGATTCTTTACCCCCTTTGGAAAAGAGGGTTACCGCGCAGCGGCCGGGGGATTTGCACACGCGTCGTGGAACCGAGACGCATCGGTCTTACGGGCTCCCGACACGCACCCTCACGGGCGCACTTCGTAGTACGCATTCACCGGGTTGTCGAAGTCGTGGCGTTTGAAGCGCGTGAAGCCGGCCGCGGCCGTCATCCGGCGGGCGACGGGCTCGCTGAAGCCGAGCGTGCCCAGGCCGGCGCCACCCGGGACCGACAGCGCCGACGACATGCAGCTCAATACGGAGATGCTGTACATCATCGCGACCATCGGATTGCGTTCCAGATTCTCCTCGAACGTCGGTTTGGCGTTGATGTCGGCGATCAGCCACGTCCCGTCTGGCTTGAGCGCCTGGCGCACGGCGCGCATGACGTCCTCGGGATGCGTCATGTCGTGAATGCAGTCGAAGCTGGTGATGCAGTCGAAGCTGCCGTCCGCGGGCAGGGCGTCGCCGCTGGCGTCGTGGAACGTGACGTTGGCGACGCCCGCCTGAGCGGCGTTGGCGCGCGCCCGTTCGATGGCGTGCTTGGAGATGTCGTAACCGTGGAACGTTGACTGCGGGTAGGCCTTCGCCATTTCCAACAGCGCCAGGCCTGCGCCACACCCGACGTCGGCGACCTTCGCGCCGGCCTGCAGCTTGGCAACGACCCCGTCGAGCGCCGGCAACACCATGGGTACCAGAAAGGTGCGGAACCAAGGTGCCAGGAAGCGTTCGATGCCGACGGCGCCCTCGGGGCCGAAAGCGTCGTAGGGGAGGCCGAGACCGGTTCTGAAAGCCTCGGGCAGCCGCTCCAACACGGCGAACTGTTGCGGCAGCGAGTGGAAGCCGCCGGCCGCGAACGCCGGACTGTTCTCCTCGGCGAGCACGAACTGCGCTTCGAGCGACAGGACAAAGCGTCCGTCACCTTTGTACTCCACCAACTGGGCGGCGGCCTGGCTGCGCAGCCATTCGCGGACCCAGCGCTCGTTGAGGCCGGTGCGTTGCGCCAGCTCTTCACTGGTCACTGTGCCGGCAGCGCGCAACGCCGCGTACAGACCGAGGCGGTCGCCGAGATAGATCATCCCCGACACTACGGCGCCGCTCAGAAAACCGAAGACATGCTTCACGAACTCCCGGAGCTTCTCGAAATCCAGATCTGCTGACACGTAGCTCTCCTCAGATGAGAGTGGTTCACCGTTCACCGTGTTCTCTAGCTGCTGCGGCCCGATGCGGGCAAGACATGCCTCATGCCGCGCCTGGACACGCGGAGCACCGCCCGCTGATCACGACGATGAGAGTAACGCCGCATCGGATGTCGAGGAAGATCGCATGGCGAATGAGTGGAAAAACTTCGGTGCCCGGTTGCGCACGACCAAGATGGCAACCGCCCGCATCATCTGCCAGGTCACAATGGGCACCGCGCTAGCGGCACATTTTCGCACATTGAGCGTCAGAACTGTTTTCAGACTGACGCGTCCGGCGTCTTCCCGTGCCTCCAGTTGGTGCGCCGAAGAGCGCATCCACGTGGCATGTTGATCGCAACGACGCGCATCGATGACCGAGAGCTGTAGGACGATGCGAACGACACAGCACCAAAGTGCATTACCGCCACCGCCGAGTTCCCCAACAACACCGACGATCGTTGCGCCAGGCACGGATCGGCGGTTTGCCTGCGGCAGCGACTCCGACATGGAGGCAGCCGTTGCGTCGGGTTGCCGTGCATGGGCGCTCCACCTGCCGGCGCGCGTGCCCGCATGGCGCATGCGCGGGTACTCCTTGATCGAAGTGACGGTGGCGATCGCCGTCCTCGCCATCCTCGTGCGCATCGCCGTCCCGATCTGGAAGGCGGGTTCTCTGAACGTCGTGACCGCCCGCAAGGTGGTCATGGCCAACCTGCGCGCGGCCCGGGCCAACGCGATTACAAAGTCCATGCACTATCAAGTTTCCTTTGTCGCCGACAATAACTCCGTCAAGCTCTCTGGCATGCAGCAACCCACGCCCCCCGCGACCAGCTGGACGGTGGATACATTGAAGGTGCAGACCAGTACGCTTCCGAAGAGCACATGGGTCTCGACGCCATCCGTGGTCGTCGAGTTCAATACCCGCGGCATGGTTGTCAACAGCAGTAGCGTCACGCTGATTACCTTCGCCGACTCCTACGGCCGCACCAAGTCCTTGCAGGTGTGGCCCTCCGGACAGATCCATGAAATGTAAGGTGCGCAAGAGTGAACGCGGATTCACCCTCGTCGAGACGCTCGCCTCACTGGGGGTGTTCGCCCTGGCCGCCGGGGCGATCGGCAGCTTGCTGGTGACACAAACCCGCTTGGAGACGAGCAATGCGCTTGCGACGACGGTCACCAGCTTGGCCGCAAAGGAACTGGAAGACCTGCGGTCGCTGGACTACGGCAGCATTCCGGGCTCCCGGACCAGTACCACGACAATCGCCAACGTAAAGTACACGGTGACCAGCACAGCGACGTTCGACACCCCGGGGCCGCAGATGGCGAGCATCACCACGACCGTCAGTTGGACGGAACCGTCCGGTTCCAAAACCTACACCGTCAATGCGATCTACACCGATGTCACGCGCTGAACGGGGTTTTTCGGTGGTCGAGATGATGGCGACCATCACCATCATGAGTCTGGCATTGAGTGTCGCCAGCGGATTTTTCGTGACCAACCGCAAGTTCTTGGCCGACGAAATGGTGCGCCAAGAGACGTTGCAAGGTCTGCGCACGGCACTCGACACCCTGGAGCGAGATCTGCGGCTCGGCGGTGCCTGCCTGCCAACCACGGGGAACGACTTCCCCCCGCTGGCAGGGAGCAACGCCGGCACACTCGACGGCGTCATCACGCGCACGGCGCTCGTGCGATCCGACCTCACGTGCATTCAGAACACCCTGCAGGCAGCGAGCCCGGCAACGGGCGTCGCCGCGGGTGCCACGACGCTGCCTTTGCAAAGTGTCAGTGGCTTCGCCGCGGGACAGCGAGCCTACATTCGCGGCAGCACCAACTCCGGCGAGTACTTCAACATCATGGCGGTGAACAGCACGACCAATGTGCTGACCATCGGTGCTGCCCTGGGGAGTGCGTATCTGAACGGGAGCGGTATCTGGGCGGTCGACGAGCGCGTCTACAGCATCGATTCCACCACTTATGCCCCACTGAAGGTGCTCACCATTGCGACCAATGGAGCGACCGCCGTCCCGTTTGCATACGGGGTGCAGTCGATCAACATCCAGTACCAGCTGGTCAGCAACTGTCCCGCGTGCGATGTCGTCGACCTGCCGACCGCAACACAATGGGCACTCGTCAATCAACTGTACCTTACAGTGACAATGCAATCGGAAAAGCAGCTGTCGAACGGGCAGTACTTCACGGTGACTGGCAACATCGGCGTCAAACCGCGCAATCTGCTCCCCGGCACGCAGATATTGGGACCGACACCGAACTGAGCGGCCGCACAGGACGGAACGCACTATGGTAGCAGGTCGAGGACAGCGTACAGGCGAGGCGGGCATCGCCATGGTGGCAACCTTGCTGACTCTGGCGGCGTTGCTGGCGTTGGCCGCCGCCATGACGGCGTCGATCGTCAGTGACACGCAATTGCGCGGCGCCTACAACCGGGCGACGACCGGGTTCTACGCGGCTGAGTCCGGGCTGGACGCTGGCATGGGTGGGTATCGCGATCTCTTTCTCGACTTCAAGGTACCCGGTACCAACGACTTCAAAACGCAGACCGTCAATGTTGGCAACCGCACCGTCAGCTACAGCCTGGCCGACCGGAACCCAACGCCGGGAATACCAACGACCGTCCAGATCCCGTACGGGCAGGTCTTCGGCGGTCTCAACGCGCAGCAATACCTCTACACCGTCAACTCGTCCGCAGTGAACACATTGGGCGACACCGAGGCCACCGTCGGGGCCGAATTCCAGGTGGGATATATTCCCCTCTTCCAATTCGTCGCGTTCTACGCCAATGACCTCGAGATCGATCCGGGCGCCATCATGAACCTGAACGGGCGCGTTCACACCAACAGCAACCTCTACCTGGGCCCGGATGCCAACCTGACAATTTCCACCAATTCGGCCATCGGTGTGAACTATGTGCAAGTGACGGCGGGCGGCAGTATCGAGCGTGGCCGGAAAGATACGGGTGCGTGCAACACGTCGCCGACGCTCCAGGTCAGCACGGCGTCGAACACGCTGCAGACGCTCAGCTGCGTCAGTGGCTCCACCCAGGTCGTGCCGTCGAGCACGCTGTCGAGCTGGGGCGGCACGATGATCAGTGGCGTATCGCGCATCGCTGTGCCGCAGCCCAGTATCGTGGCACGCGGGAGCGGAGACTACTGGAGCAAGGCCGACCTGCGGATCGCGCTGATCCTCAATCGGCAGTGGACGTCCACCCACTTCCCCGGATCGTACCCCCACTCGATCGTCGTTCTGGACAGCAGTGGAAGCGTCAACACTTCCCTCCAATCAGCGCTGGAAAACTTCATTTTTCAGACGCCGGCGACCAGCACGAGTCAGTTCTCGAACACCCGGCCAGTCTTCTACACCGATGCGCCGACGCAGGGTTGCACCTCTGGGTGCGCGTGTACCAACTGCACCAACGCCACTCCTTGGGGGTGTACGTCCGCCCAAACCGGCGCCGCAAACGGACTTTCGGCTTGTTATTCCCCTGCATTCCAGGCCCAGTACAATTCGGCTGGGACTCAGGTTCTTTCAGCAGACCAACGCGTATATGCATCGGCCATGAACTCACCCGGCAGAAGCACGGCGCCCATCAAGCCCGCAGATTCCGACCCGCGCCGCGGCGGGTTCTACAACTGGCGCGAGGGCAAGTGGACCTACCTGCTCAACATCAACGTAAGGGACCTCCTGCAATGGAACATCGACCAGGGTAGCCCATTCTTCAATAAATCCGACACGACGGATGGGGGAATTGTCCTGTACACCACGGTGTACGACGCCAATAACCCGTCCGCCACCTCGGTCAACGGTTTCGGCTTCGGCGTGCGCGTGTTCGGCTCGCAGACCCTACCATTCCCATCGCTTGGTTCCCTGGGTAACGACCCGACGGGCATCACCGTCGCTAGCGATCGTGCGGTCTACGTGCAGGGCGATTACAATGCGCCGCCGGGTGCTGGAGGCGTGTTTACTCCGGCAAATCTCTGGCAACCGTCATCGATCGTCGGCGATGCGCTAAACGTCATGTCGAACAACTACCTCAGTTCCAACGCTGCCGCGGGGACGTGCATCAACGACTGCCAGAGTAACCGCAGCCTGGGCGATGCCAGCCGGGCGGCGACCACGACGACGATCAACGCGGCGTTCCTCGCCGGCGTCGATGCCACCACCGCGGGCAATTACAACGGCGGCTTGGAGAACTATCCGCGCTTCCATGAAAGTTGGGGCAGCGCGAACACGCTGAACTATCTCGGTTCATTCGTCAGCCTCGGCACACCACAAACCGTAAGCGGTCCATGGTGTGGGACGGGAGGCTCCTACACAGGGGCTCCGCCGACGAAGAACGGCTGCAACGTCTACGATCCGCCCAAGCGCGTGTGGAACTTCGATCCCAACTTCCAGAACGTGGCCTACCTGCCGCCGCTCACGCCGCGCTTCGTCTACGTCCAGCAGATCCGTTTCACGGAAAACTTTCTGTAGTCTTACCGAGCCGGCGCGCCGAATCCCTGATCACCGGTTGCGTGCCGGTTTACTCGGCGCACCGAGGTATCTACAACTTCCGGGTGCGCACGCCGGTCACTCCGACCCCGACACCCGCCGCTGCCAACTATCTCATCGTCAGCGACCTGCACGTGCGCGGCGGCTTCGAAAATCCGACGCAGGGGCTGTATCACTTCGATGCGGAGTTCGCCGATTTTCTGCGCTACTATCGCCTGCACCGCGCGTCGACCCGTCCGTGGACGCTCATCATTGCCGGTGACTTCATCGAGTTCCGCTACGTCACCGATCTGCCCACACCGGGCGACCGACTGCTGCATGGAGTCACCTTTTCGCAGTCCGAGATGCGCTACGGAGCCGGTACCGAGGCGGACAAGTCGCGCTGGAAGCTCGACCGCATCCTGCGCAGTAGCCACCCGCAGCTCCTGCTGAGCCTGGCGCGCTTCATTGCCGAAGGCAATCACGTTGTCGTGCTGCGCGGCAATCACGACACGGAGATGATCTGGCCGGAGGTGCAGGAGCACCTCCGGCGGTTGATCGCCGAGCACCATCCCGCCGACGTCAGCTACATGGCGATGAAGGAGGCCGTGTCGCAGCGGCTGCAGTTCGCGCCGTGGTTCTGGTACGTCCCGGAGGTGCTCTACGTCGAGCATGGCTGCCAGTACGACCCATTCTGTTCGTTCGAGTACTTCCTCCACCCGGTGGTGCCGACGCGGCCGACGCGCATCGAGAATTCCATCTCGGATCTGTCGATCCGCTACTTCGCCAACCAGATCAAGTTGCTGGACGCGATGGCCGTGGAGAACATCCGCTCCGCCGGCGAGTACGTCGTCTGGGTGTTGCGCGGCAACCTCGCGTTCATCCCGCGTGCCGTGCGGCTGTATGCCGCGATGGTCCGTGGCATCGTGGCAAAGAGCGGCCGCCCGGATGCGGACGCGGAGCGCGGCGTGTGTTTGGAACACGAGCGCCGCCTCGCCGACGCGGACGCACGTCTGGGTCTGCAGCCCGGTACCACGGCGGCCGTCCATGCGCTGCACGCGACGCCGCTGATGCGCAGCGTGGGGCGAGCGCTGCGCTTTCTCGGCATCGACCTACTCGCCTGTGGCAGCCTGCTGGTCGGAGCCCTGGCCGTCATGCTGGCGGTGTCCCCGCACAACGTCAGGCTGCCGGCCGTCGGCTTGAGCGCGATGGTTGGGAGCGTCCTGGCTCTGGTGGGCCGGCGGCGGGCACGTCGCATCCTGGATTATGAAAATCTCCGCCGCATCGCCGACCGTATCGGGCACCGGTTCAGTGTCCCGTACGTGATCTTCGGTCACTCGCACCAAGCAGGACGCTGGCCGCTGGCCAACGGTGGCACCTACTTCAACGTCGGGACGTGGGTGCCGCTGGCGAAGAACGCCTACTTCGTCTACTTCGCGCTCACCGGCGAGGGCGCCGAGCGCGCTGGCCGCCTGTGGCGCTGGAACAAGCCGGCGGCGCGGCCGGAGGAGTTCAGTCGGCCGTGATCACCGGCGCGTGGCACGCGGGATGGGGTCGGCTCTCTCGATGACGCGTCCAACACGTTCATTACGGCGGTCGCGCGTGCCGGCCGGCCGCATCGAACGGCTCGCCCGGTTCGGCTGGCTGGCCGGCGAAGTCGCTCTCGGGGCGGTGGCCGAGGGCGTGCGCCGCATTGCCGGGAGTCCAGGCGCCCACAGCCTGATGCTGACCGAGGCGAACGCCCGGCGTCTCGCCAGACGGCTGTCGGGACTGCGGGGCGCCGCGATGAAGGTTGGTCAGATGTTGTCGCTGCAAGGAGCAGACGTCTTGCCGCCCGAGGTCACCCACGCGCTGGCCATCTTGCGGGCCGAGGCGGACGCGATGCCGCAAGCGCAACTGCGCCGGATGTTGGGCCAGGCCTTTGGCGCCGGCTGGGAGCAGCGCTTGCGCGACTTCGACAGCGTCCCGGTGGCGGCGGCTTCGATCGGCCAAGTGCATCGCGCCACCGCCGCTGACGGCCGTCAACTTGCCCTGAAGATCCAGTATCCCGGCGTGGCCCACAGCATCGACAGCGACGTGCAGAACGTCGCCGCCATCCTGCGTCTGACCCACGTGCTCCCGCGCGAGGTGGATTTCTCCGAACTGCTCGCCGCGGCCAAGCGACAGCTGCGCCGGGAAACCGATTACTACACCGAGGCCGAGTTGCAGCGCCGGTATCGTGCTCTGGTCGCCGACGAGCCGGATTTGGTCGTGCCGCGTGTCCACGAAGACTTTACGACTGCACGCATCCTGGCCATGGATTTCATCGACGGCATACCCCTCGAAACGCTCGGCCAGCACGCATATCCGCAGCGCCTGCGTGATCACATCGGTATGCTGCTCTATCGGTTGGTGCTGCGCGAGTTATTCGAGTTCCGCTTCGTGCAGAGCGACCCCAACTTCGCCAACTATCTGTTCTTGGCGGCGACGGGACAGGTGGCGCTGCTCGATTTCGGCGGCAGTCGGGACATCCCGCCGCAGTTCGCCCGTGGGTATGCGCACGCCTTCGAGGCCGCCGCCAACAGCGATCGCACCGCACTTCAGGGAGCGCTGCAGGAGATCGGGTTCTTGCGGGCGGACACGGTAGCCGAGGTGCAGAGCGCGTTCATCGACCTGTTTCTCTTCGGCTGCGAGCCGTTCCGTCACCGCGGCGCGTACGATTTTGCCGCGTCGAAGCTGCCGGGACGTGTTCGGGACGTCGGCCTCGAGCTTGCCTTCCGCACGGGCGGTTTCCGACTGCCGCCGCCGGATGCGGTGTTCGTGAACCGCAAGCTCGTCGGCACGTTTCTGCTGTGTGCACGCCTGCGGGCACGGGTCGACGTGCGCACGCTGTTGCAGGGCGCGCTCGCGCGCGCCAGCCTGTGAGGTGAGCCCCGACGACGGCGCCGGGAAGTGTGCAAGCGCCGGTCCCCCGTGATAATTTCGAGGCATGTCCGAAGCCTCTGAGCCGGCGTCGCAGAGCAAGCTTCCCCTCCGCGAGCGCATCCTGCTGTTTTGGGATCGTGCCTTGGAGTGGATGCATGTCTACTTGGCTTTCGATGTCCAACCGCGGCGGCGCGCGCCTGTCGACATCCGTGAAGTTGTGTCGCCTGCCAAACGGGCGCGCGTGGATGCCGGAGAAATCCCTTCTTCAGCAGGTTGGCTTTCTGCAAATGAGCCGACCGGTAACGCGCTGGCCTCGATCGCCGCCGGCAAACAGATAGGCGATACGTACGACGTGCTGCGACTCGTGGCCACCTGTGACATCGGCTCAGTCTACCTGGTCCGCCACCGGCAGTGGAACATGGATCTGGCACTGCGCGTTCCCGACCCGCAGCTTGTCTCGACTCCCGGGGCACGTCAGCAGGTCACCGACCGCGCCGAGCATTGGATCGCGCTCGGAGTGCACCCCAACATCGTCTCTTGCTTTCACCTCTATTCCCTCGACGGCGTGCCGTTGATTCTGACGGAGTTCGTGGAAGGGGGCACTCTACGCGAGTGGTTGGCAGGCGAGCAGGAGGACCGGTTGCGGCACGGTCTCGAAATGGCCATCCAAGTGTGTCACGCGCTCGAGCACGCGCACGCTCGCGGCATCGCCCATGGCGCTTGCACGCCGGACAGCATCTTGATCGCCCCTGGGGGTGTGCCGAAACTCGTTGACTTCGGACTGCTGCTGTCCGGCACGTCGCCTGCCGCACCAACCGCCCTACGCGGGACGAGATCGGCGCGGGATGTCAGCGAGGCGCACGCGCTGACGGCGATGCTGCGGGCAGCGCCGTACGTTGCGCCCGAACGCTGGCGGCAACCGACGGTGATCGCGCCCTCAGGTGATGTATTTGCGCTGGGAGTCTGCTTGTGGGAGGTGTTCGGGGGCGTCCGTCCCTATGTCAGCACCTCAGGGGACGCGCCGCCGGCAAACCCAGAACTCCACTTGGACGAGGGCCACGCACGTCGGCGGCTCGCGGTTCTCCTGCAGCGGTGCGTTGCTTGGGATGCGGCGGGCCGCCCATCCGGCATCAAGGAAATCCGCGACGAGTTCTCAGCGATCTACGAGATGGCCTACCGCCAAGCCCACGCGGGCGTGTCCCCCGAGGTGACGGAGGCAGACCGATTGAATGCAGCCGCCGTAACCGCCATAGGCAGCGGCAATTCGGCAGCCGCTGAGCGTGCGTGGGAAGCTGCGCTGGAGCTCGACCCGCAGCATTTGGACTCACTGTTCAACCGCACCGTGACGCACTGGCGGCAGGGCACGATCACTGATGAAGCGCTCACGCAACTCCTCGAGGGAGCCGTCTTGCCGGCCAGTGAGAGCTGGAAACGGCGCTGGTTGCTCGGATTGGCTCACCTCGAACGCGGCGACCTCGCCTCGGCAGAAGCGTCTCTCCAAGAGGCACTACGCGAGCGACCTGGTGCAATCGAAGTGCTCCAGGGGCTCGAACGCGTGCGGCTGTGCAGCCGGAACCGGCAACCTGCTGCGCTCGCAGGGCAGCATTCCGGGTTGATTTCAGCGGCGGACGTGAGTGCGGACGGCAGGATTGCTGTGGCCGCCTGCGACGATGCAACGGCGACGGTTTGGGAGGTCCCGACCGGCCGGTGTTTGCAGATCCTCAAAGGACATCGCGGCGGCGTGGCGGCGGCGGTGCTGAGTGCTGATGCCCGCGCAGTCCTCACGGGCGGTGATGACGGAACGATTCGCGTCTGGGATGTTGCGACCGCTGCTTGTCAGCGGGTATTCGCAGGCGAGTCGGGCCGGATCGCGTCCCTGGCCCTGAGCGCAGACGGCCATTGGCTCCTCTGGGCGGCGCAGAAGAGCAGCGAGCACACAGAGGGATTGACGATGCAGTTGTGGGATACCCGCAGCGGTGAATGCTTGCGCGTATTCGAGGGACATACCGCCGCCATCAAATCGGTGTTCTTGAGCGCCGACGGACGGTACGCCCTGTGCGGCGGGGATGACTACCTCATTCGTTTGTGGGATGTCGAGACGGGTTCTTGCGTCAAGAGCTTTTCCGGACACACCCACTCAGTGTCCGCAGTGCGGATGAGCACGGACGGCGAGCTGATTCTTTCCGCGAGCTGGGATACCACGCTGCGGCTGTGGGACCGGCACAGCGGACGATGCCTGCGTGTTTTCTCCGGTCACCGCGCCTTGGTTGCCGCAACGTCCTTGAGTGCCAACGCGGTCTGGGCCGCCTCCGGCGGCTGGGATGGCACGGTTCGTCTGTGGGAGGTAGCCACTGGTCGTTGTCTGCGTACAATTGATGCGCCCGACGGCTTGGTGACAGCCGTGGCGATCAGTGCAAACGGGGATCGCCTGGTGTCAGGAAGCTGGAACGGCATTCTGAGGAGTTGGGACGTCTCGCCCGAGGCGCGCGAGGCGTGTCGCTTGCAAACCGCGCGCAGGTAGGCAGCTGCCTTGCGGCCGACGAGGTGCTGAGCAACTCGCCGTCAGTGGCCTGACTGGTCTGGTCAGGTTCGGAGGCGTAGCTCGCTGGGTTGGGGGTCGTCTAATGGAGTGTGTGGAGCGGTTTCGGAGGCCAGATCGAAGCACTGCTCGATACGCCGCAGGAGTTGCTCGGCGGTAAAGGGTTTCAAGACATGGTCCGTGCAACCGAGCTGCTGTGCCGCCTGGCCGATACTCTCCGCCGCGTGCCCTGTGATGGCCAGAATTGGAATATCCCGGGTTTCAGGAACCCCGTGGAGCGTCTCAATCACGTCGAGGCCACTCACATTGGGCATGGCCAGGTCGGTCAGGACCAGATCGGGCTTTTCGGTCCTTGCCTTCTGTATGCCGGCCGTGCCGGTGTAAGCGTAGGTTACACTGTAACCCGCATCTCGCAGTATGTACCGTACCATGCGTACGAGGTCCGGGTCATCGTCGACGACCAAGATTCTTCTCTGCTTTGCCGAGCCCGCCTCCAGAGTCTTCGACACGTTTCTCCCCCTCATGCCAGCATGCTGTCAGTCCACCCGCGAGCTGCTCGCAAGGTCCAGGCTGCAACGAGACCAGGATCAGTTGCGGCGAGCCGTTCCACCGGCGCGAATCCAGCTCGTCGTAAGTTGCGAAGCGTGTGCTGCATTTCCCTTCGCATGTTCTTCTCAGACGTCAGATGCGCTCTTCCGAGCTCTTCATTAGCCATCATCGTGCCGATCCGCCAAAGGAGAACGCGCGGCGTGCAACCGCAGGCGCTCGTTCCTACGGAAGCGCATCTCGGATAGCACCGTCGAGACTGCAGCCAAGTAGCTGAACGCTCGCCTGAATTCCCGGGCTGCTTGCTGACGGTCGAGTGGCATCTCGTGGGCGCAAGATGCGGAGAAATCAATCGAGTCGTACGGCCTATGCCATGTCGGGTGCCCAGCGGTTCGGCGGCAATCGGCCGGGATGTGTCAACGCAGCGTCATCCTCGTTTCGATGGGATGCCCAAATTTGTCACTTCGGGTATGCCCCGGTGATCCGAAAATTCCCCGCGACGGCCCATCGCTAGCACAGGCACCGAGATGTGCGCAGCCTTTGATCGGCCGCGTTGGTTGGGCTACACTGCGCCCGCTCGGCAAAGATTGCTCCGCCTGAGCCTGACAGCGACAACGTCTAATTTCTCTTCGCACAGCTATGGGACGCATATTCGAAACCCGTAAACATACGATGTTCGCCCGCTGGGACCGGATGGCCAAGCAGTTCACCCGCATTGGCAAGGACATCGTCATTGCGGTGAAGGCGGGTGGTCCGGATCCGGCGAACAATCCCCAACTCCGCCGCGTCATCCAAAACGCGCGCGCGGTCAACATGCCGAAAGACAAAGTCGAGGCGGCGATCAAACGCGCTGCCGGCAAGGACACCGCGAGTTACGAAGAAATTCTGTACGAAGGCTACGCGCCGCACGGGGTGGCGATCCTAGTGGAGGCTGCCACCGACAACCCGACCCGCACTGTCTCCAACCTGCGCAATCATTTCAACAAGGGCGGCGGCAACCTCGGGTCGAGCGGCAGCGTCGGCTTTCTCTTCAAAAGGATGGGCGTCTTCCGTCTCGATCCCGCCGGCATCGACCAGGATGAGCTGGAACTCGACCTCATTGACTACGGCCTCGAGGAGATGGGAGAGAGCACGGGCGAGAAGGGTGAGCCGCAGCTCGTGATCCGCTGCGCGTTCGCCGACTTCGGCCGCCTGCAAAAGGCTCTCGAGGACCGCGGCATCAAGCCGCTCTCCGCCGAGTCGGAGTACCTTCCGCTCACGCCGATGGAGTTGTCCGACGATCAAGCCAAAGGGGCGTTAGAGCTGGTCGACACCCTCGAGCAGGACGAGGACGTTCAGAAGGTCTTCCACAACCTCGGGTAACGATCAATCCTCGCCCACGCGGCGGACGCGATAGCGCAACTCCACCGGGTCGTCTGCAGGGGCTGGCTGGAGAGCCTCTTCCCCCGGTACATGGATGCTGTCCGGTCGACGCCACGGGCTCAGCGCCTCCGTCGAGTCTGGATCTCGCCCCAGCGGCAGTTTGAACAGCCGCGTCGACTGGCCGGGCAGGAACACGGCGAGCAGCAGGCGCTGGCTGCGGCCAGGCAAACACACAGCAGGGCTCGCGATCGTCGCATTGTCAGCTTGCCGGTAGAGTGGCCGCAATATAC
>DATKMS010000089.1:0-3813 GCA_035541735.1 Candidatus Margulisiibacteriota bacterium
GTGCAGCGAAGATGAGGCCAGCCGCGATGGACCAATCCGATTTGCCATTCAACCGGTGCGCTCGCGCATCGACGGCGAGAATACGGTCGTGCTCGCGGTCGCCATCTGGGACACCGTCGATCCGCAGGTCGCCTTGATCGCCACGCCATTGCTGTCTCTGATCGGTCCGGTGGTTCCGCCAGGCTTTGGATTCGCCGTGCTCGACGACACCGGCACCGTGCTTTTCCATTCCGATGCCACGCACAATTTGCAAGAGAACTTCTTCCAGGAATCGGAAGACGCGCGTGCGCTCATCGCCGCCGTCCAGGCGCGGCGCGCCGAGTCCGTGGCCGGCGCCTACACTGCCAAGGCGCATCGCTTGTACACCGCGCCTCTGCAAAACACGCCATGGTCGGTGGTGGCGTTCTACGATCGGGGATTCATCGACACGATGCATATTGGCGTCGCGGAAGCGTGGCTGGCCATGTTCGGTCTGTACGTCGCGGCGTGCGTCGTTGGTGGGCTGGGGCTGCAGCTGTGGCGCCGCCGCTATCGCGCCGAATGGCTGTGGCCGGATCCGGCCCGCGCAGCACTGTACTGGCAGGCGGCCCTGCTGCTGCTGCTCACCATGGCGACGGCGATCGTCGTCGTCCGCCGCGGTGACGCGTTGGCCCGGGCGACGCTGGTCATGGCGCTCCCGCCGCTGACTCTTGCGCTCCTGTACCTCCACCTCAATCGCGGCCGGCAGCTTGTCGTATGGCAACGTGCCGTCGCGCTGCTGGTCGCCCTCGTCGCCGGCACGATCGTGCTGGGGTGCGCGAGTGATCGGTACGGTGGTCTCGCCGTCGGCCTCACCGCGTGCGCATGGGGCGCGAGCGGGCTGTCGCGCCGCGGGTCCGGGGGAGGCGGCAGGCGGGCGTTTCAGGCCGCCTACGTGAGCATGCTTTCCCTCTGGCTCGTGGTGCTTGGTGTCTTTCCGGCGGCCGTCTTTTTCATGGATGCCTACCAGGGCGGTACCATCGCGCTCGTCAAGTTGGGCCAACTGCAGTTTGCGCAGTCGCTCGTCCAGCGCGCGAATCGTCTGCGCGAGGACTATCGGCAGCGTGCTCTGGCTAGTTGGGCGTTGGACGAGCGGTTGCAAGACCGGCGCGATGTTTACGCCGCGCGCCTCTTCGTGGAGTCGTCGTCGCTGACCGGGGGCGCAGACCTCGCCGCGGACTCTGGTGCGGCAAACCCGTGTCTGTCCGAGGACACGAAGCGCTGCCCGTTAACGAGCTTCTTGTGGGCGCACCTGGTGTGTACCCCAACGAGAGAAGAAAATGACCTCGTACGGGCCCTGCAGTACAACATCAGCTCGATATTGATGCGGGCGTTGCCGGCCCACAACGACAGGGCCAGCCTGTTGAGCCAGATGACGTACGACCGCGCCAGCGATGGGCGGTGGGCATGGCGCTGGATGGGTGACGGAATGCGGGAGTTGCGGCTGACTCTTTGCGACGACCGCGTCGATGCCTCAGGGCGTGCGGAACGCGGCGCGGGACGGCCGGCGAACGGGCACCTGTGGGTGCAGGCGTCTGTTGCCTCGATCGTGTCACCGAGCGGGGCGGATTGGTGGCTGATAGCAATGGTTGCCCTGATTGCCGGGGTGCTGGTGTTCCGGCTCCTGTGGTCGATCGCCGACCGAGTGTTTCTCTGGGACCTGCCATGGCCGGAGCCCGCCGGTCTGCCGAAGATCGATCCGCAGGGCTACGAGGCGATATGGGCGCAATGCAGCGAGGAAGAGCGCCTGATCCTGGCGCAACTGGCGCAAGAAGGCTTTCTCAACCCGAACAATGTAAGCGCCATTGGCAATCTGGCGCAGCGTCAGCTGATCCGACGCGCGCCGGCGTTCCGTCTCCCCAGGGGCTTCCGCGAGGTCGTCCTACGGCACGCACCACGACAGCAAATCGCCGAATGGGAACGCCACGGAGAGCGCAGTAGCTGGTCGAAGCTGCAGACGCCGGTGCTGATGATCGTTGTTCTCGGGGTGGCGTTCTTATGGGTTACGCAGCCCGGCCTGCTCAATGTGACGACCGGCACGATCGCATCGATCACCGCCGCGCTGCCGCTCGTCTTGCGGTTGCTGGGCCGCTCCCCCGAGGAAAAGTCGGACAAGCCAGCCGCGGAGAAGGCCAAGAAACAAGGCGCCAAAGAATGACCGCACAGTGGTCCTCTTGTGCCGATGCTGCGTCGGAGGGCATCGTCGTTTGCTGCGTAGCAACGGTCGCGAGGCTGCAGTTGCGGCAGGAGCGGCGGATGGGTTACGGTCCGCGCAAGATGAGGATACGCCTATGGACTTCACCCTCGTGCGCTACGGGTTGGCCGAGCACGTTGCGACCATTACCTTGAATCGTCCGGAGGTGCGCAACGCCCTCAACCGCGACGCCTACGCGCAGCTGGAGGCGGCGTTCCGCGAGGCGCAGCGTGATCCTGCGGTGCGCTGCGTCGTGCTCACCGGTGCGGATCCGGCGTTCTGCAGCGGCGACGACGTAAAGGCCATCATGCTGGGTGAAGAGCGCGACGCGGCAGTTGCGGCGTTGCGTGCGGTACGGCCGCGTCCGACGCCGGCGGCGATGGCGGTGCTCGAATGCGACCGCCCGGTGATCGCTGCCGTCAACGGAGCTGCCGTCGGTTGGGGCATGGACCTCGCCCTGCTGTGCGACATCCGCGTCGCCAGCGCGCAGGCGCGTTTCGGCGAACTCTTCATCCGCCGCGGGCTGATCGCCGACCTTGGTGGCCTCTGGCGGCTGCCCCGGGTCGTCGGCCCGTCGCGTGCCGCCGAGCTGCTGTTCACCGGCGACGTCATCGACGCACGCGAAGCCGAGCGCATCGGTCTCGTGTCCCGCGTCGTGCCGCACGCCGAGTTACACGCCGCGGCGCATGATCTGGCGGGACGCATCGCGGCAAACGCCCCCCTGGCGCTGCGCTACATGAAGGAAGGGCTGCGCCGGGCGACGTACGGTGACGTGTCCGACCTCGGCGCTTACATCGGCCAGACACTGGCGTATCTCTTCACCACCGAAGACCATCGCGAGGGCGCGCTGAGCTTCGTCGAGCGCCGCCAGCCGGTGTTCAAGGGGCGGTAGCGAGGACGGCGTATCCGAAGCAGGTCGTCTACGAACTCAACCGAAACGTGTCGTCACCGAAGGGCGGCCAGTGAGCCGCAGTTCCCTTGACAGATCGGCCACACGTGAACGATAGGAGAGTCTGAGGGTGGAGGTGGACCGTGTCAAAGTTTCGGAGCGGGCAGCCTGTGGCGATTCCCTGCGATATTCGACCAGGGCCCTTCGACGATCGCCTGGTAACGATCGAAACCGATTCGGGAATGATTTCCGGCTTCGTCCGCCCTGAGCATCTCCGACAGGGCGAGGGAACACACGGCTACGTTCTCGGAGTAGTTGACCAAGTGTCTGCCAGAATCGTGAAGGTTCGAATACCCGGGTCGTTCTTTACAACAGCATCAGGTGTTGCGTCGGTGTCGAGCGGCTGGGCGAATGCTCACCTGCAACCCGCTGCCGCTTGAATGATCTTGTCGCAGCCCGATATCCGGAGGGCGGTTCGGGCGAGACAGATCGTGTTCGATCCACCGCTGGAGGACGACCAGTGGGGTGAGGCCTCGGTTGACCTTTGCCTGGGCTTTCGGTTCACGAAACTCAAAGAGCTGAAGGACTTCAAGGTGTCAGTTGCCAAGGGGTTACAAGCCTTGGCCGACGCAGGCTTTTGGGTCACCAAAGACTTGAAAGAGCATGACGAATTCGGCGCCGAGACTTGCGTGCTTAAACCGGGAGATTTCGT
>DATKMS010000090.1:0-8502 GCA_035541735.1 Candidatus Margulisiibacteriota bacterium
ACTGGGCTGTCTCTGATCCGTTGTCTGTCCGTCTGTTGTCTGTTGTCTCTCTCCATCACGCCTGTGCTGCCTTGCGCGCCGTGCGCCGGCGCTTGGCCGCTGCCGGCGGGCGGCTGGGCGCTGCCTGCGCGGCACGTTGCAGCTCGCGGAACGCGTCCTCGAGCGCGACAATGAAATCGTGCAGGTCGGGAATATGTTCCCAGTCGGCGTTGACGCCCCAGTAAAGGCCGCCGTTGTAGCTGAACAGGCCAACGACGAGCCCCAGGTTCTCGAATAGCGGCACGACAGGATAGGACGTACGCATCGGCGCGCCTTCCAGGTAGAGGGGGATCTGCGGGCCGGGAACGTTGGTGACGATCAGGTTATACGGTCGCGCCCGTGCGGCGAGACGCACCGCCTGCACCAGCAGGTTCGGCACTGTCCACTCGCTGATGGCGGTCAGCACCTCGCCTCCGAGCGCTTGGCGCGACTCTTTCAGGCCCGCCGTCGTTTCGCGCACCGCCTGCAGTCGCTCGACGGGATCGACAAGCTTCACCGGCAACGGCGCAGTGAGCTGCGTGACGCGGTTCCCCAGGTGGCCGCGTTCGTCGTTCGAGCGCACGCTCACCGGCACCATGGCGCGGATTTCGAGCTCGTCGGGATCCAGCCCGCGGCGCGCGAAGAACGTGCGCAGCGCGCCGCTCACCGTGGCCAGCACGACGTCGTTGAGCGTCCCGCCGAGCACGTTCTTCACCGCCTTCAGGTCGGCGACCCTCATCTCCGTCCAGTCAAAGCGCCGGTGTGGTCCGACCTCGACGTTGAGCGGCGTTGGCGACACCGGGCTCAACGCCGGTGCGAAGGCCTCGACGACGCCGGCGGCGGCTTCGGTGAACTCGCGCAGCTTGGTCTCCGGATCGCGCACGGCCTCGTAGACGGCGCGCACAACGGCGGGGGGCTGCGCGGCCCGCCGCAGCGTTTCGTCGAAGATCAGGCGCGTGTCAGTCGGGCGCGGCCGCGGCGTCCACGGCTCGGGCGCTGCGGTGTTGGGCTCCGGATACGGGCTCATGATGACCGACATCAGGTCGGCGCCGGAGATGCCGTCGATCATGCAGTGATGCGTTTTGCTGATCAGCGCGAAGCGGTCGCCGTCCAGTCCCTCGACCACCCACATCTCCCAGAGCGGGCGCTTGCGGTCGAGCGCCTGGGACATGATGCGGCCGACCAGGCGTTTCAGCACGCGCTCGTCACCCGGCTGCGGCAGAGCGGCGTGGCGCACGTGATAGGCCAGGCGGAAGCGCTCGTCGTCCACCCAGATGGGGATGCGCTCGTAGGGAATATATGCGAGGCGTTGTCGGAAGCGCGGCACCAGATGCAGGCGCGCGTGGATCGCCTGACGGATGCGTTCAACGTCGACACCGCCACGAGGCGCGCGCAAGGGGCCGATATCGAAGATCAGCACGCCGCCGACGTGCATGTGGCAGCTCTCGTCTTCGATCCCAAGAAAGGACGCATCCAGGGCGCCCAGACGCTCGTAGTGGGCCATGAGGACCTCCGCAGTGATCGGAACGCCCCGTTCCTAGCACGACTCCGCAAGCCAAGAGAAGGGATAATGTGCTACAAGGACGCGATTGGCGGCGGGGCGGATGGATCTGCGGCGGAAGCTCTTCTGGATCAGCGTGCTCTACTTTGCCGAAGGGTTCCCCTTCGGCATCGTCGTTGACAACCTGCCGGTCTACTTCCGCACCCACGGGGTTTCACTCACCGAGATTGGCCTGATGAGTTTGCTCGGGGCGCCGTGGACCCTGAAGGTGCTGTGGTCGCCGCTGGTCGATCGCTTTGGAACGCGGCAGCGGTGGATCGTTGCCGCGCTGCTGACGATGGCGGTGGTGTTGGGCGTGCTGCCGCAGTTATCGCCGTCGCAGCCTGGCGTCTGGCTCTGGGCCCTGCTGATTGTGTTGACGACGGCGTCGGCGACGCAGGACATCGCCATCGACGCTTATACCATCGGCCTGCTCGACAGCGGCGAGGAAGGCGTGGCCAACGGCGTGCGCGTGTCGGCGTATCGCGTGGCACTGATCGTCGGTGGTGGCGGGCTTGTGGTGCTCGCGGGCACACTCGGATGGGCTGCGGTCTTCACGGTGGCAGCGGTGATGTTGGTGGCCCTGGCGGTGGCAGCGGCACGCAGCCCAGCGCTGCACTTGCCGGTTGCTGACACGTCGCAGGCGTGGTTTCGCCCTTTGTGGGACTGGCTGGTGCGCCCGGGCGCGCCGCTCATTTTTCTGTTCGTGCTGACCTACAAACTCGGCGACAGCAGCATGGGTCCGATGATCAAGCCGTTCTGGGTCGATCGCGGTCTCAGCGTCGAAGAGATTGGCTTGATCTCGACCACTCTCGGTGTGGCCGCGAGCATTGTGGGAGCGCTCGCCGGCGGCGTGCTGACGACGCGTTGGGGGATCTTTCGTGGTCTGTGGACGCTCGGTTTGTTGCAGGCGGTGTCCAACCTCGGGTACGCGGGCGTGGCCTACCTCGACCTCGGGCGCCCGGGCATCTACGCCGCGTCGCTGTGCGAAAGCTTCACGGGTGGCCTCGGCACCGCCGCCTTTCTGGCCTTTCTCATGCACATCTGTGACAAGCGGCGCGCCGCCACCGAGTACGCGTTGCTGTCGGCGATCTTCGGCTTCACCCGCTCGCTCGCCGGCGCGTTCAGCGGCTGGGGCACGGCGCACCTCGGCTACGCGGCCTACTTTGCCGTCACATTCGTGCTGGCCCTGCCCGCCTTGGGTTTGCTGCCGTGGGTGCGTCCATGGGCGGATGAGCGGCGGGTGGCAGGTGAGGGTCCTCCATCATAGGGCACCCGTACGCGGTGGTAACGACGTTGAGAGCACACCTTCATGGGCGCGTCCCCCGCGTCGATTTCCCCGTCGGCATGACGATCCTTTCCTCGCCGGTGGTGGCCGGCGTCGGCTGAGAGACTGGCCGGTTGAAACCCCGGCAAGGGCCATAGTGCGCGGACCGGTTGTTTTATCGAACGCCAGAGGCATTCGCCCGGGCTTGGCCGTTGCGCTTGACCAATTCTTTGGCAAGGCGCACCCTCTGAGCGGTGTGATCCGAGCTGGCAGGCCATGAAGAGTGCGACGATCAAAACCGTCATTCCGGTGGACCACCGTCTGATCGTTCAGGTGCCGGACGAAGTTCCGGCGGGCCCAGCGGAAGTGGTCGTGCGGTCTGCGGAGACGCCGAGCGTGGCGCGCAGCACGGGGGCCGACTTGCTCGCCTCGGGTCTGTTCGGCATCTGGAAGGATCGCACCGACATCACCGACAGCCTCGAGTTCGCCAGGGAACTGCGACAACGTGCCGAGCAGCGCCCGCATGGCTGAGCTGACCCTGCTCGTTGATTCCGACGTGCTAATCGACTTCTTCCGTGGTAGCTCGCAAGCGGCCGGCTGGGTGTCCGCGAACCGCAATGAGGTCATTGGAATTCCGGTCATCGTCCTAATGGAATTGCTGCAGGGTGCCCGCAGCACCGCCGAACAGGCCAGCATTCGGGAACGCTTGGAAATGTTCGCGGTCCAGCACCTTGAGACCGGCGACTCGCAGCGGGCGCTCGAGTGGTTCGCCGCGCACCGGTTGAGCCACGGAACGGGCATCATGGATTGCCTGATCGCCGCCATTGCGGCGCGGCTCAGCGTCCCCTTCTACACCTTCAATGTACGACACTTCGGACCCCTCGCTGGTGTGGACGCTCGCATGCCCTACGCACGACCGGAAGCTACGACCAGGTAGGGAGCCGGACCGGCGATCCCTGCCACAAATCTGCTGCCATTCGCGCACGGCACATTTGGTTTCCTGCACGCCGCCGCCACGTCGGCGGTGTGCTCGGCCACTGAGCATGACCAGCAGCGCCTGTCGCGCCCTATCGCAACGCACCACAGAATCGCCCGTCACCCGCAGCCGTTCAGCCCATTGTTCACCGCCTGGATGATCATCGTGATGTTGCTGTAGCGCCTGTGGGAATGCCATGCGTGCAAGGCCGACGGTTGGGCATCCCGCCACCCAGCCGCGAGTTGCCGCCCCGTTGGAAGGTCGGCCCGCCGTGCCCCGAGTGCAGGCTGGGGAACCTGTGAGGGAGTCGCCTTCAGACCGCCACGGTGTGAGTGCCACCGCAGTCGCCAACGCACACCCATAGCGCGGCGTCCGCCTCGTAAGCGCCTATCAAGCGGCGCGCGATGATCACCGGCGTGCCGAAGTAATCGGTCTCGTCGCGCAGCGCCTCGCCGACATGCAGGCCGACGCGGATGGCCAGCCGTGCACTCGCCGCCCGGCGGCGCGCCGCCAACTGCAGCGCCACGCCGCAGCGCACCGCCTCGGCGGGCGAGGCGAACACGGTGATCCAGCCATCGCCCAGCCACCTCGCTTCCTGCCCACCATGCGCGGCGACGAAGCGTGTCGGCAGCCGATGGTGCGCCTGAAAGACCCGCTGCGCCCGCTCATCGCCGGCAAGTTGCAGCAGCTCGGTGGAGTCGGCCAGGTCGGTGAAGAGCAAAGTCACGGGTGCGGTGGTCATGGGATGCGTGAGTCCAGAGAACTACTGACGCGTCTCCTGTCTACCGCAAGGGAGATCGTTCGGACAACACTACCGAGTAGTAGCGCCGTGAGCACGCTTGCCCGGCGAACGCCGCGCGCTACAGTGCCGCGGGAGACCGCACGTGGCCGACAGCGCAGCAGACGAGGCTCGCTATCTGCGCGCCGCACTCGACGCGGCAAACGCCGCCCGCGTGTTTCTCGCATGGATGGAGCACGCCAGCGAGCATCTGGCACCGGATCGTTCAGTGGCGCTGGCCGAACAGACCGAGGCAACACACGCCGGCACACTGCGTGCCTGCCGCGCGGCGCTCGACGCCAGTCCGCCACCGTCCGAGCTGGCACCGTTTGCCGAGCGCTTCAACGAAGGATTCGAAAACGTCGAGCGTGCTTGTGAGCTGTTCACCTCGTTTTCCGCGGCCCCGTCGCACGAGCGCATCGCGCGCATCCTGGGCGCGATACACTACGTGGCGCGCGCGCAGGAAGTCTTCTACCAGTTGCGCTCGGGCTTGCCGCCGTTCGCCGACTACTGGTTCCTGCCGGGTGTCAACGTTGCCGATCAGCCGGCCCGGCGCGGTGACGATGGCTCGCCCGAAACCGGCATCGTGCACGTCGGGCGCGGCGGCCATCACGGCGGCTTTTCGGTGTACGTGCCGGAGCAGTTTACGCCGGAGCACCCCTGGCCGCTCATCGTGGCGCTGCACGGTGGCAGCGGCAATGGGCGTGACTTTCTGTGGACCTGGGTGCGCGAAGCCAAGAGTTGCGGTTACGTATTGGTAGCGCCAACGGCGGCAGGGGACACCTGGAGTGGCGTGGACGACCGCGGGTTGTTGGAGATTCTTGCCTGGCTGGACCGGCGCTGTCACATCGACGCCGACCGCATCCTGCTCACCGGCCTTTCGGACGGCGCGACCTTCACGCTGCTCTACGGCTTGGCGCACCCGGACGTCTACCGCGCCCTGGCGCCGCTGTGCGGGGTGCTCCACCCAGCCAACGAAGTGCTCGGCAACCTGCGGCGGGCAAGTGGCGTGCCGATCTACCTGGTACACGGCGCGCAGGACTTCCTGTTCCCGGTGGCACTGGCCCGTGCGGCCCGCGATACTCTCACGGCTGCTGGCGCAACCCTGAAATACCGCGAGCTTGCGGACCTGTCGCACACGTATCCACGTTCGGAAAACATTGCGATCCTGCGCTGGTTCGAGTCGTTACCAGCCCGTGCGGCGTGAGCTCACGCCTGGCCGGAAACTGCTTGCCGCGGCCAGCTAGGCGCCTGCTGGCCTCGCTGTTATGGGCCCAGGACGTCGCGAAATGAAGGCCTGAAGCTTCGCGTGCCCCACGTTTGCAGGCGCTTTTTCCTTGTTGCTTTTTCCTTGCAAGATTCGATCGGCGCTGCCTAGAATGCCCCTTCTTGGTACTGCTTGAATGATGGTTGGTGGAGAACCCCCGCGGCGGAGGAATAGGGGAGTAGGAAGGTTTTTGGCTTGTTTCGCGACAGTTTGGACAGCGGTAGCGCGGTCGGCCCTGGCCGCCCCGCTCTTCGGAATGCCAACGACGTATCAGATTGATAGTTCGCCGCTCCGTGTCATGGCCGGTGACATCGATGCCAAGAACGGCCTCGATCTGGTGACCGGAAACGACACGGGTGAGAACGGACCGTCGTTGTCGATCCTCTTGAATCGCGGACAGGGAACGTTTCAGCCGGAAGTGCGGCAGAAACTGGATGCCTCAAGGGACCTCCTACAGGCGATTACAGTAGGTGACTTCAATGGCGATCATGCGGCCGACATCGCCCTGGCGATTGACGACCTCAGCATTTTCCCACCGCAGACGGTGGTTCTGGTATTCCGCAACAACGGCAGTGGGCAACTCCTCGGGCCGGATGAATATCCGCTGCACGGGTTCTTCCCGGAGTGCCTCGAGGCTGCCGACGTGAACAACGACGGCGTAGCGGACTTGGTGGTCTGCCACTCGACCCCTGACAGTGGCGAGGGCGTCGTGACCGTGCTCTTGGGTCGCGGGAATGGGTCGTTCGCGAGTGGCATTGACTTCAAGGTTGGCACCACGCCCTCGACCGTTGCGATCGGAGATACCAACAGCGATGGACTTGCCGATGTAGTAGTTGGCGACACGGACGCGCGGCGGGTGTTCGTGCTTTACGGCACCGGGGACGCAAGCCTCCTCTCCGCACCTGTGGGGTTGGTCGATGTCGCCGCGCCGTCGGCGTTGGCCATCCGCACCTCACCGAGTGAAGCCCTGCCGGAGTTGCTGGTGGCGAGTCTCGCATCGAACCAGGTGCTGATCCTCCGCCAAACGACGCCTCGCACCTTTGCTCCACCAGTAGCACTCGATGCAGGCCAGCCATCTTCCGCGATGCAGGTGGTGGATTTCGATGGCGATGACATTGCCGACCTCGCATTGCTGAGCCCGGTCGGCGGGCGGTTGGCCATCTGGCTCGGCACCCTCGACGGCGGATTCAGTTTTGAGGAAACGGTATCCGTTGATGACGCGGCGAACAGCCTTGCAGTTGCAGACCTGAACCACGACGGCCGGCCGGATGTCGCCACGACCTCGTTTGTGACGAACCGGGTGACTGTTGCGCTGAGCAGCGGCGCTCATCCCACGCCATCCGCCACCAGCCACGGTACTGGAACGCCGTCACCGACGCGCACACCGACCCCCACACCGACGCGCAGCAGCGCTCCAGCCTCGGCCACCCGTACACCAACACGGACACCCACGCCGAGCCCACGCAACACACCAACGGCTACGCTGACACCAAGCGGTCCAGGCGATGCGAACTGTGATGGCCACATCGATGCGGAAGACATCACGGGGCTCATCACGCGAATCTTCGCGCCTGGCTGTGGTGGTGCTGATGTCGATGGGGATGGAAGTGTAACCGTGTCCGATCTCGTGCAACTCGTTCAACTGGTCTCCGAATCGGCGCGATAGGAGTTGGCCGTGTACAGACGACGACTGTTGCTTCCGACCGTCCTGCTGTTGCTCCTGCTGGCACCCGGTTGGGCGTGGGCGCAGGTTGACACGCCCACCGACACGCCGACGGAAACACCCACCGACACACCAACGGATACGCCGACCGAGACCCCCTCGGAAACGCCGACGGCTACGCAAACCCAAACCGAAACCCCGACTGAAACGGCAACCGAGACGCCGACCGATACGCCGGTCCCGACACCGACGGACACGCGGACCGAGACGCCAACACCAGTGGTGCTTCCCACGGATACGCCAACCGAAACACCGACGCAAACACCGACCGATACGCCCACGGACACGCCAACCCCTGGCCCAACCGACACCCCGAGTGAGACGCCGACAGACACGCCCACAGCGGAACCCACCGACACCCCAACTGAGACACCGACGGATACGCCCACGGCCAGTCCAACGGACACGCCGACCGACACGCCCACGGCGAGCCCGAGCGATACTCCCACCGAGACGCCGACGCCCAATCCGACCGACACCTCGACCGAGACGCCGACGGCAACCGAGACTCAACCACCTACCGAAACGCCGCTGCCGACGGCCACCAACACGCCGTTCGCGCAGATCAACATCGGCACCGGCATCGGCTTACCGGGCGGCAGCGTGGTGGTCACTACGAGTCTGATCACCGGCGGCCTACAGGTGGCGGGCACAGGCAACGACTTCACCTATCCCAACACCGTATTCAGCGTCGATCCCATGAGCTGTATCCTCGACTCCAGCCTCAGCTCTCTGGGAAAAGTGCTCACGGCGACGGTCACCAATGTGACGGCGACCGACACTACCATCAGCGTCGTGGTGCAAGGCCCGCCCACGAGCCTTGACCCGATTTCCGACGGTGCCCTCTACACGTGTACGTTCGATATCCAGCCGGCAGCGCCGCCCGCCGACTATCCCATCCTCAACTCGAACCCCTTCGCGGAAGATCCGAGC